>JAZUNB010000028.1:0-1730 GCA_045603925.1 Eubacteriales bacterium
CCGCTGACTTGCGTCAGCGGTTTTTGATTTATCTTTTTTGAATGAGTCGTAAATAAAACTCTACCGTTTTCCCGATGGTCTCCAGGGGGATCCGCTCATCATTACCGTGGATGGTGGCCCGCTCCTCTTTGGAGAGCGCCATAGCGGAAAAGCGATACACATGATCGCTGATCGCGCCGTAATGGCGGGAATCGCTGCAGGCAAACATCAGATAAGGGGAAACCAGCGCCCCCTTCCAGGTTCCTGCGATCGCCTCTTGCAGCTGCGTCCATTGAGGGCAATCGGTGAGGGAGACGGCCGAAGGGTTATTGCCCTCCATACAGGTGATCTCGATGGCGGGATCATTGACGGTCTTGCGGACATACTCCAAGGTACTCTCCACCGTCTCCCCGCTGATGATCCGCATATTGGCGGTCATTCTTGCATGGGGCGGCATCACATTAAGGCCCTTACTGCCCTGCATGGTGGTAAAGGCGCAGGTAGTACGCAAAATGGCGTTGAGCTCGCCGCCGTTCTTCTTACAGATCAGATCCAGAAGAGGCATAAAGCACCAGAGGTTGGCGAAGATCATTTTATAAAGGAAGGTGGAATGGCGACCCAATACATTAAACATCTCCGCGATGGGCTTGGTCAGCTTGCGGGGAGCAGGATTCTTTTCCATTCTGACGCAGGCGGCAGAGAGCTTCCCGACGACTGTTTTGGCAGGAGGCGAGGAGGCGTGGCCCCCTTGGCTATGCATCTCAAAGGAAACATTCATCATGCCCTTTTCGGCAGTTCCCACCACCGCGCAGGCGCGCTTCACACCCGGGAAGACATTTTCCACCACTGCGCCGCCTTCATCCACGACCATGGCGGGGCGGATGCCCTGCTCTTCAAACCATTTGACGGTAGCGGGAGCACCGTTGCCGTTGATCTCTTCATCGCCGCCGAAGGCGAGATAGATATCATTTTGGGGGACAAAGCCTTTGGCAATGAGGTTTTCCGCCGCCTGAAGGACACCGTTGAAGGTGCCTTTGGTATCCAGAGTGCCGCGGCCCCAGAGAACCCCATCCTCAATGATCCCCTCAAAGGCAGGCTTCTGCCAATTCTCTTCCACCACCGAGACCACATCATAATGGGCCATCAAGACGGTAGGCGCACCCTCTTCCCTGCCCTTCCAATGAAAGAGCAGGGCTCTGCGATCGGGACGGTGGAGGGTACAGGTCTTATAAATATTCGGAAATAATTCCGGCAGAAGATCTAAAAGCTTTTCAAATTCCCCTTCGTCCTCTTTAGCGGGGTCTTTATCGGAAACGGTGCGGCAACGGATCATGGCCTGCAGGTCGCGCACCGCCTTTTCGGCGTCATAGTCCACCGCCGCCGTATCGGCTTGGGGCTCGGGCAAGGGGCGGAAAAGAGCGGTGCGGATCAATACCACCGCCAAAAAGAGCCCCAAAAGCCCTAAAAGGATCCAAAAAATCATCATCAGAGTTTTCCTTTCTTATACAATACGCGGGCAACGGCGATGGCGATAATAGCGCCAACGGGGACAAAGATGCCCACCAAACCGTCGAGACCGCCCACACCCAATGCAGGCAGGATGATATAGATGGCCAGCATCACCGAAACGGGAGCAATGGCCAGCTTCCAATTGCGGGAGATATACACCACACCCAGCGCGCCGAACAACGCGGGCAGGATATTATCAAAGGCGGGAATCAGGGCGGGAAGTCGGGGGCCAAGCGGTCTTA
>JAZUNB010000029.1:0-3664 GCA_045603925.1 Eubacteriales bacterium
CGACGACTTCGACCAGCGCACCATTGATTATGTGGCCGACGCCTTCAAGAAGGAAAACGGCACCGACCTCAAGGCCGACCGCATGGCCGCCCAGCGCCTGAAGGAAGCCGCCGAGAAGGCCAAGATCGAGCTTTCCAGCGGAATGTCCACCAATATCAACCTGCCCTTTATCAGCGGCGGCCCTGCCGGTCCTCTCCATCTGGATATGACCCTTACCCGCGCTAAGTTCAATGAACTGACCGCTGATCTGGTGGAAGCCACCATGGGCCCTGTTCGCCAGGCGCTCTCCGATGCCGATCTGAAGACCTCCGATGTGAAGAAGGTCCTGCTGGTGGGCGGTTCCACCCGTATCCCCGCAGTAGCAGAAGCCATCAGCAAGTTTATGGGTCAGGAAGCCCATAAAGGCATCAACCCCGATGAGTGCGTTGCCTGCGGCGCCGCGATCCAAGGCGGTGTGTTGGGCGGCGATGTGAAGGGCGTCGTGCTGCTGGATGTTACTCCTCTGTCCCTGGGTCTTGAAACTCTGGGCGGCGTCTTCACCAAGCTGATCGATCGGAATACCACCATCCCCACCAAGAAGAGCCAGATCTTCTCTACTGCCGCGGATAACCAGCCCAGCGTAGAGATCCATGTATTGCAGGGTGAGCGTGAAATGGCCGCCGCCAATAAGACTCTGGGTAAGTTCCAGCTTACCCGTATCGCTCCCGCTCCCCGCGGTGTGCCTCAGATCGAGGTGACCTTCGATATCGATGCCAACGGTATTGTCAATGTATCCGCGAAGGATCTGGGCACCGGTCAGGAGCAGAAGATCACCATCACCGCCTCCACCAATCTCTCCAAGGAAGAGATCGAAAAGGCTGTGAAGGATGCCGAGGCCTGCGCGGCTGAGGATAAGAAGCTGAAGGAATCCATCGAGATCCGCAATAATGCCGATCAGATGGTCTACCAGACCGAAAAGCTGATGAAGGATGCAGGCGATAAGCTGGATGAGGCCGATAAGGCAGGGGTAAACGCCGAGATCGAGAAGCTGAAGGAAGCCCTGAAGGGTACCGATACCGAGGCCATCAAGGCCGCTACCGAGGCGGTGCAGAATAAGGTCTATGAGCTCTCCTCCAAGATCTATGCCCAGAACCCCGGCGCCGCTCCCGGTGCCGATCCCGCCGCAGGCGCCGCTCCCGGCGGTAATGCCGACGGTGTTTACGACGCTGATTTTAAGGATGTTGACTAATTTTCATTTCGGGCAAGGATCCCCTTGCCCGAAATTTCTCATGGAGTAAGTTATGGCAGAAAAACGCGATTATTATGAGGTCTTGGGGCTGAATAAAAGCGCTTCCGAGGATGAGATCAAAAAATCCTATCGGAAGCTGGCTAAGAAATACCATCCCGATCTGAACCCCGATGATAAGACCGCAGAAGAAAAATTCAAAGAGGTCAATGAAGCCTATGGCATCTTGTCCGATCCCGAAAAGAAATCCCGCTATGATCAGTTCGGTCATGCAGGGGTAGACCCCAACTACGGCGCCGGCGGCGGTGCCGGCGGGTTTGGGGGCTTCGGCGGATTTGGCGGTATGGGTGATTTCGGCGATGTCTTCAGTTCCTTCTTCGGGGGCGGATTCGGTGGCGGCGGGCGCCGCTCCGGCGGTCCCCGTAAGGGCGAGGATATCGAAACCTTTGTCAGTATCTCCTTTGAGGAGGCGGCCTTCGGCTGTGAAAAGGATATTTCCTTGCGCCGCCGTAAGAGCTGTAAATCCTGCAACGGTACCGGTGCCAAAGACGGAAAAGAGATGGAGACCTGCGGCCAATGCCACGGCAGCGGTGTGGTCACCTCCGTTCAGCGTACCATTTTAGGCAATATCCAGTCCCAGAGCACCTGCCCCTCCTGCGGCGGCAGAGGCAAACGGATCAAGACCCCCTGCCCCCATTGCCAGGGCGGGATCATTACCGAGGATAAAAAGATCAAGGTTACCATCCCTGCGGGCATCGACGACGGTCAGACCCTCACTATGCGGAATCAGGCCCATGCCGGCAGCGGCGGCGGTCCCGACGGTGATGTCTACATCGGCGTAAAGGTGCGCCCCCATCCCTTATTTGAGCGGCGGGGTACCGATCTTCATTGTAAGATCCCCGTCAGCCTTACCGATGCCTCCTTGGGCGCTAAACTCCAGGTTCCTACCCTGGAGGGCAAGGTGGAGTATGACCTGCCCGAAGGCACCCAGACCGGCAGTACCTTCCGCTTCCGCGGAAAGGGTATTACCCGTATCAACAGTAAAGCCAAGGGCGATCTCTATGTCACTGTAGAGGTGGAGATCCCCCGTAACCTTTCCAAAAAGCAAAAAGACCTCCTCAAAGAATTGGCAAAAACCTTTACCGATAAAAACTTTGAGAAGAAAGAGGGCTTTATGGAAAAGCTTGGAAAGCTTTTTAAATAAGGATCAAACAAAAAAGAGGCACATTGTTGTGCCTCTTTTTTATGCTTAATCTTCAATGATATTCTCGCGGTCAAATAAAGGAGAACGGAAAAATTCTTCCAAACTGATTTCAAATCCCTCACAGATTCCATAAAGAATATGGAGTTTCATGCTGGGAAAGGTACATTTCATAATGGTGCTGAGCGTCGATTGAGGAACACCGCTTGCTTTGAAAAGCTGGTATTGTGTCATATTTCGTTCATCGCAAAGTTCTTTGATTCGCTTGGAAACAGCTTCGTTCAATCTCATATCAAGACCTCCATACTTCATTTGACTGATATAAGTATAGGCGGCCTATATTCAAGAATACTTCGAGTACTTGATATTTTAAAAAATAATGTTATAATAAATGTATATAGGAGGAGATTTGCAATGCGTTATGAATTATACCGTGCGCCGAAGAAACTGCGCGATTTTATGTGTACCTTTGTTATGGCTACTATTGAATTGGAATATATGGAAAAATATATCAGTGCCAATCCCTTACCGTTGGATGAAAAGTATGTGATCATCGATTCCTTTCCGACAGGGCGGGTCAACTATGATCAATTGGGCTTGGCGCCATGGGCTGATTGTAAGACGGTAAGAGATACCGTTTTTGAATGTAAAAGAGCGAAATATGTAAATGAAGATGATGCTTTTCCGCGCCGTTATATTCAAGAACTCAAAGATGCCGATGAATATGCCGGTCAAGAAGCCATCGACTATATGAAATGCTCCTGTTTTTTAGAACTTTCTGATTGGGAGAGGGAAAAAGATCTTTAAAACCACATTGATGACCATCAATGTACCCTAAACCAAATCGATGACCATCGATGTACCCTAAACCACATCGATGACCATCGATGTACCCAAAACCACATTGATGACCATCAATGTACCCGACGCCACATCGATGACCGTCGATGTACCCGACACCACATTGATGACCATCAATGTACCCAACACCACATCGATGACCGTCAATGTACCCAACACCACATCGATGACCGTCGATGTACCACAAAACCACATCGATGACCATCGATGTACCTCAAAACCACATTGATGACCATCAATGTACCCCAAACCACATCGATGACCATCGATGTACCACAAAATCACATTGATGACCATCAATGTACCCCAAACCACATCGATGACCATCGATGTACCCGACACCACATCGATGACCGTCGATGTACCACAAAACCACA
>JAZUNB010000030.1:0-5318 GCA_045603925.1 Eubacteriales bacterium
CTTTGATTTTTGCCCCTCTTTATATAACGATTGAGAGCGGCGATTTTAAACCAAAAATCAAAAAATTTAATAAATTAAATTTATAGCAAACATATTGCAATGAAAAAAAGCCTTTGATACAATGAAAATAGAGAAAACGAAAGGAGGAGAGTCCAATGGCAAGTGAAGCCTTTATTCCGAGTCAAAAGAACCCGCTATAAAGGAGGAATTTTAAATGAAAAAGAAAAATCGGCGTAAGATCGCCGTATTATTAACGATTGTTTTATTGCTTTCATCCTTTCGGATGATTACATTTGCAGATACAATTCTGATCGATCCTTCCATCCGTGAAGAGATCGGCGCAGAAACTCCCGGTTCCTTCGGAGCAGGGGATGGAACCGTAACGCCGCTGGATATCGGATACGGAACCGTAAGAGCAGGGAAGGTTACGGTGGCATCTACCGTTTATTATGCCCCTCATCCCGATGTCAGCGCCTCCACCGGATATACATTGTCGGTGGGTGCAGACTTTTTCTGTATGGGTCGGGAGTATGAGTATTTATATATCTATTGGTATATCGGCAATAAAGAAATGTATGGTTATATTCCGATCGTAAATACCAATTTGAGCGGAATCGCCTATATCCAATATGATATTTTCCGCCCCGGAATATGTAATTTCTCTGCGTCGGTTTTATCTGGTGCTGGGACCACAAATACATATTTACAAACAGGAGAAATCTATATTGGGGAAAATCCGTTATTGATCTTAGGGAAAAAAGAAAACAAATATAACCATCATATTTATTATTATATTCAATATGAAACATCATCTGGATTGGTTAAAAGAGGATGGGTTGATATTGAAAATGGGGCAGTAGCAAGTTTTGAAACAACAAGTCATTACTCGATCAATTATTCTACTAGTTATTTTTCTTTTATAAATGAATTTTCAAATAAAGCTCTAACTTGGGATAGTGTAAACAATTGTTTGATACAAGACGAATTTACGGGAGCGGTCAATCAAACATTCATATTAGAAAAAGTATACTATGATGGCGTGACTTCAGGATATTACAAGATTCTCCCGGCGGAATATCCAAGTTTGGCAGTTAAAGTAGATAACACCGGATATAAAGAAGGTTTGTCGTTATTGGTTACATCTAAAGGACATCCAGACAAACGCCAAGAGTTTCGAATTGATTTGAATGTTGAAACGAATAGTGGAGTGAAAACATATACTCATGCGCTGTTAAGCCGATCTTCTGGTGAGTTTCGTGCTATAGAAGTACATGGAGGAAATGGAACGATAATTCAATCTGAGTATTTATATAACGCAAACCAACAATGGCGCGTTTTGCGAGTTCAACCCCCCTTTGGTGGGTATTATGAGCAAAACAATGGGCCAACTTCTCCAAACTACTATCAGGTACATGTTGATGATTCAATGTCATCGATGTTTACGGTCGGTAATGTTCAGCATTGCTTAAATAGATGGAGCGATGTACATTCTGGTCTGAATATAACTGCGGTGGAAGCCCCGACAATAGAAAATGCACAAAACAGATTGGCATTACTTATAGCGGGGACCACATCAAGTGTAACAGTTGCAGGAGAAACAAAGTTTAAAACTTTACAAAATAATCAATTAGTGGATGCAATTGATCCAGATGGAAATATTTATACAACAGTGATTGAAATTTATCCTGACAACATTGATCACTTGAGTAGATCGGTGCATTTGAAAATGCTAACACATGAATTTGGGCATGCATTCAAATTGACACATACATACCGAGAATATGAGGATTATGAAGGTTCTCCTGCTTGGATAGAAAAAACACAATCATTAACGCTCATGGATCAAGGAGAAAATGCTCCTGGCTATCCAACTGATTTGGATACGTTTAGAATATTAAATAAGTGGTCTTCCATAAATTGAAAGGAGACATAAGATGAAATATATATTATCTCATTTTGTTTTGATTTTTGTTTTGTTATTTTCTCTTTGTGGATGTAATCAAGTAAAAGTAACCGAACATGCGGCGATTTCGGATCTTGTTGAAACCGAACAATCAAATAAACAATATACAGAAAAAGAAACATTGGAAAATGATGATATAACAGAAGAAATGGCCGCTGTTGAAAAAACCGAGGTTAGAGAAATCCAATTTGATGATGAGGATCATACAAACAAGAAACTCTATGATGTCAGTACGGCAGATTATTTAAGTGTGCCGCAAACCTATTCGGAACTTAAAAATTGGTTAAATCATGATAAAGGCATAATTTTGGCAGGCTATGCCTTTGGAAAAAGACATGGTTATTTGGGAAAAGAAATCTATACTTTAACCGAGTTTCAGGTGGAGAAAGTCTATATGGGTCAAGTGGAAGCGAGGAGTATTCGTATTCGGGAAAATTATTGTCCCAATACCATGGGCGGCGAAGAAGTATTGCAATATCAAGGCCATCGGTTTACTCAATTAAAGGATGGGCAAAAGACCTTATTATACCTACTACCGACAAAGATGGCGGGAGTCTACGAACCGATTTATTATGAAATTCCATTGCCCGAGGATTATCAAAACTTGAGCGATACAGAAAAAGGAGAGATCTTTGCTTTTTATAGAGGAGATCCTGCGGTATATAAAAAGGTGCCGGGAGAATCTTATACTGAAATGGTCCAAAATCCTGATGGGACGATTTCGATGGTGCATCATATCGCCGGGGAACAGTATTGGCCTGAAAGAACACTTTCGAATGAGGAGCTTTTAAGAGAATTGCAGGAACATATCTTATTGCAAACGGTGGAGGAGTATCATATTAAGATTTGGCCTATGGGGCATATTCGGTATTCGGCCAAAGAAAATTCTTTCTCCAAGGAAGGGATGGTATCCCTGAGTATTCCTGATTAAATTGAAAAAAGTGCGGATCGATGATCCGCACTTTTTATACATCATTTCCAATAATATCTTCTAAAGTTTCTCTTTTAACCACCAGACGGGCGGTGCCCTTGTTCAGCATCACCACCGGCAGGCCGGCAGAATTAAAGTGATCCTTGTGAATGAAGAATTGGGATATTAAACCGAAAACCTCCCGAAGCGTTCGCTTCGGGAGGTTTTATATGTTTTTGATTATTATCACTCTAACTTCGATTTCTCCTTCGCCAATAAATGCCCCTCTTTATATAACGATTGAGAGCGGCGATTTTAAACCAAAAATCAAAAAATTTAATAAATTAAATTTATAGCAAACATATTGCAATGGAAAAAAGCCTTTGATACAATAAAAATAGAGAAAACGAAAAGAGGAGAGTCCAATGGCAAGAGTGGGCTCAGTGATATATGTGTAATATAGGTATGAATAATGAGATAGGAGGAATTTCTAATGAAAAAGTACATGACCATGTGCTATAACAGCAATATCGAACATTATGATGTATTGGAAACGTGAACTGAACTCGTCTACGCTCCCCTCATCATATTTGGAGATGTTTACCAATGTATGTAATAAGGCATGTGAATTGGGCTATTTTTCAAAAGCTGCAAATAGTGGCGGGGTTAATCATGATGAAGTGATGGATCTATTAGGAGAGGTTTCGACAAGCAATGGACATAGCGCTTTTCTAGAAGAATCAAATGAAGCGGATTGGTCATTTTTGACAAGTCATATTACTAACGGGCATCCTCTTTATTTGAGGTTTGGGCATGAAAACCCAATCAATAATGCCGATGAATTTGTGTATAGTTACCATGCCACGGTTGCATTTGGTTATAATGTGATGCGAGGAGTGCGAGATGGTGCTACATATACCTATAAGTTTGTGAAGGTGTTTGATGGATGGGATTATTATTCTAATGATTCGGACGGGAATAATAGTAGCACTGGGAAACGATATGTTTGCTGGGATGCGTTGACAACCAGCGAGTTAAATATTGAGATTGATGGATATGGTAATGTAATAGATCACTCCATAGAGGTTGATATGTATGCGATTATGCCGTATTAAAGGAATGAAAAAAATAGGTTTGTGTCTGGTGATTTTAAGCTTCATTTTGAGTGGATGTGCTAATCTCAAAGACCCGATGTTGCCTGCGCATACTCCAACGGAAACAGAAGCGGAACAGCGTTTTGATCCATCCGACGGGGACTCCTCTTTTTCGGAGAAATCACATTTGTGTGCAACCGAAGCGCAGATGATCCTTTATAGCGACACCGTTTTTTATCAATTTGATGACAGCGGAATATTTCAACTCAGAAGAACCGATGAGAAGCCGATCTGTATTTTGGAAAACGCGCATTTACTTGGTATTTTTGATTCGATCTTATATGCACATACGACCGATCATTATGTTGCAATGAATTTAGAATCGGGAGAAAATTGGGTGCAGCTACAGCCATGGGACAATTACTACGGCGCATTGACGGCATCCCAAGGAAAGCTTTATTGTTTTGGACACAAACCGGACCGAAATGGATTTGCAACAGATCTCTTTATGGACATTGTTGACCTAAACACCTTGTCTTCCGAGCGAATGATGCTTGAGCAGGATGTTTACAGCGCGGTTGTGTATAAAGACAATTTATATTATTGCGCTCACCGTATGATCGACGGAACATTAAAGGCATTTCTTATTCAAACGGATTTGGAAATGGAAAAAGAAGAGATCATAGGGGAGATCCCCGTAAATTCTCAAATGCATCAAGCCGGCAATCATGTTTTGATTTATGAGCAAACGTCAGATCCGATGATTTTTGATTTGGAACAAAAAAGGCTTTCAACGGCAACAACCTTTACAAACGGTCAAAACCGAATGCAATTCATGAATCATATAGCCATCGGTACCTGTGTATATGAACCCGAAAGAGTTTGGCTTTATGATATTTCCAAAGGGAAGGAAATATCCCTTGAAGAATTCGGCTATGAAAGATGGGATTTCGTTTTTGACAGCGGTGTGATGTATGGGCCCGTTGATTATCAAAAAAAGTATGTTTTTGAAATCGGAGAGGTCGTTTATGAAGCTGATCTTTCCCCCTTTTCGGATGCGGGAAGGATCTTAGATGCAAAGGGGAATGAACAGTGGGGCCTTTTGCTGACAGAAAATGCATTGTTTACGGTAGATGCCGCAACGGGAACGGTCCAACAGTATAAAGATTTAGAATAAAAGATTAGAATAGAAGAAAAGCCGACAGCGTTATGATATAATCCCCTTAGAGTAGACACTTGAAAAAACAAAAAGTTTTCAAGACTACACTAAGGGGGTTATTTTATGTCAAAAAGAACGCACAAGAACAAGAAATACAGTGCAGAAATAAAGTTGCAAGCAGTAGAGTCATAT
>JAZUNB010000031.1:0-7321 GCA_045603925.1 Eubacteriales bacterium
AAATTTAATAAAAAAGAGGACCCAAGGGCGTTGCCCTTGGCTCCCCTTCCTGTGTCGCAGCAAGAGTGTAACTCGTCACTCAACTCTATTATAGAGTATATGACTCTAAAAGTCAATAGCGGAATAAACTCTATGATATAGTTTTTTATGAGGTGATCGTATGAATTACGCAAAACGAATTCGTGAGTTGCGGGAAGACCACGATTTAACGCAAACCTTTGTCGCATCATTATTGAATGTGGGGCAAAGGACTTATTGTGACTATGAATTCGGAAAGACCCGTATTCCGGTTGATAGCCTGATCCTTCTTGCAAAGCACTATAATGTAAGTATGGACTACATCTGCGGCTTGACTAATAGAAGAGAACCTTTCCCAAAATGATTTATCCGATCCAAGACCGCTCAAATCAGATGCAGAAGTTCTTTTCTCTGCCCATCGGTAGTATGCGATACACCGATGGGCAGAAAAAGGACTAAAAAAAGAGGCACAAATGTGCCTCTTTTTTGTTCTGCGCTGATTTCAGCGGTCTGATTATTGAGCGTAGTCGATGCACTCCTGAATAGCCTTGGCTACTACATTGGATACCTTGGAATGCAAGGTCGCCACATTCAGGTTGCGATTGGACAGGGAGTAGAAGTAACCGGAATCTTTATCCAGCATGGCGGCTTTATCAGCATCGCCCAGGAATCGCCAGCTGTTCATCTGCAGGCCGAAATAAGTATTCTTGATACAGAACTCAAAATAATCTTTTCTCTGCTGATAATCGAACTGCAGGAACTTGGCGGTTGCCAGGTAATCGAACATGGCCTCGGTATAGCGGGTTGCCCAAAGCTCCATAAACTTCACTGCATAGGGGATATTGGACTGGTTCTTCACCTTCTTGGGCACCATCATGGTATAACCGAAGTTATACGCCACATAGCGACCGGTCTCATAGGGAGACTTAGGATAGGGAACCCAATTGACCTTATGGTTTTGAGCATAGGGCTCATAAGTATCGTAGTTGTTCATCAATACGACCGTCTCACCCATTAGAACGGTGCCTTCGTAGATTACACCGCCGCCGCCGTCGCCACTATCGGCGCCGTTGGTAACGCTCTTATAGGCTTCGGAGAAATAGGAGATGGCGCGAATGACCCGATCATCGTTCCAGTTGTTGATGATATTCATCTTATCGCTCTTGGTATCCAACTCAATGGGATTGATGCCATCGGTCAAGGGCCAGGCCCAGGTCGCCTCGATGGTGGAGATGGAGCAGGCAGCAAGCCGCAGGCCGCTGCTGGAGGTCTTGGGCGCGCTCTGAATGAAGGAACGCCATGCATCCCAGTCCCATTTATCCTGCTTATAGAGGGTATGGGGATCCACCAGGTTCAGCTCCTCCACACGGCTCTGGTCATACCACAGCACATCTACACAGCCGATGGGAGAGATACAGCGGTAACCGCCGCCGTAGCGGGTCTGCTTCAGGGTCATCTCATCCACACCGGGAGAGTTGCCGATATTCTGCAGATTGATATAGGGGTCAACAGGCTGAGAAAGGTTCAGATACATGGGGAATCCGCCGATATGGGTGGGGATGATATCCAAGGCCTTACCGGCGTTCATATAGGTCAGTGCCTGGGCAACCGCCTCAGTAAAGCGGGACTCAATGTATTTCACATTGATGCCGTATTCCCCCTTCAGGGCTTCAAACCAGGTCCACTCATTGAGCTGCTCCCCGTTGGGGCCCTTATACTGGAAGGAGCCGTATTTGATGGCGGTAATGAGGGTAAAGGTCTTGCCCTTCAGGTCAGCCAGCTTTACATTGTTTTTCACAAAGCCGGTGGTATCGATATCAAAGGAAACGCCAATGCCGGTATTGGGCTTTTTGCTCTCTGCCAGCAACGGATTGGATTCCACATCATACTTCTTGGAGGCATCATAGTTTTCAATGACCTCATCAATGGAATCGGGCGCCTTATTGGAATCTTTATCCTTATCGGAGTCTTTGTCCTTATCGGAGTCCTTGTCTTTATCGGAGTCCTTATCCTTATCGGAGTCCTTATCCTTATCGGAGTTGCTGTCCTTATGGGAGTCACTGTCCTTATCGGAATCGGAATCCACATCCGAATCGTTTCCGCCGATGTCATCGTCGGAATCATCGTCATTGTCGAAGGAATCCTTTCCGCTTACGATCTCATCGTCCCATTCATCGTCATCGCTCTTTTTACAAGCGGTAGCCATGGTCACAAGCATCATAACCGCAAGGATGACCGACAACACCCTGCAAAACTTGTTCATCATTCTTCTCCTTTCTTGATAAAAAAATATATTTACAATATTATATTAGATCATTGCGCTCAAAAAGTCAATGGCCCATCGGAAAGTGCGTGAATTTTTACATATTAGAAAGTGAATTTTTTCATACTTCTCCGATCAGTTATTGATCCTATGATGGCAGGTGGGGCTGGTCATATCCAGCGCCTTAAACTGATAGCCGTTGGCAAGGCCCCATTGGATGATCTCCTCCACCGCATTGACGCTGAAATTCTTGATATCATGCTGCAAAACGATGGAATAGCGGCCGTTGGAATTGATGCCGCTCTTAATATTTCTGACTACCTGGGCGGTAGAGTCGGTCTCCCCCGCATCGCCGCTGCTGACATTCCAGTCGAAATAGCGGAAGCCCTTTTCGGTCATAGCCGCCGAAAGGCGGGTCATAATGCCGGGGTTGAAGGCGCTTACGGTGTTGGAGCTGCCGCCGGGGAAGCGGGTCAGCATGGTGGTGACACCGGTGTTATTTTTAATAATGTCTTGCATCTTATACAGATCATTGAAGAACGCTTCTTCGCTGGCGTAGATCTCCTTATAAGTATGGGTGGCGGAATGGATGCCGATGGCATGACCTTCGTTTACCATTCTGCCCAATAAATTATAATAGCCGCTGTTGATCACAAAGAAGGTGGCCTTCACATTATATTTACCCAAGATATCCAGCAGTTTGGCGGTATAGGGGCCGGGGCCATCGTCGAAGGTGAGGTAGATGGTCTTTTCGCCGGGCACCACCGTATTGGAATCGGCGGGTCTTGAGGTGGGTCTTACGGCCGCAGGCGCCTTGACCTTCACGGTGCGGGTCACTGCCTCGGCTTCATTGCCGCTGCTATCGGAAACGCTGTATTTCAAGGTATAGGTTCCGGCCTTGGAGGTATCCACAGCCCCCAGAACCGATACATTTGCGGTGAGATCCCCGTCATAGTTATCCAGCGCGGTCACACCGGGGTCGGTAAACTCCTTGCCGCGGGTAACGGTCATTTCCGCTTCTCCCGCCAGGGTCAGAATCGGCGCCCGGGTATCCACCACCGTTACGGTACGAACCGCAGAGCCGATCTGCTTCCATTTGCGGGCGGTATAGGTAACGGTATAGGTTCCCAATTTTTGGGTATCCACACCGTTTTCAATATAGGGAGCAAAGGGCTTGCTTTCCTTAAGGTAAAACATTCCTCTGAGATAAGCATCGGCGCCCTCTTCGGTATAGGCGGAGCCCACCTCTAAAGTAACGCTCTCGGCGCCCTTCAGCGCCACATCCACATGAAACTGATTGGCCCAAAAAATGCCGAAGCCCAAAAAGACCAGCAGCAGCGCGGCTCCCAATCCCGTAAGGCTCCATCGAATGATTTTTTTCGTATCCATTCCCATTCTCCTAAAAAATAGATGCCGAAGGCAACAGCCTTCGGCATCTATTATAACATATTTTCGACACAAATCAACCCAATTCGCGGCGATAAAGCTTCATAAAGTTTTCTTCATCGATATAACCGTCCTTGGGGTCGGCGGGAGAATAGCCGCCCAGCAGGCCGCTATGGTCGATACCGCCCAGCTTATAGAGATTATGCTCCTCGCAAACGCGGGTATAGAAGGCCTTTTCCTCTTGGCTCATACCGGGATGGTTGACCTCAAAGCCCTTGACGCCCATTTTGATGAATTTTTCGGTTTCTTCCTCGAAGAAATAGCTTGCGGTCTTGGTAGGATGGGCAATAATGGGAACACCGCCTGCCTTCAGGGTAATGGCAATGACCTCCTCGGCGGGCTCCAGCAAAACGCCGTTTCGGGCCTTGATCTCCAATTGAGTCTTTTTATCGCGGGTAAAGAGAGGGCGCACAACGGTCTCGATCTCTTCCTCGGTATAGATCCCCTTCTCCACCATCAGACGGAAGACCCAATGATTGCCAAGATAGGTAACATCGGGATAGGCCTTCTCCACATCCGCCCAGGTGATACCGGGGCGCAAGAGCCCCTTCTCCTCTGCTTCCTTAAAGCAGGTCCGGGTATAATCCCGCATACGGGAGGATTGGCGGGCAAGATAGGCGCGCATATCCTTATCCTCGGGGTTAAAGTCGATCAACACCAGATGCATTCTTCCAAAGGAAGTAGTAACGCTGGGCTCGGTGGCCAGCATGGTCAGCATCCCTGCCTTGCGGCAGGCCTGATCAAAGCGGTGATAGCCGGCGATGGTATCATGGTCGGTCAGAAGCATAGCCTTATGGCCGATCTGCTGACCCAATTCCACCAGCTTTTCGGGGCTCCAAAGACCGTCCGAGAGATCGGAATGCAGATGAGTATTGGCAAAATACATCGAAGTTCCCTCCTGAAAATCAAAGAAAATGGCAGAAGGAAAATCCTTCCGCCATCATTATAGCACAGAAAAGATAAAAGTCAACCCAATTCTCTGCGATATAACTGCATAAATTCTTTTTCGCCGATGTAGCCGGTCTCAGGCTCGGCCTTTTCATTGGGCAGGCTATTGCCCAGGCGATATTTGCTCAAGGCCCAGGGATCGGGGCCGCCCTCGCCGGTAAAGCCGCCGATGAGGCCGCTATGGTCCATGCCGCCCAATTTATAAAGGCCGTTTTCTTCGCAGACGCGGGTATAGAAGGCCTTCTCTTCCTCGCTCATAATGGGATGGTTGACCTCAAAGCCCATTACGCCCATCTTAATGTAATTCTCCGTTTCTTCCTCGAAGAAATACTTGGCGAACTTGGTGGGATGCGCCACAACGGGAACACCGCCTGCATCCCGAATGATGCCGATCAGTTCCTCGGCCTGCAGCTGATCATAGCACTGCGCCTTGATGGCCATGGCAGTCGCCTTATCTCTCTTAAACAGCCCCTCGGTGGCAAGGATCTCCTCCTGGGAGCAGCCCCGCTCCCCCATCAGCGCGGCGATCCAATGGCGGCAGATATAATCCACGCCCCGATCGGCGCAGTAATTCTCCACATCGCTCCAGGTAAGCCCCTTAAGAGCGCCCTGCTCCACCGCTTCATTGAACATCACCTTATGGTAATGGGTCATACGAGCGGCATATTTGGCCACCATCTCGCGGAAGGCTTTATTCTCGGGGTTGAAGTCGATCCCCACAATATGGACCCGACCGAACGAGGAATAGGCGCCGGGCTCAATGGCGCGCAGAGTCAGGATCCCCGCCTTGCGGCAGGCCCGTTCAAAACGGGCATAGCCCGCCAGAGTATCATGGTCGGAGAGCAGCATGGCCTTATGCCCCAGCTGCTTGCCCAATTCCACCAGATATTCGGGGCTCCATACACCGTCGGAAAAATACGAATGCATATGAGTATTGGCAAAATACATGAGAAACATCCTCCTATCGATTTTCTACCCCCATTATAACACGCTTTTTCCAAAAATAAATACATTATTTCAAAAAAAACATGAACAAATCACCGATTTTGAAAAACTATGAAAAATGCTCAATTTTTTAAGGCGGGGTCAAGGATTATTGGCGTCTTACACGAAATGTTCTTTTAGTATTGACAATTTATTTTAATTATGTTAATGTATTGATATATGATAGAGGTGCATTACATCATCAGTACTTCCGCCTATGGCGCTTTGCCGAAAGCGAGGCAGAAAGAAAGGGATGGGTGCCGAAGGCGGTTTAAGGCAAAAAACCGATCTGGCAGCAGGAAATAAGAGTTCTGTTGCTGTCGCAGAGTCTGCGGAGCGCTATCTTCCTATATTTTGGCGGGGATCCTCTGCCAAAAACCTTGTGTAGTAGGATAGTTGCCGTTTTTCGCAGCTATCTTTTTTTCTTGTATCAGGAGGAAAACCATGAAAAAGACGATTTTTAAAGGTGTTGCTACTGCGCTGGTCACCCCGATGACCAAGATGGGCGTGGACTATGAAAACTACGGTAAGCTGCTGAATTGGCAGATCGAGCAGGGCATCAATGCGCTGGTTGCCGCAGGAACCACCGGCGAAGGCTCTACCTTAAGCGATAAAGAGCATCGGGAGATGCTGGATTTCACCATCCGCACCGTTGACGGTCGGGTTCCGGTGATCGCCGGTACCGGCTCCAACGATACCGCCTATGCCATTGAGCTGAGCAAGTTTGCCTGCTCCGCCGGCGCAGACGGTCTGCTGATGGTCACTCCCTATTATAATAAAGCCACCCAGGGTGGTTTGATCCGATCTTATACGGCAGTAGCCGATGCGGTGGATACCCCCATCATCCTTTATAATGTTCCTTCCCGCACCGGTTGCAACATTCTGCCTGCCACTGCCGCCAAGCTGGCGGAGCATCCCAACATTACCGGTATTAAGGAAGCCAGCGGCAACATCTCCCAGATCGCCGATCTGGCCGCCGCCGTTGAAGGCAGGATGGATATCTATTCGGGCAACGATGACCAGATCGTACCCATTATGTCGCTGGGCGGCATCGGTGTGATCTCGGTGCTCTCCAATGTCTTCCCCAAGGAGACGGTGGAGATGTGCGATAAATTCTTCCAAGGGGATCTTGCCGGCGCCCGCGCCATGCAGCTTCACTATCTCCCCTTGGTTCACGCCCTCTTCAGTGAGGTCAACCCCATCCCCGCTAAAGCGGCGATGGCGGCGATGGGCTTCGGCGAGAATTATCTGCGCCTGCCTCTGACCCCCATGGAGCCTCAGAACGAGGCAACCCTGCTGAAGCTGATGCGGGATGAGGGCTTAAAGGTATGAGAATTATTATCTTCGGCTCCAACGGCTTTATGGGCAAGGAGGTTGCCAGGTTAGTGGAGGAAGGCGCCCGCGGCGCTGAATTGCACGCGGGAGTAGATATGGGCGGCAACGACAGCGGTTTTCCCTGCTTTGCCACTCTGGAGCAGGTGCCCGCAGGGGGCGACTGCATCATTGATTTCTCCCATCATTCCGCCACCAAGGCTCTTCTCACCTATGCCAAAAAAGAAAAAATGCCGGTGGTACTTTGCACCACCGGTCATACCGATAAAGAGCTGGCGATGATCTACGAGGCCGCCAAGGAGATCCCCATAAGTCGGAGGCCAAGCGGTC
>JAZUNB010000032.1:0-5674 GCA_045603925.1 Eubacteriales bacterium
GCAGCTTACCCATCTCCGAGGCCAGAGTAGGCTGATAGCCTACTGCCGAGGGCATTCTGCCCAAAAGGGCGGAAACCTCCGAGCCTGCCTGGGTAAAACGGAAAATATTGTCGATAAAGAGCAAAACATCCTTATGGGAATGCTCGCGGAAATATTCCGCCATGGTAAGACCCACCAAAGGTACCCGCAAGCGGGCGCCTGCGGTCTCGTTCATCTGCCCGAAGACCAGGGCGGTCTTATCAATAACACCGGATTGCTTCATTTCGTTCCAAAGGTCGTTGCCCTCGCGGGAACGCTCGCCCACTCCGGCGAAGACCGAATAGCCGTCGTGCTCATTGGCAACATTGCGGATCAATTCCATGATCAGCACCGTTTTGCCGACGCCCGCACCGCCGAAAAGACCGATCTTACCGCCCCGCACATAAGGGGTCATCAGGTCGATGACCTTAATGCCGGTCTCCAGGATCTCATCGGAGGAAACAATATCGGAAAAATGAGGGGCAGGGTGATGGATGGGCCATTTTTCCCCGGTTTCAATGGGGTTGCCCCGATCAATGGGATCGCCGATCACATTGACCATCCGCCCCAGAGTCTCCTCGCCGACACTGACTGAGATGGGCGCGCCGGTATCGATGGCGTTCATACCGCGGGAAAGACCGTCGGTGGGGTGCATGGAGATACAGCGTACCTCGCCGTTTCCCAAATGCTGGGAGACCTCCAAAACATAGGTCTCGCCGTTATGTTCAATGGTAACTGCGTGAAAAATATCCGGCAGATCTGCTGTTTCAAAAAGAATGTCTACTACCGGACCGGTGATCCGAAGCACCATTCCAACAGAACCTTTTGCCATAGTTGGTTACTCCCTTTCTGAAGAAGTTTCAATAACATCCGCGGTCACCGCGCTTTGCCGCTCACGGTTGATCTGGCTTTCCAGCTGTGCGCGGTATTCGGTGGCCGTGTCGTATGCAGAGCGCATGGTCATCAGCGTGGCCGCCTGGGCGCCCAATGCTGTTTCCAAAAGCATCTGATAAAGCATGGATTGAAAGATCCCTTTGGCGCTTTGGCCGATAAAGGTCTCCCGATCGGGGAAGAAGAGGGTCTCCTCGCCGGAAGGCTCCTTTTCTTCTCCCGCTTCAAATAGCTCCTGCAAAGCAGGGGTCTGAAGCATCATATTGCGATAGCGGGGATAAAGGATCTTCACCGCGGAAACCTTCCCTTCGCGGCGCAGGCGGATCAGCTGATCCAATAAAGCGCCCGCATCCTCGTAAGAGGGGGTATCGCCGAAGAGGAAGGACTGCGCAATGGGGATCTTCTTCTCCTTGCAATAGGCCACTGCTTTTTTGCCGCAAGGAATGATATAAGGCTCTTTTTCCTCCTTGAGCTTGCTGAAGGCAAAAGCGAAGAGGTCGGCATGGAAGTTGCCGCAAAGCCCTTTATCAGCGCCTAAGATCACCATGCAGGGGGGCGCACCCTCTGCCGCAGGGGGCAGAAAGGCGGCGATCTCTTTTTTATAAGATTCGTAAAGAGCGGCACATTGCTTTCCGTAGGCAGAAAACTTTCCGTATACGCTGTTCAGACGGGAAAACTTCACGGTGGACACCGTCTTCATCGCCTTGGCCAGCTTCTGGGTGGAAAGAATGCCCCGCAGCTTCTTTTTTAAATATTGAATGGATGCCATGGCTTATGCCCTCTCGGTAAAGACCTTCAGGGCGGCCCGCACCTTATCCATAAAGTCGGCATCCATCTTGGCGCCGCTCTGCAGCTGATAGGTCAGCGCAGGCTGCTCCTCTTCAAAGAAGGCAAAAAGCCCATCCTCAAAGGAGGCCATTTCCTCTACTGCGGTATTATCGGCATAGCCTTCGGAGACTGCAAAGAGTAAAAGGGCCTGCTTCCAGTCCTCCAAGGGATGGTAGCGCTCCTGCTTGAGGGCTTCCATCAGCCGTTTGCCCGATTCCAGCGTCCGCTTGGTGTCTTCATCAATATCGGTACCGAATTGGGTGAAGTTGGCAAGCTCGCGGTATTGGGCCAGCTTGGTGCGCAGGCTGGAAGAGACCTGCTTCATCAGCTTGGTCTGGGCGGCACTGCCCACGCGGGACACCGAAAGACCCACATTGATAGCCGGCCGCTGACCTTCATGGAAGAGATCTGCCTCTAAGAAGATCTGACCATCGGTAATGGAGATCACATTGGTGGGGATATAAGCGGAAATGTCGCCTGCCAGTGTTTCGATAATGGGCAGGGCAGTAATGGAACCGCCGCCCTTTTCTTCGGAAAGCTTGGCGGAGCGCTCCAGCAGTCTGGAGTGGAGGTAGAAGATATCGCCGGGATAGGCCTCGCGGCCGGAGGGGCGATGCAGTAAGAGGGAAAGCTCCCGATAAGCAACTGCATGCTTGGAAAGATCATCATAAATGATCAGAACATCCTTACCGGCATACATAAAGTATTCCGCCATGGCGGTGCCGGAGAAGGGGGCGATATATTGGAGGGCCGCCGAACCGGAGGCGGTAGCCGCAACGATGGTGGTATACTCCATGGCGCCGTGCTTCTCCAATTTTTCCTTCAGCTCGGAGATCAGAGTCTCCTTCTGACCGATAGCAACATAGATACAGACCGTATCCTTGCCCTTTTGGTTGATGATGGTATCCAGGGCAATGGCGGTCTTACCGGTCTGGCGGTCGCCGATGATCAGCTCACGCTGCCCGCGGCCGATGGGGACCAGAGCATCTACCGCCTTCAGGCCGGTATGCATAGGCTTGCAAACGGCGGCGCGATCCAGAATGGCAGGGGCGTTGCATTCGATGGGTCTGTGCTCGCAGTGGGGGAGATGGCCCTCGCCGTCGATGGGATGACCCACCGCGTCCACAACACGCCCCAAAAGCGGCTCGCCTACCGGCACCGAGGCGATCCGCCCCACCCGCCGAACGCGGCTTCCGCTTTCGATATGCTCATATTCACCGAAGATGACACAGCCGATGCGGTCAGGCTGGATATCCAGCACCATGCCCCGCTCGCCGCAGTCGAATTCCACCACTTCGCCGTACATAATGTCTGCAAGACCGTCCATCCAGCAGATACCGTCGGAAATGGTCATTACGCGGCCCAATTGGTATTCATTGATCCGCGGCTCGAAATGGGCAACCTTTTCGGTAAACTCCTCCAAAAGCTCCTTGGCGGCATCGTCTACCGAAATGGGATCGCGGATCAGGCGGGAGCGGAAGTGGTAGTATTCGTCCACTATGCTTCCGTCATAGACCGTATCACCGATACGCAGGCGCAGACCGCCGATCAGCTCGGGATCCTCCAGGACCCAAAGAGAGGTCTTGCCGTTTACGGTATTTAAAAGCTCGGTGGTGGCCTTATCGACCTTGGCCACCAATTTGGGATCCAGCTTATGAGCAGAGGTCAGGGTGACATATAAAACATCGCACCGCCGCAAATAAGCCATATCACCGGGGGTCAGCTTGATCCTTTCCAGAATGCGGTCCACGATGTATTCCTCGCTCTCCCTTACTCTGGAAAGATAGGGCTCGGTCTTGAAAAGGGCGGTCAGTTCCTCCCGAATTTCAGCCAGCCATTCGGTTTTGACCTTTTTGATCATATGGCGATGGATCTCCCGCATCTCCCGCTGCCCGAAGGCGCGGATCTGATGGATCTTTTCCTCGGCATCGGTCTTGGCCGCCTGCACCAAGGATTGATCCATCGGCAGTCGGCTCTCCTCCAAGGTCTCCTTCAAAACAGGAGGCGCTTGGTTTTCGATTGCCTCTGCTTCGTTTAACTCCTGCTCGATCCGCTCTCTGCGGGTGCGGAAGATCCCGATGATCATCTTTCGGCAGAAGAGGAAGAGAATGCCCGCTAAGATCAAAAAGTTGATAATAACGTATTGAATTTCCATAGTTACACCTTAAGATGAAATGCCAATAAGGCTTATTCACCTGCAATAATTTTATCGGCAAAGGAAGCGGCCAGCTTTTTGGTATGGAGAGAGAGGGCCGCGCGGATCTCATCATGATCCTTGGCGGTCTTGATGCGATACTCTTCCATTTCCTGTAAGCGAGCCTGCTTTGCCTGCTCAATGGTTTGTTTGCTATCCTGACGGATCTTTTCAGCCTCGGCTTTGATCTGCTTTTCCTGCTCCCTGGCAAGGGCGGCCTTTTTTGCCTCCAGCATCTGCTGATGCTCGGCGATCAGCCGCTCTTCCTCTGCCTTTTTGGCCTGAGCGCGCGCGATTTTTTCCCTGCGCTTGTCCAGAACCTCCAAAACAGGCTTAAAGAGCAGATTTTTTAAGATCAGCATCAAAACCAAAAAGCAGATCACCGTCCAGATAACGATGGAGATCTGTATGCTCATGCTCTGTTCCCTCAGATTGCGTTGATCAGCATGAAGGCGATCAAGAGACCGTAGATGGTCAGAGCCTCCATCAGAGCCAAAGAGATGATGAGGGTAGAGCGAATGTCCTTGGCGGCGTCCGGCTGACGGGCGATGCTCTCCATAGCAGCCTTTGCGGTCATTCCCTGCCCGATGGCGGGGCCGATGGTACTCAGAGCGATAGCCAGAGCGGCGGCGATTGCGATAATTCCACTAGTCATTGTTGTATTCTCCTTTAAAATGTTTTTTTATTCTTCTTCGGTAACTTCATCTAAGTAGATGGAAGTCAGCATGGTAAATACCATTGCCTGCAATGCGCAGAACAAAATGGATAGGGCCATCATGACCACAGGGGCGCCGATGGGCAGGATCTCATAAAGCTGATGGGTCACCATCTCTTCGCCGAAAATATTGCCGTAAAGACGAAGAGCCAGAGAGGCGGGCTTGATGAATTCATCCAATACCAGCAGGGGCAGCATAATGCAGATGGGCTTGATAAAGCGGGTAAAATAATGCTTCACACCGCATTTTAACCCCGAGATCTGCAAGAAGCAGAAGGTGAGAACACCCAGCCCCAGCGTAACCGAAAGGGAGGCGGTGGGCGCTTTCACATAATCCGTCATCCCCACTCCGGGAAGCAACCCCGAATAGTTGGAAAAGATGATGAAGATGAAGAGGGAGCCCAGGAAGGTGAAATTCTTGCGGGCCTTTTCCTTGCCTAAAAGCTCGGTAAAGAAATTGTCCAGATATTCCACTCCCGTTTCGATCATATTCTGAAATTTGCCGGGGCGCTCCTTCAGGCGGCTTTTCACAATGAGAGAGATCAGCGCGATCACCCCCAGAATGATCCACATGGCAATGACCTCACCGGTCACATCCAATACCCCGAAGAGCTTGATGATCACTTCGGATTTTTCACCCATTTTCCGATTCCTCCTTTCCTTGAGAGAGTTTTAATAAGCGCATGGTAAAAAAGAGCATGGGGAGGGTCACTCCCAAAACCCCGCCGATCAGCAGCCAAGGCTTGCTCCAAGGGGTACGATCCCCGAGAAAAAAGAGCAAAACAATGTATGCCACCTGCAACAGCTGGCGCACCAGAGAGGTGGCCGCATATTGAGCGGGATGCCTTTTCAGCATGAACCTCGAAATGAAATAATTGACCGCCGCAATGCCCGCTCCCATCAGAAAAGCAAGGGCCGCGCCGACCCAGTTGGCGTTCATAAAAATCACCTCTTTTAAAACCGCCCTTATTATAGTACTTTTAAAGTAAAAAAGCAAGTATAATTATTAATAAAAAAGCGACCCTATC
>JAZUNB010000033.1:0-4988 GCA_045603925.1 Eubacteriales bacterium
TAATATTTTTATTTATCAAAGCCGAAGGCTTTGCATGTAATCAATGCGCCAAGGCGCATTGTATGTAATTTGCGCCTTGCGCAGTATGGCATCAGCCGTAAGGCTGTATGTTCCTTTTCTTCGGCTTGATTCCATACATCCCTTCGGGATGATTCCATACCGCTTTCGGCGGATTACATCCACACCTGCGGTGTGATTACATACAACGCTCCGCGTTGATTGAGAGCGCACCGCATCCACTCGTCGAAAGAAAGGAAACCGCTCCATTTCTCCTAAATGGAGAAAAATCCGCTTATTCCTTTCTTTCTCCTCTTTCCCCAACAAAACTTCGTTTTGCCGGGGACCCCTTATAAATCTTTGTTTTCTTTCTCATCCCTGCAAACTCTCACAACAACCGCCCTCTACCGCCGCTCGTCGAAAGAAAGGAAACCGCTCTATTTCCCCTGTGCGGGGAAATCCCCGCTTTTTCCTTTCTTTCTCCTCTTGCCCCAACAAAACTTGCGTTTTGCCGGGGACCCCAATAAAGGGCGGCTCTAACATCAAAAAATGAGCCTTTTTCAAGGCTCATTTTTTATTATTGCCAAAGGAAAAAAAGAATGATATAATGTTAAAGTTGAAATCAGAAAAGGAAGTATTATATGGAAGAAATTACATTCAAAGATTTAGGTCTCTCCGAGCAGATGCTGCAGGCGTTGGAGCAGAAGGGATATGCTTATCCCACAACGGTGCAGAAGCTGGCCATCCCTGAGTTTATGGCCTGGAAGGATGTAGTGGCCAAGGCTCCCACCGGCACCGGCAAGACCTTTGCCTTCGGCATCCCCATGATCGAGCATATCGACCCCGAAAACCCCGAAATTCAAGGGTTGGTCTTGGCGCCCACTCGGGAGCTGGCTATGCAGATCGGCGAAGAATTAGAGGGACTTTTGACCTATTATAAGGGCATCCGCGTGGCGGTGTTGTATGGCGGGGCAGGGCTGCAGGGTCAGGCGAAGCAGCTGGAGAGAAAGCCCCAGATCATTGTGGCGACCCCCGGTCGGCTGATGGATCACCATAAGCGCCGCAACCTGCGGTTTGATCATATTCAGACGGTGGTGTTGGATGAGGCCGATCGGATGCTGGACATGGGCTTTTATAAGGATGTGACCCGCATTGTGGATATGGTGAAAAACCGCCGCAATTTAGGGCTCTTTTCCGCCACCATCAGCCGCGAGGTGATGGATGTTTCCTGGAAATACCAGCGGGACGAGGTGGAGATCACGGTGGAGCCTCAAAAGGAGGATCGTCCCGATATCGATCAGTATTCGGTAACGGTGCCCACCTTCCAAAAGACCGAATGTACCCGTATTATGATCGAGGAAGGTCCCTTTGAGCGGGTGATCGTATTTTGCAATACCAAGGCTATGTGCCAGCGGCTCAGCGATGATCTCCGAAAGAACGGCATCGATTGCGACTGCCTCCATGGAGATATCCCCCAAAGCAAGCGGGAGAAGACCATGCAAAAGTACCGCGACGGCGCTCTGACGGTATTGATCGCCACCGATGTGGCCTCCCGCGGCATTGATGTGGATGATGTGGACTGCGTATTGAACTATGACATCCCCGAGGAGATGGAATATTATATCCATCGCATCGGCCGTACCGGTCGCGCCCGCAAAAAGGGCGTGGTCTTTTCCATGATCAATAATTTTGCCGAAAAGATCAAATTAGACGCCATCATCAAATATACCGGCTATGAGGTAAAGCCTTTGGCCATGGGCGAAGACGGTGTATTGACCGAAGCAACCGAGAAATAAAAAAGCACCCGATCAAGATCGGGTGCTTTGGTTTTTACTCCGAAAGGATGGATAACGCACATTTGATGCCGTCTACCGCCGAGGACATAATGCCTCCGGCATAGCCGGCGCCTTCCCCGATGGGGTACAGCCCGCGGAGGATGCTCTGATAACTCTCATCCCGCAAAATGCGCAGGGGAGAAGAGCTGCGGGTCTCCACCCCCGTCATTACTGCATCGCCCAAAGCAAAGCCCTTGAGCTTGCGGTCAAAAACGGGGAGGGTCTCCTTCATAGCCGCCGAAACATAGGGCGGCAACAGGGTATTGAGATCGTAGGGGGTCACTCCCGGCCGATAGGTGGGTTCAACACTGCCGAAAGCGGCAGTCTTGCGGTTTTTCATAAAATCCTCCAGCCGCTGAGCGGGCGCCCGATAGCCCCCGCCGCCTGCGGCAAAGGCCGCCTGCTCCAAGGAGCGCTGATAGGCAACGCCGTCTAAAGGCTTTTCCCCGAAATCCGCAGGGGTGATGCCCACCAAAAGGGCGCTGTTGGCATTTTTGCCGTCGCGGGCGTGGTAGCTCATTCCGTTGGTCACCACCCCGCCTTCCTCGCCTGCGGCGCCCATCACCACTCCGCCGGGGCACATGCAAAAGGTATAAACACCCCGCCCGTCGGCCGTATGGTGGGAAAGCTTATAATCCGCCGCCCCTAAATAGGGGGCATAACTGCGGTATTGAGCGCGGTTGAGCCATTCCTGGGGATGCTCGATCCGAACCCCCACCGAGAAGGCCTTGGGCGCCATGGGAACCCCCTGCTCCTCCAGCATGGCAAAGGTATCCCGCGCGCTGTGGCCGATGGCTAAAATCACCCGATCGGTCTCATAGGTCTTTTTGCCGACGGCGCCGATGATCTTATTGCCCTCTGTCACCAGTCCCTGCAATTGCTCTTCAAAATGGATCTCACCGCCCAAGGCGAGGATCTCCTCCCGCATGGAGCGGATGACCGTTCTTAAATAATCGGTGCCGATATGGGGCTTGGCCTCATAAAGGATCTCCTCCGGTGCGCCGTGGGCATGGAAGGTGCGTAAAACCTCCTTGCAGTAGGGACTGCTGATGCCGCTGTTCAGCTTGCCGTCGGAAAAGGTGCCGGCGCCGCCTTCCCCGAATTGCACATTGGATTGCGGATTCAAAAGGCCGGTGGCTTGGAAGCGCTCAATGTCCTTCTGCCGCTCCTCCACCGCCTTTCCCCGCTCCAAAAGGATGGGGCAGGCGCCGCCGCGGGCGAGGATGAGAGCGGCAAACAGCCCTGCAGGCCCACTCCCTACAATAACAGGGCGCTTACCAAACGCCTTTTTGGGGATCTCCAAAGCAGGCTCTTCGGGAAGGGAGGTGCCCTTGGCTACCGCTTCTACCGTATAGGTATAGCAGACGGGATCCTTGCGGGCATCAATGGAACGGCGGAGCAGCCGCCAGTGGGCTTTTTGCCCTAATTGCTTTTCAATTTTCTTTTGCAGCTGCTCGGGGCTGTGATCCACCGGCAGTTTTAAATCTTTTATGATCATAAATGCATCCTTTGGGTTGATGATTTTATTATAATATGTTATGATTTTATCGTCAAGTCTCTTGATATTTTGAAAAGAGTATGATAAAATGAGTCATACTTTTCCTACAAGTATGATTTTTGAGGTGAACATATGGCAAAGGGAAAGCATTTATACGGGCTGCCGAAAGGCAAGCACCTTTTCGGCACGGTAAAGGTGGGCGAAAAGGGTCAGATCGTCATTCCCAAGGAGGCGCGGGATCTCTTCGGCATTCAGGCGGGAGATACCCTTCTGGTTCTGGGGGATGAAGCCAGCGGCATTGTGGTCTCCAAACCCGATGTGATGCAAAAGGTGGCCAAGGAAGTTTTCAAGAATATGGAGGATTAAGTTATGTGGTTTTGGCTTGCGTTGATCACTCTGCTCTTCTGGAGCGGATCGGATCTCTTTTCCAAGATCGGCTGTCGGGATGCCAAGGATAAGTACAGCCATCTGAAGATGGTGATGGCAGTAGGCCTGGTGATGGGTCTTCATGCCGCCTTTGAGATCTTTGTCAATGGGGTGGAGATCAGCTGGGATGTGATGCTCACCTATCTGCCCGTTTCTGCGCTGTATATTATTTCCATGGCGCTGGGCTATCTGGGGCTTCGCTATATCGAGCTGTCTATCTCGTCGCCCATCTGTAATTCCAGCGGCGCGCTGGTGGCCATTATGTGCCTGATCACCGGCGATATTACCGGTAATGTGACCGGCTGGGCTCTCTTGGCAGTGGCGATCATCTGCACCGGTGTCATCGGCCTGGGCGTTGTGGAGGCAAGGGAGGATCCCGAGCTGCGCGCCGCCCGTCAGGAAAAGTCCAACTATAAGTATTCCAAGTCCTGGCTGGCCATTTTGCTGCCGGTGGCTTATTGCTTGCTGGATGCCGCCGGTACCTTCGCCGATAGCCTGGTGCTGGAAAAACTCAATGAGGATTCCGCCAATGTGGCCTATGAGCTGACCTTCCTGGTCTGCGGTCTGGCTTGCTTTATCTATGTGGTGTTGATCAAGCGGGATAAGCTGATCCCCAAAATGGAAGGACCCAAATATATCGGCGCGGTCTGCGAGACCATCGGTCAATTCGCTTATATCTATGCCATCGCCGATGAGGATCATCTGATGTATTCCGCTCCCATCATCTCCGCTTATTGCGTGGCCAGCGTGATCTGGAGCCGCCTCTTCCTGAAGGAGAAGCTCTCCTGGAAGCATTATGCCTGCATTGTGATGGTGGCACTGGGTATTGTCATCCTCGGCGTATTTGATATCTAAGGCGTCCGTAAAAGGCACCGACCAACAAAAAAGGCTCCCGAAAATCGGGAGCCTTTTTTTATGAAATTTATTCTTTTTCAATGCTGTAATAGTGTTTGCATTCGGGGGTAACACCGCGGTATTGCATCAACTCGCTGACGGTCACAAATTGATAATCCTTGGCGGAAAGCTCCTTCAGTGCCAGCTCCAAGCCCTCCAAAGAGGATTCGTAGATCTCATGGAGCAGGATGATCTCGCCGTCACCGCAGCCCTTGATGATCTCATTTTTCACCGCTTGTGCGTTGCGGCTCTTCCAGTCCTCGGTGTCTACGCTCCATTTGATCATGGGCCCGTCGATGACCTTCATCACCTTGTCGTTGGCGTTGCCGTAGGGGGTG
>JAZUNB010000034.1:0-5048 GCA_045603925.1 Eubacteriales bacterium
TTCGCAAGGAAGGGCCACAACTCAGTGTTTTTGTTTATATTTTACCACGATTTATGCATTGTTTCTTTCCGTAAAATGAAGTATGATAAAGCTATGGATATGAAAAATTTGAAAAAACAGAAGATAAACCTTATCCCCGACACTCCCAATCCCACGCCCGATTATTACTGCACCTGGCAGACCCAGCTTTATGCCACCTGCGACGGCAAGCCCGAGGGCCAGCGGGCCATTATCGGCGAAACCGGGATGTTTTCCAAGGAGAAGCCCTTCGGCTGGGCGTACTTTTACGAAAACGCCCGTCGGGATCTCCTTTTTATTATGGACGACAGCTGGGATGTTCCCCTTGAGGATGATCCCACCTACTATGGCTCTTTGCTTTTAAATGAAGAGAAATTCCCCGAAAGCTGGAAGGGTGCCGCCTCCCCCGCCGCGGCGCTGAAGGCGCTGACGGAGCGGGTGAAGGCGCTGGGCTGGAAGGGGCTGGGCGGATGGGTCTGCGCCCAGGAATCGGAGCGTTTTTGCGGGGGCCGAAGCCCCGAGGAATATTGGAAGGATATGCTTATAGCCGCCCAAGAGGCAGGCTTTGCCTATTGGAAGGTGGATTGGGGCAAGAAGGATACCGACCTTGCCTTTCGGCGGATGCTGACCGATTTGGGGCGGCAATATGCCCCCGATCTCATTATTGAGCACGCCAAATGCCCTCAGGCGGTGCCTTATAGCGACGCTTACCGCACCTATGATGTGCCCGCCGTTATGTCCATCCCCATGACCCTGCAAAAGATTCGGGAATTCAGGGATTGCCCCGCCCCCTATGAGGGAAATATGGGTCTGCTCAACTGCGAGGATGAAGCCTATATCGCCGCGGCAGGCGGCTTTTCCATGGGGATCATGCGCCATCCCTACCGCGGCGCTTTTACCAACGGCATCGCCGATGTTTCCTTTCCCGCATTCCATCGGGATCTGAAGTCCAAGATGGCGGAGGTGGTTCGTGCCGCCCGCTGGCATCGCATCGCCCCTGCTTTTGCCATGGACGGTGCGCAGATGGAGGTGGATCCCCAAGAGCTTGCCGACAGTTGGCACTTTGAAAACAAAGAGATCGAGCTGGAGGATTGGTGGTTCTGCAAGCCCTTTATCCTCGATTGCATCAAGGGGGAGGTTCTCACCAAGACCGCCCCTGCCCGTCTCTCCCGCAACTGCCCCTTGGCCCAGGTGGAAGCAGATGCCGAGGGGGATGTTCCCTATGTGATCTGCGCCCGCAACCCGTGCGGCGCCTTTTCGGTCGCCACTCTGGGAAGGACCCGGGAGCGCCGCTACTTCCTGCCCCGTTGCAGGGTGCGTGTCCAAAGCGGTGATGCCGCTACCGTCGGCATCTTCGGTTTCTATGAAAGCCTGACCCTTAAAACCTCCTTCTCCGCGATAAAGCGCGTTCTGATGCAGGATCTTGCAGGAGATACGGCCTACGATGTGACCGAACAAGTCTCCTTCGAAAAGGGTGCTCTTACACTTCCGGGCGAACTGATCCAAGCCATCGGCACCTCCGCCCAGGAGGAAACCGACTCTTCCGAGCCGGGTGCGGTTTTAAGCCTTGAATTTTAATCAAAACTATGATATACTGAGGATATATCATTGAAAGGTTTTGATCGTTACCATGCGTTTACAAGAATCCGGCGAAATGTATCTGGAGACCATCTATGTCTTATCCAAGAAGAGTAAGGATGTGCATTCGGTGGATGTGGGAGACTATATGGGCTATTCCAAGCCCAGCGTCAGCCGCGCCATCGGCCTTCTGAAGGAGGGCGGCTTTGTTGTGATGGGGAAAGACGGTGCTCTTACCCTCACCGAGGATGGGCTGGCGGTGGCCAAAAAGATCTATGAGCGCCATACCCTCCTGACCGCCTTTTTGGTCCGGCTGGGCGTGGAGGAAGAGACCGCCGCCGAGGATGCCTGCAAGATGGAGCACGATATCTCCGACGCCACCTTTATGGCGATCAAAGAATTTATGGAGCGCTGAAAATCAAATAAAAGGGGCTGTAAAAAACACAATGTTTTTTACAGCCCCTTCTTGATAAAGCAAAGACCGCTGAAAAAGGAACACTTTTTCAGCGGTCTGATTTTTAAAAGATGTATTCGGAGCAAATGCCGAGATGATCCGATGCCCAGCGCCCTAAATACTTATAATAGGTCGCATCGGTTTCGGGATCATAATCGGGATTCAGCCCGCCGAAGGGCTCGTCGCTCACCAGGATCTGGTTGGTATCGTCGAAGACCTCCTCCAAGACCTTATAGGAGATGGGGAGCGCGGAACCGTCGGTAAAATGGAAGTCGATACGGGCGGTCACCACACCTGCGGCCGTAATATTGGCGCCATAGCGGGGGAAGGTGCCCTGCAGATTATTAAAGAGGATGGCCATATCGTCATAGCCTGCTTCGCAGACGATCTCATAGGCGGGGCGATCGCACTTCAGGTTGAAGTTCAGGTTAAAGTCGCCGCCCAGGATCACCGGCGCATCGCCGTACTTCTCGCAATACATATTTGCCCGCTCCACCAAAAGATTCATGGCGGGGATCAGCGAGGCTTCCACCGCCGCGGCGGTATCGCCGGCGTTGGGACCGTGGATGTTGTAATAATAGAACTCCTCGCCGGTATAGTTATCATGGAGCTTGACCCAGATGCACTGGCGCTGACGGCCGTCTACATACTCGCCGCTTTCATTGGGCTCAAGAACATTATTTTCCGTACCGAACATAGGAGACATCACATCGGGGGTGGTGGAGAACCAGAAATTGCCCTTAATGTCATTGCCATTGGCATCCTTGCAAAGATCGAAGCGGTCATTCTTCCAGAAGATGGCCATCTTCTCCTCCAGATACTTGGGGGTCTCGGGGCTGGTACCTGCGCCCTCGATCTCGTTGAGAGAAAGGTCCACACGGCAAACGATATGGGCTTCATATGCAGGGCTATTGCCGGTAATGGGGAAGATATTCTGTTCAAAGGCAGTATACCAATGGCTCCAGCGATATTCCACAAGACCGCAGACATCGGGATCATAAGCCTTCATCAGGTTGGTCATCCGCGCTACCCGATTGGCATTGGAGATCACAGCGGGAGAGCCGGAGCCGCTGCTGTGCAACAGGTTCTGGGAGATGATCTTCACCGCTTTTTCTTTGATATAATAGGTGCCGCTGAGGCTCTGCTTTGCAATGGTATCGGTGGTGGCGGGCGCGATCAGCGAAACATTGAAGTTGGGAGAATTATACCGCAGCAGCTGCACAAGATCGGCGGTATCCGCCAAGGCATCGCCGTTGGTAAAAAGGCCCCGCTCATTCACGGTACCGGTATAGCTCTTACCGGAAAGGACCCGAAGGGCTACCAGAGCATCCAGGGCGTTGACCCTTCCGTCACTGTTGACATCGCCGGCCGCATTGGAGGCCGCCGCAGGCAGGGATGCACCCAGCATCATGGTCACTGTCATTAAAAGGGCAAGAATTGCCGCCATTGTCTTTTTCATGGTTTTACCGCCTTTTTCTTTAAATATGTCAGTTGATCACAAAATCGGCGCAAACACCGAAATGATCCGATACATAATAACCGTTGGTACGGTCGTCCGCCTCGGTGGTCCAATTGGCGTTGATGCCGCCGAAGCCGCTGGGAATGATATTATAATCCGCATCAAAGGTATCCTGCATTACATGATGGTAAACAGGAACGGCGCGGTTGGGATCCTTCACATAGAAGATATCCCCGCGGACAGGGATGGTTCCGTCGTCTTTAATGTTTCTGCCCCAGTTGGGGAAGGTGCCCTGCATATCATTGAACATCACGCCCACATCGGTATATTCCGATTCAATGGTCTCGATGGCCAGAGCGTCGGACTTATTATAATAGTCCACATTGAAGTCACCGGTCACGATCACCGGTGCATCTCCGTATTTTTGCAGGATCTTTTTGGATTCATTCAAAATAGTCTGCATGGTGAAGGTGCACAGCACCGGCGCATCTGCATCCGAAGCATTGATGCCGTGGCAATTGATCACATAGAATTCCTTGCCGGTCTGCTTATCATACAGCTTGACCCAGGCGCTCTGGCGCTGGCGGCCGTCATAATAGCACTGATTCTCTTCCGACCAGGTTACATCCTCAATGGTAGAGCCATAGGCGGGAGAAGGAACATCGGGGGTCTCGGAGAACCAGAACTGCCCCTTGGCCTCGTTGCCGGAGGAATCCTTGCAAAGATCGAAGCGGGCATTGTTCCAGAAGATGGCCAAGCATTCCTCGATCATCAGCGGCTGCTCGGGGGTGGAGCCTGCACCGGGCAGGTCATTCAGGGAAAGATCCACACGGCAGGCTTTATACATCTCATACTCCGCATCGGTGCTTCCGCAGGGGAAGATGGTATTCTCAAAAAGGGTATACCAATCGCTCCAGCGATACTCCTGCAGGCAGCAGATATCCGGCGCATAGGCCTCCATCAGCAGCTCCATCCGATTCATCCGATAGGGCTTCTTGGCGTTCATGGGGTTATTTCCGCCGCCGCCGTGAAGAATATTCTGATTCACAATGCGGATCGCCTTGCTCTCGATATAATAAGTATTATTGACAGGCTGATATGCCACCGTTTCCTCTGCGTCAGGGGCTACCAGGGAGGCCTCCCAATTGGGGGAGAGATTCCGCAGCATAGTCACCACATCGGCGGTATCAGCCAGGGCATCTCCGTTCACAAAGAGGCCGCGGCTCTGCACCTTGCCGGTATAGCTCTGGCCGGAGAGCACCCGAAGGGCGATCAGGGTATCCAGGGAATTGACTCTGCTGTCTCCGTTGACATCGCCGGCGACATTGGTTTCCGCCGCCGCGGGCAGCACCGCCCCCAGCATCAGACCAACGGTTAAAATCAGCGCTAATAATCCAGAAATCGTTCTTTTCATAAAAAACACCTCTCCAATATAAACATACATAAGTATTATATCATAAAGTTTTTCATTTTTCAATAGGCAAAAACCCCGCAATGCGCGATGGCATTGCCCGTTTTTAGTGATCATTTTATGATGAT
>JAZUNB010000035.1:0-5659 GCA_045603925.1 Eubacteriales bacterium
GAGAGCCAAAAGAAACTCCTGCGGGAACGCGTGGCCAAAGACGGCGGCATGATCCCCGATGAATTTATGTTCTCCGATGAAGGTATCAGCGGCAAAGATGCTGCCCATCGCCCGGAGTTCAATCGAATGATCTCGCTGGCCAAGCAAAAGAACCCTCCATTTAATCGGATCTATGTTTGGAAATTCAGCCGATTCGCCCGCAACCAGGAAGAGAGCATCGTCTATAAAAATCTGCTGCGAAAAAACGGTGTTGAGGTCGTCAGCATTTCCGAACCCTTAATGGAAGGCGCCTTTGGTTCCCTGATCGAGCGTATCATTGAATGGCAGGATGAATATTATATCATCAACCTCTCCGGCGAAGTTAAACGCGGAATGATGGAAAAGGCAAGCCGAGGCGAGGCAATGTGTCGCGTCTTTGGTTTAGACATCAAAGACAACGCCTATATTAAAAATGCCGACAACCCCCATGTAGTAGATATGTTCCGCTCTTTCGATAACGGAGAAGGCTTCCGCGCTATCGCAAACCGTTTGAACGACGCCGGTGTCCGTACCCCTCGCGGTAACACATTAGATAACCGCTTTGTGGAATATGTGCTCCGTAATCCCATCTATATCGGCAAACTCCGCTGGAGCACCGATGGAAACCCCTGCTCCAAGCGAAAATACAATGATCCGAATATCAAGTATTTTGATGCCAAAGCACCCAAAACGGTCAGCGATGATCTCTTTTACCGTGTGCAAGATAAAATCGACGCACAAAAGAAATTATATGGCAAAACAGACCGCCCCAATACCGGAAAGCCCTGGATCCTGAAGGGAATTGCAAAATGCGACTGCGGCGGCTCTCTGGTCTATGCTTCGGCAAAAGAACCTTCTGTGCAATGTAACAATTACAACCATATGCGCGGATGCAAAGTAAGCCACTTCTCATCGCTTGATAAGCTGTATCAATCTTTCATTCTTGGTTTGCAAAAAACACTCCTGCTGGATCAGTATGAAACGGATCCTCTCTTGCCACAAAAAAACCGCTTTGACCCTGCAACAACTGATTTTGGAAAACTGATCGCCGCAGAAGAACGCAAACTCAAACGCTGCGCCGATGCTTACCAAGCCGGAATTGATACAATTACCGAGTACGCCAAAAACAAAGCAGAAATCCAAGCAAAAATTCAACAGTTGGAAGCGGAAGCAAAAAAACAGGCCGAGAACATTTCGCCCGAAGAAGCGACCGCCGCCAGCATCGAAGACTACCGCACCCGAACAATGGAATTGATCCGAACCCTGGAAGATAAAAACATTTCTATCGACTCCAAAAACCTCGCGATCAAAACCCTGATCTCCCGCGTAGTCTACCAAAAACCCAGCAACAACCTGCTTATCTATTTTAGATAACTTTTTTATTTTACCCGTTTTATCACCTTATGCAATTTGGGCCGCCAAACTGGCTCATGATCACCTTTGCCAGGCGGGCATCGGGCTTTTTAATATCCACCGGGTATTGCAAACGCTTCTGATAAACCCACATCGCTTACATTCCTCCTTCCCAGGGCCAAGGGGTCTTGGCCCAGCCCCAGCCGCCGTTGGCGGCGCTTTCCACCAGAATGGGGCCGTATTTTTCCTCATAGCGCTGCACCGCCTGATGGAAAAGATTCATCTTTTTCTGATAATAGGCCAGCGCCTCCTTATCGTCGGGATGGGTATCTAAAAACAAGCGCGCCTCATCCACCGCAAAACCGTTGGTATAGACCGCTTCCATCATCTTTCTTTTCTCAGTCATGGCGGCGGCCTCCTTCAAAGGGCAGATCCAGCTGCCGAAAAATGGTCCCCCGCTCCAAGGCCTCGGCGGGCTCATAGAGCTCCTTCCAGACCTGGTTGGGCACATATCCCATGGCCAATACCATCGGATCGGCAGGGCGGGGATTATGAGGTCTTACGGCACTCCGATCGCTCCATTCCGCCTGAAAACGCAGCGGGGGCGACAGAAGATCCCGCAGATCGAAATCATCCATTATACTTACTCCTTTTCATCATTTTGAGGCAACAACGGTTGCCTTGTTTCATCCTACGAAAAATCGAGAGAAAAGGTGCGAAATCTTTGTTTACATTCCTTTTTCCTTGTGGTATACTTTAATAGAATATAACCTTTTTTGAGAGGAGAATAAAATTATGGCAGCAGCTAAAAAAGAAAAACTGCCCTTCCAGATGTATAAGGGCTATCCCCTGGTACGCAGCGGCAACGCGATCTATTACGGAGATCCCAAGGATCCCTATGTGATCTTCATTACCATCCTTGCCACCGACGGTACCGAAAATGACCTGCCCACCAAGGTTTCGGTGGAGCTTCTGGCCACCGATGAGAGCATCTCCATTTTTGAGCGTTCTCAAAAGAAGAGCGAAAAGAACAGCCTTTATGAAGCCCTGGACATCGGCCAAATCTGGCTGCAGCGTGCATTGAAAAAATAAGAGGTTTTTCAAATGAAGCATTTTCTTCTGCCCCAAGAAGGGCAATTCTATAAAGCCAACCTTCATTGCCATACCACCCTTTCCGACGGAAGTTTAACCCCCGAAGAGGTGAAGGAGGCTTATCAGGCCAAGGGCTATTCCATTGTGGCCTTCACCGATCATCGGGTATTGGTTCCCCACCTCGAATTAAAGGATGAGGGCTTTTTGCCCATCACTTCTTTGGAGATCGATGTGATGGATCAGCGTCGCAAGGGGCAGGATCGGGATTGCTATCATTTTAACTTCTTTTCCAAAAATGAACTTGCCGATCTCTTCCCGCCGCGGGAAGAGATCCTGGAGGATTATTCCGTCGCCACCATCAACCGCTATATTGCCAAGGCCAATGAATTGGGCTTTTTGGCGCAATACAACCATCCCCGCTGGTCGGGGCAGGATGTGCGCCATTTTAGTCCTCTGGAGGGGCTTTGGGGCTTTGAGGTCTTCAATTCCGGCACCCATTCGGTAAAGCGGGACGGTTGGGGCGATGAAGAATTCCAGCAGATGTGCCGCGAGGGAAAATACCTTTGCGCCACCGCGGGCGATGATAACCATAATCACCTGCCCATGGATCATTTTGACTCAGAATGTTTTCGCGGCTGGACCATGATCAAAGCGCCCGCCTTGACCTATGATGCGGTTTTGACCGCCATGGAAAAAGGCGATCTTTACGCTTCCACCGGCCCCGAGATCTATGAATTATATGTAGAGGACGGAAAGGTTCATATCAAGACCTCTCCCGCCAACCTGATCATTTTAAGAGGGCAATACCGCGATAACCTCCGAAGCTCCGCACCGACCGACAGTCTGACTGAGGCGGTCTTTGATCTGCGGGAGCTTCCTCGAGTGGCGCCGTTTTTCCGCATCGAGGTGCGAGACCGGAAGGGCAACGCGCTGACCCGCGCTTATGCCCAAGAGGAATGGATTAACCGATGAAAAAGTTTCTTTTGCCGGAAGGCGGACAATTCTATAAAGCCAATCTTCATTGTCACACCACCTGCTCCGACGGGAGGTTAACACCCCAAGAGGCGAAGGATTTGTATCAATCAAGGGGCTATTCCATCCTTGCCTTTACCGATCATTCCCGCTTGATTCCCCACACGGAGCTGAAGGATGAGGCCTTCCTGCCCATTACCGCAGTGGAGATCGGCATTGCCGACCCCAAGATCGAGAACAAGTTCAAGCCTTGCTATCACTTGAATTTCTATTCCAAAAAAGAAGAGGCAGACTTTATCCCCTTGCGCACCTCCATTAAAATGAACTATGGGGTCGACACCGTTAACGCCTATATTGCCGATGCCAATAAGCGGGGCTTTTTGGCCCAGTATAACCATCCTCGCTGGAGTTGCCAGACCTTTGAGGATTACGGCCCCTTAAAAGGGCTTTGGGGCTTTGAGGTCTTTAATTCCAGTGCTCAGCAAGCCAGGCGCAACGGTTGGGGCGATGAGGAATTTCAGCAGATGTGCCGCGCGGGCACCTATTTATGCCCCACTGCAGGCGATGATAACCATAACCGTATCCCTTTGGATCATTACCGCAACGATTGCTTCGGCGGCTGGACCATGATCAAGGCGCCCGCTTTGGAATATGATGCCGTTCTCGGTGCCATGGAAAAAGGCGATCTTTACGCTTCCACCGGCCCCGAAATTTATGAGCTTTATGCAGAAGAGGGAAATATCCATATCAAAACCTCCCCTGCCAACCTGATCCTTTTAAGAACGGCTTATAATCACTATACCGCCGTTCACGCGCCGGAGGATACTCTGACCGAGGCGGTTTTAGACCCTGCGGCTACCAGAATAGACCCCACCTTTATCCGCATTGAGGTATGGAGCAAGGAGGGGCGCGCCATGACCCGCCCCTATCTTCCCGAAGAATGGAGAGATTAACGATGTTTTTTGATTTTAACCATCCGTCTGTCCGCCCCATCGGGCGCTGGGCGCCGATCGGTAATCGCCTTTGCGCCACCGCCACCGGCTCCTCCCTGGAGATCGCCTTTGAGGGGGATTTTATCCGCCTGGACTTTTACTTAAAATACCATCAGCAGCCCTATCCCCATATCTGGCTGCAGGTAGACGGCGGCCCTCGCTTTGAGATGCCCCTGGATTGGCATCTTCATATCAGCGCATCCAAAGGCCCTCATACCGTGACCCTGATCTATAAAGGGGCGGTAGAGCAGCAGCATCGCTGGCATCAGCCTTTGGTGGGCTGTGTCCCCTTTATGGGCTATGAGGCCGAAAAAGCGGGAGTTCTTGCCCCCGACACCCGTAAAACCATTGAGTTTATCGGCGATTCCATTACCGAGGGCGTTTTGGTAGACGATGGACTTGGCGTTCACGGCAAGGCCTATGGAAATTCCAACGGCCCCCTGCAAAACGATGTCTGTGCCGATTACAGCAGACGCACCGCCGAGGCGCTGAACCTGCGCTCCTACCATTGCGGCTACGGTGCTACCGGTCTCACCCGCAGCGGATGCGGCGGGGTACCCAAGGCATCGGAGCATTATCCCTATTGCTTTGAGGGCGCACCGGTTCCCTACGGCCATCCCGATTTTATTCTCATTAATCACGGCACCAATGATCGGGATTTCCCCAAGGAAGAATACCCCGCGGTCTATCGGGCCTTTTTAAAGCAGGTACGCACTACCCATCCAAAGGCCAAGATCATCGCCCTGACCCCCTTCGGAGGCGGGCTCCATCAAGAGATCGCCCAAGCGGTGGAGACCTTTAATCGGGAAGAAAGCGACGATGTTTTTTATATCAACAGCACCGGCTGGATCTCCCCCGAGCCCATCCATCCTTTGCGGGAGGGGCATCGGATCGTTGCGGAGCATCTCATCCCCATTTTAAAAGAAAAATATAATCTGTAATAGAAAAGGGAAATATCGAAAATTCGATATTTCCCTTCCTTTTTTATGGTTTTGAGGTTCAGACTATTTTTTACAACCCCTTTTCTTATTTTAATTGTTCCAACAAAGTGTCATAAACCAATTCCACCGCCTTGGAACGCACCTGATTGCGCCCCAAATCGCCGAAATGGGCGGTTTTGGTAAAGAGCACCTCTCCGATCAAAAAGCCGAAACAAACGGTTCCGACAGGCTTCTCGGGGGTACCTCCGCCGGGGCCTGCAATGCCGGAATTGCCGACCGCCACCTGGAAGT
>JAZUNB010000036.1:0-27813 GCA_045603925.1 Eubacteriales bacterium
GCGTTTCTGCCTTAATGGTGAAATACCGCTCCTGGCGGATGCCTTGAGCATCAAAATAAACGATGACAAAGCGGTAGTATCCGGCCTCGTTGACCACATAGCCCTCGCCGTCCTTTACGCCGTAATCGGGCAGGTAGGAGCCGTTATTACGCACTCTGGTGCAGAATTCATCCCAGGTGGAATACTTATAATCGGTGTCTCCAATGAAGCCCCAATACATTTTCTGCACAGTAGTACCGTTGAGGTTCATCCAGGCCACCTTGCCGGTCTCATCAAAGGTGAGATAGGGCTTGCCGTAGTTCTCGTCGAGAGCGCCGGCGGCATAAACGGTCTGGCAGATATTCTGGGTAGTTCCAGCGGCATCAGTATATTGAATCCAGAAGAGATAATACCCGCTCTTCTCCATGGCATAGACCTCACCCTCGGTGGGGTTATAGTCGCTGACGCGGATGGCAGAAGGTACTGCCGAGGCAAAGGTGTTCCAATTCTGGGTCTCAATTTTGGCTTCTCCCGCATAGCCCCAATAAATGCGGCTGACTGCCAAATCTGCGGTATTCAGCACCGCCAGATTAGTGTTTTGAGAATCCAAAGCGATCCAGGGCTTGGAATAATCGGTATATTGCTCCATTTTCAGGGTATAGCAGACATTAAAATCGGCATAACTATTGGCATATTCCACCCAGAAAAGATAATAACCTTTCTGGCTCATTTCGTAGGTCTCGCCATCAGTGGGGGAATGATCGGTGATCCGGTCATCCGAGGAAACGGCGGCGGTAAATTCCTCCCAGGTAGTGGCCTCCACCGCCTCGGTGCCCGCATAGCCCCAGCAAAGCTTGGTCAGTTCCCAATCATTGGCCATAAGCACCGCCAAATTCGCATTGGCGGAATCCACCGCCACGCCGGGGGCGGGAGTGGTATAAACGATTCGTGTAGTCTCCGGGAAGGCATCGCTTTTGATGGTAGTGTTGGGGTTTGCAAGATAGGCTGTAGCAAGATTGGTGCAACCTTCAAAGGCAGCGCCGCTGATGGAGGTCACGCTTTTGGGAATGGTCACCGAGGTCAGGTTAATGCAACCAGAAAAAGCCTCAGAATCGATGATGGTGACGCTATCGGAGATAGCTACCGAAGTCAGGTCAGTGCAACCATAAAAAGTACCTTCATAGATGGCGGGAACACCATCGGGAATGGCCACTGAGGTAAGGCGAGTGCACCCACCAAAGGCACCCCAACCAATGAAGGTGACGCTGTCTGGAATTGTTACCGAAGTTAGACTAGAACAACCTCTAAAGGCTTGACTTTCGATAGTGGTGACGCTGTCAGGGATAGTTACCGAAGTAAGGCCGGTGCAACCAAAAAAGATAACGTTGATGGTGGTGAGCCTGTTACTAATGCTCACCGAAGTCAGGCCGGTGCAATCAGAAAAACCCCAGTTGTCGATGGTGGTGACGCTGTCGGGGATTGTTACCGAAGTGAGGCCAGTGCAACCGGAAAAGGCATACCAACCAATAGTAGTAACACTGTCGGGGATGGTCACCGAGGTCAGGCTCTTGCAACCATAAAAGGCATACTTGCCAATGGAGGTGACGCTGTTCGGAATAGTATATGTTCCTTGCTTTCCTGCAGGATAACAAACCAATGTTGCTTCATTTTCAAACAACACATCATCTATGCTGCAGTAAATCTTATTATTTGGATCAACATCAATTGAAAGCAGGCCGGTGCAATCCAGAAAGGCACTACCGTCGATGGTGGTAACACTGTCAGGAATCATTACCGAAGTCAGGCCGGTACAACCATAAAAGGCATGATACTCGATGGTGGTGACGCTGTCGGGGATAGTTACCGAAGTCAGGTCGGTGCAACCATAAAAAGCCCCATCTCCGATGGTGGTAACCGGGTAGCCATTGATGGTGGCAGGAATTTTCAGCGCCCCGCTGAAAGAGGTGGAAAAATCGGTAATGGTTACCTTTCCGCTTGAAACCTTATAAGTGAAATTTCCATAGGTTGCCGCCGAGGCGGGGAGCACAAAGCAGGTCAGCATAGATATCAACATCATTATTGATAATACCGCTGACAGGGCATTTCTTTTTTTCATTTTTGTTTCCTCCTAAAATTAAAAAAGTGTGTGCAACCGAAGTTACACACACCGAAAAATGCATAACCTCAATTTGCTACCACACAAACTTTGGACAAATTCACGGAGAACGCCAAAATAGAAGTCTGCATTTTTACCTGAAATAAAAATACGACTCCGTAATATTTGTCCATATTAAGTTTGTGTGGTACTCTTATTCTATCATAGGGGGAAGAAAAATTCAAGGCACAAAAAAGACCACCGAAATTCGGTGGTCTTTTATAAATATCACTTAGTTGTGACCGATCAAAATGGATGCAGGTTTCGTTGGCGCGATCCGAAGCTGTATGCGATACCGCGAGCGGTCGCGCCGACGGAAGATGCGCCATTTTCAGCGGTCTTACTCGGCGTCGCAGTCTTCGTCGCAACAACACTCACACTCGCCGTCGCACTCCTCCAGATCGGAGAGATCAAACTCCAGATCCTCGCCGCAGTTGGGGCAGTTGATGCGGCCGCACTCGGCAACCTCATCGTCTACAGAAAACTCTTCGCCGCAGGTGGGGCAAACGATGCAATAATAGTCGTCTTCGTCCATATAGTCATCGTCCAGCTCCTCATCGAGGAAATCTTCCACATCGGCCAGGTCTTCGTCTACTTCCTGGATATACTCATCCAGCTCCATGATATTATCCTCGGCATCGGCGATGGCGGCAGCCATATCCTCGAGGATATCAACGATATTCACAAACAGCTCGGTGTTGGGATCCTTTTCGTCCAGCTTCAGACCCTGAAGCAGGCCCTTCAAATAAGCAACTTTTTCTAACATAATCTTACTCCTTGGAACGACCCATATACTCGCCGGTACGGGTATCGATCTGAATCTTCTCGCCCTCATTCAGGAAGATGGGCACCTTTACAACAGCGCCGGTCTCCAGGGTAGCGAACTTGGTAACATTGGTAGCGGTATCGCCCTTTACGCCGGGCTCGGTCTCGGTGATGACGAGGTCCACAAAGAAGGGAGGCTCCACGCCGAATACATTGCCCTTATAGGACATGATCTTTACAACATCGTTTTCCTTCACGAACTTGAAGTTCTCGCCCAGCTTGGAAGCTTCCAGGGGGATCTGCTCATAGGTCTGCTCGTCCATGAAGTAATAGAGATCGCCGTCGTTATAAAGATACTGACAATCGTTGCGATCGATGGTCGCATTCTCAAACTTATCGGTGGGGTTGAAGGACTTCTCCACAACCGCGCCGGTGATGACATTCTTAAACTTGGTGCGAACAAATGCAGCGCCTTTACCGGGTTTTACATGTTGGAATTCAACCACCTGGTAAACCTGACCGTCCATATCGAAGGTCACGCCGTTTCTAAAATCGCCAGCAGTAATCATATTTCTGTTTCCTTTCTTATATGCAAAAATGTTTACACTTTATTTTACACTATGGTTCTTCTTTTTTCAAGTATTATTTGCAAAAAACAATTGTTTCATCGCCAAAGCGTCTTTACTTTGGGTGCCTGCCGACTCGCAGATGATGGTCGGCTCCGCCTTTCGGCGGGCCAAAACCGCCGCCAAGGGAGCAAATTCGGGGCCATAGAGGGTATCCTCAAAGGTGAGATGCCGCTTTTCGCCCCCTGCGGTATATTCGATCTTGGAGAAATGGGCATGAAAATGAGACGCCCGATATGCGCCCAGCTGATCCTCCATCACCGCCAGCACCCGCTCATAATCGCTCTCCCCATAGAAGAGCCCTTGCTGGCGGGCGTTGAGATGGCCGAAATCGATGGTGGGGATGATGCGATCATCCACCTTACAAAGAGCCATTACCTCCTCCAGCGAGCCCAGCTGATTGATCTTGCCCATAGTCTCGGGGCAAAGGAGAATATTCCCATAGCCTTCGGTATCGAAGGCTGCTTGCGCATTTTTCAGCGTTTCCACCGCAAGGGCGAGAGCCTCTTCCCTGCTGATCTTGGCGCAGGAGCCGCTATGGAAGATCACCCGCTCCGCACCGATTTTTTTCGCCAAGGCGGCGGAGTCCAGAAGATAGCGGATACTGTTCTCCCGCTTTTCCGCCTCCAGCGAGGACATAGAGATATAATAGGGCGCGTGCACCGAGAGGGCGATATTATATGTTTCCGCTTCCGCCTTCAGGGCTTTGGCCACTGCATCGTTCATCCGAACGCCGCGGCCGCATTCCACCTCATAGGCATCCAGGCCGATCTTATTCAAAAAAGCAGGCATACGGTCGGAGGTCTTATTGCCCTCCTCCTTAAACCATTCGCAATTGCCGCCGGGGCCGAACTTGATCATTTCTCCTGCTCCCTTCTCTTATTGATGACCGGCATTTCCAAAAAGCGCTTGAGACGGAAGAAGACGGTCTCCTTCATATCGATGGGCTCCACCAAAGCAGTCTGCATTCCCGCCAGGTTGCCGCCCAGCATATCGGTATAGATCTGATCGCCTACCAATACGACATTTTTTGCAGGCAGGCCGAAATCTCTGCAGATGCGCCGCAGCACATGGCCCAAGGGCTTCATACTGCGGTGATAGGCGGCGATCCCCAGGCCTTCGGCGAAGATCCCCACCCGCTTTTTACTATTATTGGAGGCGATGGCAAGATGAATTCCCCGCTCCCGAAGATGAGCCAGCAGGGCAAGGATCTCGGGGGTAGGCTTGGGGGCGCGAAAGCCCACCAAGGTATTATCCACATCAAATACAACACCCTTGATGGCATGGGCATCCAGAAATTCATCGGTCAGCCCGAATATATCCTTCAGTAAGTAACGCGGCATTAAGAGCATCACTGGCCTCCAAAATAAAAACTTATTAACAGTATATCAAAGAATTGTTGTAAATTCAAGAAATATCGTATATAATAAAGTCATCATTTTTGAAAGAAGGTCTTTTATGAAGCTTTATCCGAGCAAGGAGCAATGTCGCTGGGGGATCATCGGCTTTTCGGTGCTGGCGGCAACGGCGCTTTTCATTACATTCCTTTTGAATATGGGCAGTATCTTCGGATGGGTGCAAACGGTTTTGGGGCTGTTGGTTCCCTTTTACATCGGCTTTGCCATCGCCTATCTTTTAAACCCGATCCTCAAGTTTTTTGAAGAAAAGGCGCTGAAGAAGGTGCAAAAGCCCCAGCGGAAGCGTACCCTGGCGCTGGTCATTACCTATTCCCTGTTTCTGATCGTGATCGGCGGCGCACTGGCCTATCTGCTCCCCCGACTGGCCGGCAGTATCACCAGCCTTGCCAATGAGATCCCCGGATATTACCGTTCCTTTTTGAATACCGCCACCGCTTTTATTGAGGAGCATCCTGCGATCAATGAGCTTTATACCCGCTATGCTGCCCAGATCAACGGCTATTTAGAGCAGTTCATCGGCTTTATTACCGGTTATCTCAGCAGTCTGGTGCCGAAGATCGCCGATATGACCATGAAGATCGGCGGCGGGGTGATCAATACCTTTGTGGGGATCGTGATCTCCATCTATTTCCTTCACGGAAAGGAGACCCTCATCGCCCAGTGCAAGAAGCTTTTGAATTTCATCTTCAAAAAAGAGGCTTCCTACGAGCGGGTACTGAATGTGGGGCGCGTGACCCATGAAAAGACCCTCAATTATCTCACAGCGCGGTTATTGGATTCCCTGATTGTGGCTGTTATCTCTTATATTGCCATGTCCATTATGCGGATGCCCTATGCGCTGCTTTGCGCCTTGATCATCGGCATCTGCAATACCATCCCCTATTTCGGCTCCTGGATCGGAGCGATCCCCCCTGCCATCATTGTATTGATCTTTAAGCCCTCAATGTTTATTGCCTATCTCATCTTCATTCTGGTTTTGGAGCAGGTGGACGGCAACATCATCGGCCCCCGCATCCAGGGCAAGCAATTGGGGCTTTCCGCCCTCTGGATCATCTTTGCCATCTTCCTTTTCGGCGGTTTATTCGGATTTTTGGGGATGTTCCTGGGGGTACCCATCTTTGCGGTGCTCTATTACTTCCTCAATGCCGCCATCAACAACGGGCTGAACAAGCAAGGAAAATCCGCCAACACCTTAGACTATGCCTCTCCCGAATCCCGAGAGATCATCCAAGACGATACCAAGAAAGAGTGAGACCATGAACATCAAGCAAGCAAGCCGCTTAAACCATTTTCAGACCGGTGTTTTCGCGGCGCTCAACGAAGAAAAAGACCGCCTTCAGAAGGAGGGCAAAAAGCTTTATAATTTATTTATCGGCACACCGGATTTCACCCCGCCCGCCCATGTGATCGAGGCACTGCGGGAGGCGGCGGCCCGGCCGGAGAATTGGAAATATTCCCTCACCGAAAGCGACGAGCTTCTGGCGGCGGTCTGCGATTATTATAAAGACCGCTTTGATACCGTCATCATCCCCGAAATGATCACCGCTGTTAACGGTTCCCAAGAGGGTATGGGGCATTTGGGGATGGCCCTTTGCGATGCGGGAGATGTTGTACTGCTCCCCGATCCCGGGTATCCCGCCTTTGAGGCAGGCGCCTATTTCGGCGAGGCTACCATCTGCTATTATCCTCTTATCAAGGAATACGGCTTTATGCCGCGGCTGGATCTTCTGGAGGAAGAGATCCTTCGGAAGACCAAATATATGGTGGTCTCCTACCCCTCCAACCCGGTAGGCGCGGCGGCGGGCAAAGAGGTTTATGAAGAGCTGATCCGCTATGCCAAAAAGTACGAGTTTATCCTCATTAACGACAACGCTTATTCCGATATCCTCTTCGACGGGCGTCAAGGCTTCTCCTTCCTCTCGCTGGAAGGGGCTTATGAGGTAGGCGCGGAGTTTTTCTCCCTTTCCAAGTCCTTCAATGTGACCGGCGCGCGGATCTCTTTTCTCATCGGCAACACCGCCATTGTAAACGCTATGAAGTTGCTGCGCTCCCAATATGATTTCGGAATGTTTACCCCCATTCAAAAGGCCGCCATCGCCGCCCTCAAGGGGCCGCGGGAGACGGTAGAAGAGCAATGCAGAGAGTATCAGCGGCGGCGGGACGCGCTGGTAAAGGGCTTGAAAAAATACGGTTGGGAGATCCCCGGCAACGACGGTACCATGTTTGTTTGGGCGCCGCTGCCCAAGGGCTATACCGATTCCAATGAATTCTGCAAAAGATTGGTCAACCAAGCAGGCGTTCTGGCAACGCCGGGGGTTGCCTTCGGCCCGCGGGGCGAGGGATATATCCGCTTTGCGCTGGTGCTCCCCGCTAAAGAGCTGGAGCAGGTGGCAGAAGCCATCGGCAACAGCGGTTTGTTAAACTGATTACATAAAAAAATTCGAGGTGCGAAAGCACCTCGAATTTTTTTGTTTTTACTTCAGATAGAAGGTAAAGAAGGCCAATTGGTCGGCGCCGCCGGTGTTATAAGTAACAACTACGGTATAGTAACCGGAGTTCTTACCGAGATCGGTGGTGGTGCCGTCCTTGGGACCGTAATAGGTGGTGTTGCTCTTACGCAGGGCGGTATAGTCTGCCCAGCTATCCACTTCCACCGGATCGGTACCCATATAGCCGATATACATCTTGGTAACGGTTGCACCGTTATGATCCAAGGTAACAGCGGTACCGCTTTGGGTCAGTTTGGGGGTGCCCAGAGAAAGATCCGCTTCGTCTACATAGACGGTGCAGATAGCATCCTTGGTAGCGCCGTTGACATTATAATTAATGACAAAGCGCCAGTAGCCTGCCTTATCCATCTTAAAGGCGGTGCCGGGCTTGGGTCCGAAGACGGTGGTAAAGCTTTCGGCAGTAGCCTTGAAGGTATTAAAGTCTACATACTTGGTATCGGTATCGCCGATATAGCCATAGTAGACCTTGGCGGAATACTGCTCCTCATTGACCAGAATGCCGCTGGTAGACAGGGCGGAATTGTCAATAGAGGGGGCGGTAGCGGGGGTTTCGGCCTTAATGGTGAAATACCGCTCCTGACGGATGCCCTGAGCATCCAGATAGACGATAACAAAGCGATAATAGCCCACTTCATTGACCACATAGCCCTCGCCGTCCTTCACGCCGTAATCGGGCAGATAAGAGCCGTTGGCACGGACACGGGTACAGAATTCGTCCCAGGTCTGATACTTATAATCGGTATCGCCGATGAAGCCCCAATACATCTTCTGCACCTTGGTGCCGTTGAGGTTCATCCAGGCCACGCGGCCGGTCTTATCAAACTCCAGATAGGGCTTGCCGTAGTTTTCATCCAGAGCGCCGCCTGCATAGACGGTATGGCAAATATTCTTGGTTGCTCCGTTTTCATCCACATAGCTGACCCAGAAGAGATAATAACCGCTCTTCTCCATGGCATAGACCTCACCCTCGGTGGGGTTATAGTCATTGACACGGATGGCAGAGGGAACTGCCGCAGTAAAGGTATTCCAATCCTGAGTCTCGATCTTCTCGGTGCCGGCATAGCCCCAATAGAGGCGGGTGGCCTTGAAGCCTGCCGTATGCAGAACAGCCAGATTGATATTGGAAGCATCTACAGTGAAATGAGGCTTGCTGACATCCATGGCATAAGCATAAATGATCTCGGTGGTTGCCGGATAGGCATTGGCACCGAAGGTCAGATAGGGGTTGCGTACGGTAATGGATCTCAGGTTCTTGCAATTGGCAAAGGCATACCGACCGACCGCGCTGACATTTTCGGGAAGATCGATCTCGGTAAGAGCGGTACAGCCGCTGAAGGCAAAGCTACCGATGGTCGTCAGCGTTACGGGGAAGCGCACGCTCTTGAGGGCGGTCTCATTCTGGAACACGCCGCTTTGAATGACGGTAACCGGATAGCCCTCCAGCAGAGCGGGGATCTCCAGATCCTCGGCGTTGCCTTCATAACCGGTGATGGTCACTGCACTATTCTGAATGGTATAGGTCCAATTGACGGTAACGCCCAGAGCGGGGATCTCAACATTGGTCTGAATGGGGGTACCGCAGACGGTACATTCGGTATGACCGCTTCCCGCCTCGGTGGCGGTGGGCTCCACATCCACGATCAGATCGCCCTCAATATGATTATTGGTCGGAACCAGAGTGGCGTTTTCAACAGCGATCCCGCCGCAGACGGTACAGGGGAAATAGCCGCTTCCTGCCTCGGAGCAGGTGGGCTCCTTGGTGATCACCAATTCGCCGGGGGTATGCTTCCCGTTTGCCTTGAGGGTGACACGCTCTGTCATCAGCTCGCCGCAGACGGTACATTCGGTATAGCCCCAGCCATCATTGCCGCAGTCGGGCTCAACTTCCACGATCACTTCGCTCTCGGTATGATCACCGGTGGCGGGCAAGGTATAGGTTTTGACGGTCTCGCTGCAATAGATACACTGATCAAAGGCATAGCCGCTGTTTCCGCAATCGGGCTCGCGGATCACAACAAACTCCGTTTCGGGATGGTTATCGCTCTCCATGGGCAAGGATACATACTCCTGCATGGTCTCATGGCAGACGGTACACTCGGTATAGCCCCAGCCGGAACCGTTGCAATAAGGCTCTTCCATAACGATCAGTTCGCTTTCGGTATGGTGGCCGATGGCTTCCTTGATCACCTTGGTATCGGTCACATCACAGCCGTCACACTTAGCGGTAGCGGTTTCATCGGTGAGGCAGGAGCCGTCGCCGTTGCTGATATACTTGGTAAAGGAATGGGAATGAACATGGAGAGTAGCATTCTTCAAAGGATCATTTCCATCGCGGATCTCCACCTTGGTCCACTCCTCGGACAGACCGTCGAAATAAACATCGCTCAACCCGCAATTGGCAAAGGCATAGCGGCCGACGGTCTTAATGCTATCGGGGAAACGGACCTCCTTCAGGTTGGTACAACCGCTGAAGGCAAAGCTGCCGACGGTGGTAAAGCCTTCGGGGAAGGTAACGCTCTTGAGGGTCTTATTATTCTGGAAGACCGCGCTGTTTACGGTGGTTACGGGAAGGCCTTCGATCTTGGCAGGAATCTGCAGGTCTTCGCCATCACCGTTATAACCGGTGATCGATACATAATCGCCGTTTACGGTATAGTCCCAATCAGCGGAAAGGCTCTCGCGCACGCTGACGGTATAGAAATAGTTACCGATATCATCGGCCTGCACTGCATTGATGAAGCAGGGCTCCCCTGCCTTCAGGACCATGGGGAAGACCAACGCGCTGCCGATCCCCTCTGCGGCGACATCGCCATAGGCATTCAGAATCGTGACCTTGGAATCAAAACGACCCTCCAGGACGATCTCATAGTTCCCTGCCTCTTCAGGGGTGAAGCGGAACAGGATGGGCGCATCTTCTCCGCCCCAGGCCATAGTAGTTACGGCATGATCCGGAGTAAGGTCATATACATCATCGCTTACAACATCCACGGTAATGCTATCGGTAAAGCCGCTTTCGCTTGTTGCAGTTACAACAGAGGTTCCGCTATAGCGTGCTTCAAGAGTGCCCCAATCATATATATAAAGCGCATCCGCATTGGAGCCGCTGAAGGTGACGGATTCTTGCTCGGCATAGAAGGGCTCAACAATAGCCTCCAGGGTTACAGACTGATAGGAAGGAAGCACCAGATGATCCCCTACGGTAATAGACAGGCCGGTGGGGACGGCAGTCTGATAAACTGCCACTTCATACCCCGCGGGAGACATATGGCCGGTAGAAACGGAAAGATAATAGGTTTCCCCTGCGGTAAGCTCCTGACCGATCAGGAAGTTCTCACCGTAGCCGCTGTCATGGTCCTGGTCCAGCCATTCGCCCTGCCCGTTTCTCAATTCGGCATAAAGATCCTCGCCCCACTTGGAATAGGAGGTGAAATAATAGGTGCCGCTCTTCTCGGGAGTAAAGCGGAAGCCGCAATTTCCCTTGCCCTCAGCAGGGGTGTTTAAGGTCAGAGGCGTATACCCCGCAAGGCTCTTAACGGTAACGGTGATCTGATCGGTGGCTCCATTGGGAGCGGTGAGGGTCAGCACCGCGGTACCGACGCCCACAAAGTTTACCGTATTGCCGTATGCAACGACAGCAACCGTTTCATCACTACTTGTGAGGGTGATGCCATCGGTCAGCGCACCCAAAGGAGCAATCACCGGTTGGAAGGTATACTCGCTGTAAACGAAGGCTTCATAGGTTTCCCCTTCCGCAAAGGAAACGGTTTGGGGAGCGCCGGCCTTGGTAAGGAAGGCATCATATTCATCGCCGGGGTTGGTATTGATCTCAAAATAGTAGGTGAAGCCTTCATCCAGATAATGCGTAACCACCAGAGCACCTTCGCCCTCGCCCTTGCTGTCCCACACAAGATTACCGGAATCTTCCCCAAGACGAAGTCCAACGGTTGTCCAATAATCGCTTTGAATCACAAAGGAATACTCCGCAGAAACTTCGGGGGTGAAGGAATAGAGCTCGGAGCCGTTCCTGCGCCCTACGCCTGCAACGGGAACATCCAAGCTCAACTCCCGGGCGGGCTCCACATTTACAGTCAGCGTACCATACTCGCCGGAGGCATCAAAAACGGTCAGATTCGCGGTACCTTCGGAAAGCATTTGCAAGTTACCGCTTTGGGTACTTACAACCGATTCATTGTCGCTCTTAAACTCCAGGTAATTGACGATATAGCTTCCATCGGCAAAGAATACATGGAGATTGGGCCATATACTCTCCCCTACCGAGGCCTTAAACGGATTGCCGGAGGGGGTGGTAACATAGGGACCTTTTCCAAGATCGATCAACCGCAGACTATTGGTACCTGCCGCAGAAGGATCCTCGCAATAGTAACGGAGTGTATAGGTCTCTCCTGCTACTACGGAGAACGATATCCACTGGGTATTGCTGGTGGATATGCTGTTTGAAGAGCAATAATTGCCGTTGGAATCAAAAAGATTATAATACCAGCCAAACTCTTGATCTACAGATTCCAGCAAATAAGTACTGTCGCTTTCGGCGGTAAAGGTAAAGGTTGCCTTTCCTGCATCCTCTTCCATGGAAATGGCATACGATTGATCAAACTCCATTTCCACCGCGGCGCGAACCTCCACTATAATGCTATCGGTCAGACCGCTTTCGGTGGTAACGGTCAGGGTAGTGGTCCCGAGGGACCGCAATTGCAACCAACCGCAATCAAAAAAGGCAACAGACTCATCGGCTACCGACCAGGTACACTCTTCACCGACCGAACGCTCCGGATAGAATCTTTCATTGATCCAGAACTCCTCTCCGACGCTGCCGATGATACGGTCGATGGGCTCATTTTCGCGGCAGATCACTACCGATTCGGCCGCCTTCGCCTTGCTGACGCAAACCTTATAGGCGCCTTCTTTTCCTTTTTCGGACACATAAGACTCTAAATAATAAGTATTCCCTGCCTCAGCTTCAAAATAGGCGATGAAATTATTATACCCATCGTTGAACCAATCGGAGTAAATACTTTCCATCCAACCGTTATAGATATCACCGTTTACAGAGAGATACTCTCCAAAACCGCCGTTGGAATGAGAATAATAAACATAGCGGCCGCTTTCGGTGGGCGTGAAGGCAAACAGACCCTCATCCCCCATATAGGTGGAGATCGATTTCGTCTCATCCAATCGGATCACAGGAAGATCGGCCAGGGACTTCACGGTAACGGTTATGCGATCGGTCAGACCGCTTTCGGTGGTAACAGTCACAACTGCAGTACCGCCGTTCAGCAAGCTAATATTGCCCCAATCATCCACCGAAACAACGGTGGGATCGGAAGAAGACCAGCTATACTCCTCCTGCTCACAGTTTGCAGGCTCAAAGCGGACAAACAAAGTATGCTCCGTACCCTCATAACCGCTGTAGGTATCTCCTTCGATAATCTCAACGGCAGTGGCGGCAGACGCCTTGACCACCTGCACCTCATAGGTACCGTAATCCTGATAGCTATTGGGGCTTGTGCGCAAAAGATAGGTCTCCCCTGCGGTCAGTTTATAAGTAATGAGAAAGTTCAGGCCGTCGCCGCCGTCGTCGTCACTATCAAGCTGATATTGGTTGCTGTCATAAAGCGCCGCAAGTACATCATAATCGTTGTTGGAGGAATAAAAGCAATAGGTTCCGCTGATCTCCGGCACAAAGCGGAAGCGCCGCTCGCCGTTATCGATCGCGGCATCCACCGTCACCGACTGATCCAAAACCAAAAGCGGCAGATCGGAAAGGGACTGAACGGTAACGGTTATGCTATCGGTCAGGCCGCTTTCGGTGGTAACGGTCAGAATGGCAGTGCCGGCAGAAAGAAGCTCGACATTGCCGCTTGCATCCACAAAAGCCACAGCAGGATCGGAGGATGCCCAGCTAAAGTTCTCCCAATAGGTACCGACGGGGCCCTGCGTAATGGAAAAGTAGCACGATGAACCCGCAATGCCGCCATAAGCATCCCCTTGATCAATGGTAACATATTGAGGGGCGGCCGGCCGCTCAACCGCAACCTTATAGGTACCCGAGGTCTCCTCGGAATAAGGGCGGGCCAATAAATAATAGGTCTCACCGGCCGTCAAAGAATAGGAGATCCGGAAATTATTATCCTCATAATCGTCATTCTCTGCCAGCCAATTCATATTGACATCATAGAGGTATGCGCGGGTATCAAAATCATTGTCAAAAGAATAGAAGGCATAGTGCCCGCTCTCTTCGGGAACAAATTTAAAGAGCACCTTTCCTCCGTCAACGGCGGCATCAACCGTATAGGGGGTATTAAAATAAAGATCTACCTTGGGGTGCTCAGCAACGGTTACGGTTGCAGAATCGGTGAGACCGCTTTCGCTGGTAACGGTAACGGTGGTGGTGCCCACCTTTTCACCATAGAGCCAGATGCCCTCACCGGACCATCCGTCATTGCGCACAACAGAGGGATCTTCGATCTCCCAAAAGACGGATTCCTCAGCGCAACCTTCCGGCTCGAAATTGCAGGCAAGCAGACAACTCTCGCCAAGATAAACGGTCAGCTCTGCGGGAGAAACTGCAATAGAGGTAGCCTCAATGCCCTTGGTGATTTTGAATCGATAGGCATATTCAGCATCAGCGTACTGAAGATAACTATGAATTCTATATGTTTCATCGGCACTCAAACGTATGCCGTCACCATCACAAAGAGAATACGATGTATGATCTTCAGAATTTGAAACCAAATAACCAACCCGCAAGTCCCCGTATCCCATATAATCATCGCTTTGGAACACATATAAACCGCTTTGGGAGGGCGTGAATTGATAAGTGGTTTGTTCAACGCCGCTAATCGAAACATCAACATACTGATCCAGTGTCAATTCAGGAACATCATAAACCAGAACTTCTACCGAGGCGGTGAGGCCGTTTTCACTGGTGGCGGTAATGGTGGCGCCGCCTTCGCTTAAAAACTTGACCCAACCGCTTGGGTCGATGCTTGCCACATTAGGATCGGAGGAGGACCAGGTGACCTCTTCAGCCAGGCCGTCAAACAACACCTCATATTTATATGAGGAATAAAGATCCTCATATGCCGCTACTGTTTCGGCGACAATGGACATCGAGGTGGATTTTTCCAATTTCTTTACGACGACGGAATAGGTCTGGGGCTCCCAGAGCTTGAATTTATAGAAGTAGGTCTCCCCTTCTTCCATGACCACATCCAAGCGGAACTGGTTTCCTGCATCATAGCCGTACTGAATTCCTTGGGCATTAAGAACCGCGGCAGAAAACTCACTGTGGGTGCTTTCGAAGGAGGCACCGTAGGTTCCGTCCTCAGGCGCAGTAAAGCCGTAAACCACCAAATCACCGAAAGAAGAGACGCTGTTTACCGTTTCGGTCACTTCGTTCCCGACTTCAAGGATGGTGGTGCCAACCACCGTTACATAGGCATAAGCGGATAGATTCTCACCATCGGCATAAATTCTGGTGGTCCCCGGAGAATGGGCAGTAAGGCGCCCGGTCTGGTCTACCGATACAATGGTATCATCCCCGGAGGTAAAGGTAACCTCTTCCGGCGTACAGCCTTCGGGCTCAAAACAAGCCCGAATATAACCGTACCCTCCCGCATAAAGGGTCTGGTCATAGGGCGACAGATACATCCGCTCCGCCGTTGCCCCCCGGGATGCGATCAGATCAAATGTACCAACGATCACATCGGAAGAGGACGTATTGTACCGAACAATCAAATGGTATTTTTCGGAGGAGTCCAGATAGCAGGCACTCAGATTATTGGTTCCGCTATTGACTGTCTCCCCGTTTTCATAGGTCAGCGCCATCCAGACGCTGTATGCGGTACCGCCATAGCGCGTATAATCCACATCAAAATTATAATAACCGTCTTCCGCAGGCATAAAAAGGAAGGACTGGCTCTTTTCACTGCTGAGGTCCACACGGCAAGGCTCATTCAACTGCAGAGTAGGCAGAGGATAGACCGTGATCTCACAGGATGCGGTCAATCCGTTTTCAGAGGTGGCGGTCAGAGTGGTTACGCCGGCCTTTTGGAACACAACGGCAACACTGCCCTCATCCCCTGCGCCGACATAGGCGATGGTTGAATCCTCAACCTCCCATTCGACCTGCTCGGGAATTCCGTCGAACTCCCAGATGATCCAATGATCCTCGCCCACATAGCCTGAGATCTCGGTTTCATCCAGAGTCAGGGTGGTGGAAGCCTCCAGCGTAGACACGGAAGCAGTATAATAATAATCAAATGTCAAGGGCAGCACCGCAAAATAATAGGTCTGCCCGGATTCCATATAGACATCAAATTTTGCCAATGAGGTCCCGTTCTGATGATCCATCAATTTGTATTCCCCATCATAGCATTGAGTCAAAAGAATCGGTTCTCCGTCTTGGGCGGCAAAGGAGATCCGATACCAATCGTTCTCAGACGAAGTAAAGGAATAGACCTCATAGATTCCCTGATCTATCTTTTCTTCATCGGGGATAACAGTCAGGTTCTCATTCATATAAAGCGCAGTGGGATTGGAAAAATCCAAATTCGACCCGGTGGTCCCACCGCTTCCGCCTGCTTCGGGGGCCACAACAGCGCCGCCCACCTCCACAGAGGCTCCGTTGGCCAAGGCATACATGGGGATCATACCGATCACCATAACGATGGCCATCAGAAGCGATAATAACTGACGATATCGTTTCATTTTTCTACTCCTCCTATAAGGGCAAATAAATATATTTAACATTTTAACATAGTAAAATATAAAAAGCAAGAGAACCAAAACATTCTCTTGCTTTTTTATTCCATTAATCTTTCAATTCCACCACAGTAATGCCGGAATCGCCCTCGCCATAAGTGCCAAGGCGGAAGGATTTGACCAGCGAATGGGTCTTTAAGAATTGGTGAACGCCGGCGCGCAGAGCGCCGGTGCCCTTGCCATGGATGATGGTCACCGAATGGAGATGGTCCAAAAGGGCGGAAGCCAAAAAGGCATCGATCTTCTCCTCGGCATCCAGGATGGTCTCGCCCCGCAGATCCAATTCCGCGGCGGCGCGGGAATGAACCTCATGGCGCTGGACCCTTACCGAGGAGCGGGCGGGCTTTTTCTCTTCTTCCTTGGGGGCAAAAAGCTCGCTCTTACTGATCTTCAGACGGATGCCATCGCAATCCACCTGCACCTGCTCGCCCAGAAGGGCAAGAACGGTACCGTGATTATTCATTTTGGCCACATAGACCCGCATTCCCACCTTCAGCTGACCTTGGATCTCCTCTCCCTTACGGGCGGAAACCGGCTCACTGCCGATATGATCCAGCAGCTTGGCGGAGCCGCTTCGGACACCGCTTTTAAGGGCTTGGGCGGTGGCTTTATCCAATTTATCCTGCTTTTCCTTCAGTTCCTTTAAGAAAGCATCGGCCTGACGGCGGGCGGTCTCCACCGTCATACGGGCTTTCCGCTGCGCATCCGCCACCTCCCGATCCACACCGGAAAGCAGTTTTTTGCGTTGCTCCTCCAGCTCTGCCCGTTCCTTTTGAAGGGCAAGGCGCTCTGCGCCCAGGGCGGAAAGCTTCTCCTCATACTTATTCTTTTCCTGCTGCAGGCGGTCGATGACCTGCTCCAGCTGCCGATCGGACTCCCCTACCCGACCTTCCGCCTCCCTGATCACCGCCTCGGGAAGCCCCAGATGGCGGGAGATCTCAAAAGCATAGGATTTTCCTGGGATGCCAAGCTGAAGCCGATAGGTGGGGCTTAAGGTATCCAGATCAAAGGCAAAGGAGGCATTTTCCACCCCCTCATTGGAGAGGGCATAGGTCTTCAGCTCGGTATAATGGGTAGTGGCCGCCACATAGGCGCCCATCTTCCGAAGGCGCTGGATAATGGAAACCGCCAGGGCGGCGCCCTCTACCGGATCAGTGCCGTTGCCCAGCTCATCAAAGAGCACCAGGCTCTGCTCATTCGCAGAGAGCATAATATTGCGGATATTCTTCAGATGGGAAGAAAAGGTAGAAAGGGATTGCTCAATAGACTGCTCATCCCCGATATCCGCATAGATCCGATCAAAAATATACAGCTTGGCCTCTTGGGCGGGAACGGGAAAGCCCGCCTTTACCATCAGCGATAAAAGACCCAGGGTCTTTAAAAAGACGGTCTTACCGCCGGTATTGGGGCCGGTGATCACAATGGTATCGATCCCCTTGCCCATGAAAATATTCAGCGGAACCATCGTCTCCTTGGGGATCATTGGATGGCGGGCACCATGGATCTCAATGGTCTTATCCTCCGAGAGAACGGGGGCGCAGCAATCGGCATCGGCGGCGTATTTCGCTTTACCGAAGACCATATCCAGAGCAACAACGGTTCGGTAAGAGGTCAGAAGAGGGGCGGAAATGGCGGTGACCTTTTCGGTCAGCTCCTCTAAAATGCGGGCGATCTCCGCCTTTTCCTCCGCCTCCAATTTGCGGATCTTATTATTCCCCTCCACCACAAAGAAGGGCTCGATAAACAGAGTACCGCCGCTATTGGAGGTATCATGCAACAGGCCCTTGACCTCGCCGCGGTTATCGGCGCGCACCGGCACTACATAACGGTCATACCGCAGGGTAACGATGGGTTCCTGCAGGGATTTGGACACCTCGGGGGTACGGATGTATTTTTCCAGATCCGCCTTGATTCCGGCGGAGGTGGAGGCGATCTTACGGCGGATGGATGCCAGCTCCGGCGAGGCATCATCGGCGATCAGCTCTTCGGTAATAAAGGTACGGTCGATCTGCTCATAAAGCTTGCGATCCTCATAAAGCTGGGTGAAATAAAGATCCAGCGAGGGGGTATCGAAATTCTTATCGCTATAGTACCGCTGCAGGGCGGCGCCGGTCTTCAGAAGCGAGCCCACCGCCATCAGTTCCTTAGCGCCGAGGGGCAGACCCTTTTCCGCCTTGCTTATGTAGAGCGGAAGATTGGCCGACAAGCGATTCAAGGGAAACCGCGGGCTACGCTCCATCAACTGCATGGCTGCTATGGTCTCGGTGATCTGCCGCCGCGCGCAGGGCAGATCAAAGATCGGCAGCAGCTCCGATAAGCGCTTGGCCGCCTCTTCGGTCACGCAACGGGAGGCCGCCTGCTCCAATACCTTGAAATACTCCAGTGCGGCCATGGATTTTTTGTAATAAAAGAGATTTTGTTTACTCATTCTTCGTCCTCAAACACAGTTTTCCACATTTCCAATGCGGGGGCTTTCAGTTCCAGATGATAGAGGGCAAAGGCCTCCGAAAGCTTGGAAAGCCGCACCAGATCTTCCTTTGGAACTGTAAAGGAAAACGCCTTTGCAGGCGGATTGTTCAAAATATGGGTCAGCGCCGCCGCCATGGTGGCGCTTAAGGGTACGGTGCGCACCCTTTGGGCGCAGGAAGCGCATAAAAAGCTACCGTCTTCCAAGGCAAAGGCATCGGCGGGATGGCCGCAATTACTCAAAGTAGGGCAATAGCCCATCAACTGCATGGTCTTCAGTTCAAAAACGCTTTTCACTAAGTAAGGAGAGCGCCCTTTGCCCAAAAGATACAGGCTGTTTAAGAGAAGGGGGAGCAATAAACCGGTCTCCTGCTTGTCCCCTCTCGAGAAATACAGCACCAATTGAGCAAAATAGCTTGCCAAAAAGGTATGGTCTACCCGTTCCTTCAGTTCATGGAAGGGTTCCTCTAAAGTAAAATGATTCAGCAGACGGTTTCCGCCGCCGGTCTCATAGAGGGCCCACTCCCCGTAATAGAACTGATCGTATTGATTTTTCTTCCGATTTGCCTTGGCAAAAACGGTGATCAATCCGAAGCGATCGGTCAGGATATTCAGCGCCCGCTCTTCATGAATGGTGGGATTGATCTTCAATAGAATTCCTTTGACTTTGCAGGTCATTTTCCGTTTCCTTCCGGTCCAGCGCGCAGTAGGCCAGATAGGCTTCCACACTACCGGTATTTTCAAAGCATTGCCATGCTTCCTTGCGATCCATTTTTATCACCTCATCTTATCATAGTTTAGTATGATGAGACGGGTGCAAAATCAGTATAGTAATTTTTGGTTTTTATTCCATCGTGAAGCCGAGAGAATCCAGAAGACCGCTGTTATTCTCCCAATCGCGCTTCACCTTCACAAAGCATTTCAAAAAGACCTTTTTCCCGAAATGCCGCTCCAGCTCCGCTCTTGCTTTGGAGCTGATCTCTTTAAGCATATTGCCGCCCTTGCCGATAATAATGCCCTTATGGGATTCGCGGGAGCAATAGATCACCACATAGATGGAAATAAGCTCCTCTTCCTCTTCAAAGGCATCCACCGCCAGGGCTACGCCATGGGGAACCTCCTGCCCCAAGAGATAGAGCATCTTTTCCCGCACCACCTCACAAGCAAAAACAGCCTCGCTCTGATCGCTCAGCTGATCGGGATCATAGAAAAAGGGCGATTCCTCAGCATATTTTTCCAGCTCGCTCAATAAGATCTCCACCCCATCGCCGGTTTTGGCCGAAAGGGGGATCACCGCATCAAAATCAAATTCTGCCGTATAAGCGGTAATGGCAGAGAGGATCTTTTCCTTGGGGATGGCATCGATCTTATTCAATATCAGCATCGCAGGAATTCCCATCTCCCCCAGGCGGGAAAGCATCTTTTTCTCCTGCTCATTGGGTGCCTTGGCCTCCGCCACAAAAAGAGCGATCTCCGTCTCCTCCACCGATTCGCTGACGGTCTGCTCCATCCGCTTTCCAAGACCGCTCTTTCCCACAATAAAGCCCGGCATATCCAGGAAGATAAATTGGGTATCCTCCCGGGTGAAAATGCCGGTAATACGGGTGCGGGTGGTTTGAGGCTTGGGCGAAACAATGGAGATCTTTTCGCCGATGATCTGATTTAAAAGGGTCGATTTGCCCACATTGGGACGACCCATTAAGGTTGCAAAGACGGTTTTGGTTGACATAATTTTTTATTTTTCCTTCTTATAGGTTTTTTTACAAAATACAAAGAACAGGATCAGTGCAACATACAGCGCCAGCAGCACTGCCCGATACCAAACGCTGAAAAAGGCCAGAACCTCGGCAATGACCGCCAGATCCCAAAAGAGGAAAAAGGCGATGGCCACCGCACCGATGGCAAAGATCAATACCGCCGCCGCGGCAGTATCCTTGGCGTTGCGGATACGGCGGCTTTTTTCGCGGGTGATCTTGTTATCGGTTTGCTCGATGGCGGTATTCAGACTCTCGGCGCCCATGACCAGACAGATCTGCAGCACCAAAAGCGCCCATTCCACCGAAGAAAAATCATAGAAAAAAGAAAGCAACAACACCGTCAGCGCCGCAAAGCAATGGATACGGAAATTGCGCTCATAGGCCAGCTGATAGCCGATGCCCCGAAAGGCATATAAAAAGCTTTTGGCAAAACTTCTCATCTTGTGATCCCCATTTCTTTTAAGATGGCATCTTGTTTTTGAAACATCTCACTCTCTTCCCGCTCCCCCAGTTCGTGGTCATAGCCGAGAAGATGCAAAACGCTGTGAACCGTCAAAAAAGCGACCTCCCGCTCCAGGGAATGGCCGTATTCCTCAGCCTGGGCCTCTGCCTTGGGAAGGCAGAGCACCATACTCCCCAAAAAGACCGCGCCGCTCTCGGGATCCTCCTGGGCATTAAAGGGATCCTCCTCCATAGGAAAAGAGAGCACATCGGTAGGGCGGTCGATCCCCCGCTGCTCGGCGTTGATCTCCCGAATCTCTTCAAGATCGGCAAACAGCACCTCGATCTCGCAATCCCGCTCAAAATTCTCATATGTAAGGGCCGCTTCGGCGGCGGCATGGATCAGCGACCGATGAAGATCACTTTCCTGATTTACGGTTACTTTCATTTTGCTTCCTTTCATATGCGTCCACGATTTTTTGCACCAGTGCATGGCGCACAATATCTTTTTTCTCAAAATGATGGATGCCGATCTGCTCGATCTCCCTTAAGATCCGCAGAGCGTGCATCAGCCCGGAGGGCTTCCCGTCCAGATCGATCTGGGTGGGGTCACCTGTAACCACGATCTTGGAATTAAAGCCAAAGCGGGTTAGAAACATCTTCATCTGCTCAATGCTGGTATTCTGCGCTTCATCCAGGATGATAAAGCTATTGTCCAGCGTTCTGCCCCGCATATAAGCAAGGGGCGCGATCTCAATGATATTCTTTTCCATCAGACCTGCCACTGTATCGGGGCCCAGCATCTCAAAGAGCGCATCATAGAGAGGGCGCAGATAAGGATCCACCTTATTTTGCAGATCACCGGGCAAAAATCCCAGCTTCTCCCCTGCCTCCACCGCGGGGCGGGTCAATACAATTTTAGAAACCTGCTTATTCTTCAAGGCGGAAACCGCCAGCGCCACCGCAAGATAGGTCTTCCCGGTACCGGCGGGGCCCACCCCGAAGGTCACCACATTTTTATTGATACAGGCCACATAGTTTTTCTGGGCGATGGTCTTGGGCTTGATGGGCTTACCGCGGGTGGTGATGCAGATACACTCATCCAGCGCCTTCACCACATTGCAGGAGGTATCCTCTCCCGCAAGGTTGATGAGATAGCGCACCTTCTGCACATCGATCTGCTCTCCTCTTGCCGCCAGAGCAAAGAGATTTTCCAGCACCACCGCCGCCCGCTCCACATTGGGCTCTTCTCCGGTGATCACCAGGTTTTCGCCCCGATTGATCAGACGGACATCCAATTCATTTTCCAGAATGCCCGCGTGCTCATCATAGGGTCCGAAGACCACGGGGATCAGGGCAATTTCGGGATTTTCAAACAATTTTTGCATGCATTACTCCTTGATGGGCATTTCCATGCCGATCTCTTCCACGCAATCATAAATTGCGGTTATTTTCAATTCGGTTTCCGAAAGCTGCTCGGTAAGCTTACGGTCGGTGATCTTCACCGAAGACAGGCGATCGGCTTCAAAAAAGCCCAGCTGCGCCATCGCCAGTTCCCGCGCCTCCTCTGGAGAGCGGGCAACCGACTGAAGCGCCACCTCCTCGGCCTTGATCACCGAGAAGGAAAAGGGCAACGCAAAGGAGCCGATCTTCAAAGGGTATACCTCGGTCACTATATCATAATTATTATAAGATATTTTTTTCGTAAAATAAAGAGGAAACTTTAACTTCCCGCAAGAAATCTCAAAAAAACAGCGTTTTTTTCCGTTTTTGATCCGCAGATCCTCAGTCAGCGGCACCGAAACCACCGTTTCCCGTTGGGTGGAGGCGTAAACGGCGGCAATGCAATGGGATAGGCGGCGCACACCGTATTTATCCGTCCGATCCCCGCTGACCAGCAGATCCCCCGCGATGACCGGCTCCCCTACCTGCACCTGACGGGTGCCGCCGTAATCGGCAATGGAAACGATCACCCCGTCGCGGGTGGCATAAATATTCGTAGGGACAGAACGATCCTCCACCTGGGGATGGATCCCTTTTTCCCTTACCTCCACATAGGCGGTGGTGCCTTTAATATTGATGGACATCCAGGAAAGCTTCTCGTTGCCCATCAGATAACGGTTTTCAATAACTCCCACATCGATCTTTCGGCTGCAGCCGATATAAAGGCCCAGTTCCTCCAGCTCCGCCGCCACCTGGGTATAGGAGGTCTTCTCGCAACCGATCACCTCCACCCGCCAGATAAAACCTGCGCTATAAAAGATCAGCCCCAAAAAGAGCGCCAGCCCTACCACCAGCCCCCAGCGCTTGCGAAAAGGGCGCAGTACCGTAAAGAGCCCTCTTTTCTTCAAAATATGCAGGCGGGTTCCGGTCTTAAAAGCAGGCGCACGCAGGCGCCTAAAATCCTTTTTAGGGAGGGTGAAATAAAGGGTTCCGTCTTCGGCGCGGCGAAGGTTTCTCGGAGCGATGCGGTCACGATGGAGCAGGTTGATAAACTGCTCCAACTGCCCACCCTTGGCCTCGATCTCCAACCGCCCTTGCCAAAAGCCCAGATGATCGTTCATATGATCTCCTCCCATTCGATCTGCTTCAGCCTGCCGGTGACCCGCAGGGTATTCTCCCCGAAATGGGCCAGATCAAAGGCCTCGCCGCGAATCACCAGCAGATAATTTTTCATATGGATCTTGACAGTTTCCCGCTCATAGGTATGGATCCCCTTGGCGCCCTCCACCTGAACGGTATTTCCGCCCCAGATCTCAATACATTCCTCTTTCCCCAGCGCAAACTCCGGCAGATCGATCCCCTTGGCCAGACGCTTCAGGGGGCTTATTTCATTGGATTTTTTTCGTTTCATACCAATCCCTCCGTATTATTCTTATACGGTGGGCATAGCCTTTAATATGAAAAAATATTGGAGAATGACGGTTCCGTTTTTGTTTTTATTCTTATTGATCCTGCTGTTGGTCTTCGGACGGAAGGCGGGCGACGGGGTACGACAGGGGCTGACCCTTGCTTATACCGCAGTATTACCTGCCCTCTTCCCTGCCATGGTGGTCTGCGGAATGATGGGAGAGCTGGCGGAAAGCCTGCCTCTTCCTTCGGCGCTGACCCTTTGGATCACCTCCCATCTCTGCGGTTTTCCCTTGGGGATCCGCACCCTTGCCCGAGCCGCAAACCGCGGCATCATCAGTCGCAAACAAGCCATCGGGCTGATCCCTGCCTGCGCCAATGCCTCCCCTGCCTTTCTCATCGGCTTCGCAGGCGAGGTCATTCTGGGAAGCGCCGCCAAAGGGGTGGTCTTATTTTTGGGGCAATTCCTACTCTCGGGACTATTGCTGTGGGCAGGCGGTGCCTTGAAGGAAAAGCGCGATCCTCTGCCCGAGGAAAAGCCCCTTTTGCCCTTGCTGACCGGCAGTATTTCCGCCGCCGCCATCGGTGCCTTGACCCTCACCGCTTATATCACCCTTTTTTCGGTGCTGGCGGCGCTTTTGGGGAATTTGCCGCACTTTGCCTTTTATTACGGTTTTTTGGAGCTTTCGGGCGGTCTTGCGGCATTGCCCGATACCAACCTTAAATTCGCTCTTGCGGCGGCTATGACGGGATTTTCGGGGCTTTCGGTCTTTTTGCAGAATGCCGCCTATTTAGCCGAGGAGCGGTTGCCTGTTTTGCCGCTTTTATGGGGAAAGCTTTTTACCGGCATCTGCCTTCCGCCGCTGGTTTTTCTGCTGGAGCGAATTTTCTTTTGACAAACAGCAAGAGAGGTTGTATAATGATTAAGATATGACAAGAAAGGAGCAAAACCGATGATTTTTTCAAAAGACATTGAGAAGGTCTGCGCCCATTGTGAATACGGGAAGCAGATCATCGGCACCGATGATGTGATCTGCTCCAAAAAAGGGCTGGTAAAGGGCAGCTTCTCCTGCCGCAAGTTTTTGTATACCCCCCTTCATCGCATTCCCCCCAAGCCCTTTGGCTTTTCCAAGATAAATTTACCAACTCTGGAAGATTGATGCACCGCTTTTGCGGTGCATATTTTTTTGTGCGGCGTCGCATAATAATAGCGTCCCGGGAAAAAGGAAGGTGCAGAACATGGGTTCTGCAAAAGAAGTGCGCGGTCTGTCGGCAAAAAACGGTGAGCAGACCGAGGCAAAAGTTCCCCTGAAGAGATACGCTCTTGGATCACCGTTTTGCAAAAGCGGAAAATAGCGGATTTTGTTTCGGACCGCTCCCAAGCAGCAGAAGCATATCCCGAAATGGCCATGCTGCTATTTTCCCCCGTATGGGCAGCTGCATCCCTGCGGCATATAAAAAAGAGGTCGAAAATTCCTTTTTCGATCTCTTTTTTCTTGACTTATTATTAAGATTTGATATACTAAATGCAGAATATCATAACGAAAGTTGAGGTTTTTCGCAATGTTTAAATTCAAAGCGATCTCCGCCTTGGAAAAGGTAATGCTGACCGATTCCTTTGACTCTTATCCCGCTATTACTTCGGTAAAGGGTTTGAGGGGTGAGCGTGTTTCCTTCCAGATTCAGGTTGGTCATAAGCCCACCGATCCCAAGCCGGGCGGTGGTGTTACTTATTATACCCTGCGCTCTCCCTTGAGAAAGAGCGTGCAAGTCAGCAGAGTGGGGCATATTCCCTCGGAGCTGCCCGCTTATCGCCATAGCCACGATGAGGATTATATCTCCATCGAGCCGGGTCTCTTCCCCGATGTGATGTATCCTTTGACCTCTAAAGATCTGTTCTATCTGCCCCTGCGCGTTCCCACAACGTTGATGGTAACCGTAGACATTCCCAAGGATATCGAAGCAGGCGAGTATCCCTTGTATTTCTGCTTCCATATGGAAAAGGGCAAGCCCCGCACCCCCGAGAAGCGCTCTCTTAAAGTGATGGTGCAGGTAGAGGATGCGGTCATCGCCGATAACGATCTGATCTTCGGTCAGTGGTTCCATTGCGATTGCATCTCCAATTATCATAATGTGAAGGTCTTCAGCAAGAAGTTCTGGAAGATCACCGAAAATTACATTAAGACTGCCGCCCGCACCGGTATGAATACCATTCTTACCCCCATCTTCACTCCCCCGCTGGATACCCAGATCAACGGCGAGCGTAAGACTGTTCAGCTGGTGAAGATCAAGAAGAACGGCGAGAAATACAGCTTTGATTTTGAGCTGCTGGAAAAATGGGTGGAAATGTGCCAGCGCCATGGCTTTAAGTATTTCGAGATGGCCCATCTCTTTACCCAGTGGGGCGCTAAGTTCTGCCCCAAGATCGTGGTGGAGATCGATGGCAAGGAAGTGAAGGAATTCGGTTGGCATGTGGATGCCATGAGCGATGCTTATAAGAACTTCTTATCCCAGTTCCTGCCCGCTCTGACCGCTAAATTAAAGGATCTGGGCATTGCCGAAAATACTTATTTCCATATCTCCGATGAGCCCAATGAGAAGATTCTGGAGCATTATAAGGCAGCCAAGGAATTTGTGACCCCCTATCTGAAGGATTTCAAGATCATTGATGCCCTCTCCAGCATTGAATTCTATAAAAAGGGCTTGGTGGACATCCCCATCCCCTGCAATGATCATATTGATCCCTTCCTGGAGGAGGATATCAAAGAGCGCTGGACCTATTACTGCTGTGTGCAGACCATTGATGTTTCCAATCGCTTCTTTGCCATGCCCTCCTATCGAAACCGTTGCATCGGTCTGCAGATGTTCCGCAACGATATTGATGGCTTTATGACCTGGGGCTATAACTTCTATTCCTCCGCTCAGAGCGTTCTGGAGATCGACCCCTATCTCTGCAGCGATTCCATCCATGCGCATCCCTCCGGCGATGCCTATTCGGTCTATCCCTATAAGGATGGCGCCATTGAATCCATCCGTACAGTGGTCTTCTATCAGGCCATGCAGGATCGGATGCTCTTAAAGATGCTGGCCGAAAAGATCGGCTTGGAAGAGACCAAAAAGTGGCTGGACGAGGAAGCCGGTATGACCATGGACTTCAAGCATTATCCCAAGAATGCCAAGTTCTACGATGACTTCCACGATAAGCTCATTGAGCGGTTGGTGAAATAATTTAAAAGGAGCTGTAAAAAAATCAATGTTTTTTACAGCTCCTTTTTTGGAGGTCGAAAAAATTGTTTGAATCCTTCAACCCGACCCGCCGCCTTTGGCGGCGGCTCACCCGAAGGCGTGAATGGGGCCCCGACAAAACATCGTTTTGTTGGGGAAAAGGAACAAAAAATGATATAAGCGGAGGTTTCTAATACTTTAGAAACGGAGCGGTTTTCATTTTTTGTTCCGCACGCCGAGTGGCTCGGGTTGGAGGTAGCAAAGGGCATTAAAATAAAAAGGGAAATATCGAAAATTCGATATTTCCCTTCCTTTTTATGTTTTCTAAGGCAGAGCCTTATTGAAAAAGCTCTTATTTTTCTTGCCCTTTGCGGTTCAGACTATTTTTACAGCCCCATTTCATTTAGTTATAGCAACGGTAAAGGAATGTGACGCATTGAGCGCGGTTGCAGCTGTTTGCGGGAGCAAAGGTGGTGGAGGAAGTACCGGTGGTAATCCCCTTTTCCACTGCCCAAAGCACCGCGTCATAGTAATAGGCGCCGCTTTGCACATCGCTGAAAGAATTGGCAGAAGTCGCCGCAGGCTTGCCGTTGGCGCGCCAGAGGAAGGTAACGATCTGGGCGCGGGTGCAGGGATTTGCCGGGCTGAAAGTAGTTGCCGAGGTACCGCCGGTAATGCCATTCTCTACCGCCCAAAGCACCGCCTTATAATAGTAAGCATTGGCAGGCACATGGGTAAAGGGCATAAAAGTCGAGGTGGGCCCAGGAGACCCCGCCGCCCGCCACAGGAAGGTCACGATCTGCGCCCGAGAGCAGGTATTGGAGGGGCTGAAGGTAG
>JAZUNB010000037.1:0-5290 GCA_045603925.1 Eubacteriales bacterium
CCGCCATGGAGGGTATGGCCTCCGGTTCTTCCGTTGCCAATACCGTTGGCTCCGGCTCGGTGACCATTCCTCTGATGAAGCGCACCGGTTATAAGGCGGAATTTGCCGCCGCCGCCGAGGCCGCCGCTTCCACCGGCGGGCAGATCATGCCCCCCATTATGGGCGCCGCCGCCTTTTTGATGGCCGCTAATTTAGGCCTGCCCTATAGCGTGGTGATCGTCAGCGCCATTCTGCCTGCAGTGCTCTATTTTGCGGGCATCTTTATCTCGGTTCATTTAGAGGCAAAGAAGGAGGGTCTGCGCGGTCTGACCAAGGAGGAGCTTCCCAAGATCAAGCCCCTTCTGAAGCAGGTCTATCTGCTGCTTCCCTTGGTGCTTCTGATCTATCTGGTCAGCAGTAATACCTTTACCATCCAGTATTCCGCCGCCATCTCCATTGTTGCGGTGATCCTGGTCAGCCTTTTCAATAAAGAAAACCGCATCACCCCCAAGCGGATCTTTGAATCCCTGGCCGCAGGTGCCCAGGGGATGATCACGGTGGCGGTGGCCTGCGGTGTGGCAGGAATCGTTGCCGGTACCATTACCATGACCGGCCTTGCCAACCAGATCCTGACCGGTATTGTGGCTCTGGCCGGCAATCATCTGATCATTGCGCTGTTCCTGACTATGCTCTGCTGTATCGTTTTGGGTATGGGCGTTCCCACCACCGCAAACTATTGCATTATGGCGGCCACCTGCGCGCCGATCCTGGTGCGGATGGGTGTACCCGATCTGGCGGCTCATTTCTTTGTGTTCTATTTCGGCATCGTTGCCGATCTGACCCCGCCGGTGGCTCTGGCCGCTTATGCCGGCGCCGCCATCGGTCAGGCCAACCCCATGAAGACCGCCTTTACCGCCACCAAGCTGGCCATCGGCGCTTTCATTGTGCCTTATGTGTTTGCCCTGAATCCCGCCCTGCTCTTTATTGATACCGGTGCCTGGGAGGTTATCACCATCTGCATTACCTCTCTGATCGGTATCTTCGCCGTTTCCTCCTCGCTGGAGGGCTGGTTCTTCCGCGGGATGCCCTGGTATCAGCGGATCCTGGCTGCGGTCGGCGGTTTGCTGCTGATCTATCCCGGCGCCGTGACCGATCTGATCGGTCTGGGTCTGGTGGGTGTGGTGCTTATTCTGCAGATCATTGTATTGAATCAGGAAAGAGCCTCCGCATGATCAGGGTCTTATTGCTGGATGTAGATAATACCCTGATGGACTTCCATGAATGCGCCCGTCAGGCCATGCATATTACCGCCGCGGAGCAGGAGATCTCCTTTCCCGCGAACATTTTTGAGATCTTTACCGAGATCAACAACGGTCTTTGGCTGGAGATCGAAAAAGGAACTCTGACGGTGGAGCAGCTGCATCAGGTCCGCTGGAACCGTATCTTTGAGGCCATCGGCATCAAGCGGGATGGGGTGGCTTTTGAGCAGGGCTTCTTAAAGAACCTTGCCCAAGGGGATGCAACGGTGGAAGGCGCCCAAGAGCTTTTGGCGTATCTTGCGCCTAAGTATACCCTTTGCGTTGCCAGCAATGCCCCTTATTTTCAGCAGACCAGCCGCCTGAAGAATGCGGGACTGCTTGATTATTTTGAAAAGCTCTTCATCTCCGAGACCATCGGCTTTTCCAAGCCGAAGAAGGAATTCTTTTATGCTTGCATGAAGGAATTGCCCGGAGTAAAAAAAGAAGAGATCATGATGATCGGCGATTCGCTGACAGCGGATATCGCCGGCGCCTCTGCCTATGGGCTTGCCACCTGCTGGTTCAATTTCGGCAAAGCCCCTCGGGAAAAGGGCGCCGCCGCCGATCATATTGTGGATTCTCTTGATGAGATCCAAGAAATTTTGTAATAAAAAAAGACCCGATCGAGGCGCACTTCGTAAGGAAGTGCGCCTCAGTTATATTCGCCTTACGGCGAGTGATATTGCTTCGCAGTGATATGATGCTATGCATCGTGATATTGTCCTTCGGACAGTTTTATAGGCGAATATAATACCACTAAACCCGAAAGGGTTTAATATAACTTTTGCCACTTGGCAAAAATATAACTGCAAACGACAGTTTGCAATATCACTTTACTTGCCGAAAAAGGTATTATTTGTTTGGCAAGTATTTATCTTTTTCAAAGTATGTAACCCACTATGACACTTTCACATTTTCTGTGTAAAGTGTCATTTGTTTGGTTGAAATATAAAGCGAGAGAGACAACTTCTTTACGAAGTGTCTCTCTCGCACATCTTTTTTTATTTTTCATAGAAGGTAAGGGCGGTGGTTCCTGCGGCCACCGTCAGAGAATATTTGGAGGTGCCGTCTTCCAATTCCGAAAGCTGAACCTGCGCCAGCGCCACATCGCCGGTGGAGGTGGTCAGCATATAGATGGTGCCCTTGGGGCCGGCGGTATATTCACTGTAGGGCAGAGACCAGCTTTGCCCCTCGCATTTCAATTGGATGGTGCCGTCTTTTTCCTTGCAATCCACTGCCAGAACCTGCGCATTGGGGTATTGGTCGGTATTGCCCTTGGCGCAATAAACAATGGCGCCCGTCTCATCCTGCACATGGGAGAATTCCCATTCATAGCTTGCGATCCCGAAGGGATCGGCAGGGTCTTTTTTGGTCTCCTTGCAGCCCCAAAGGGTGAGACTTAAGGTGAGGATCAAGCATAAAGAGAGGATCTTTTTCATATTATTGATTTCCTTTTCTGATATTTCCGTCGGTATAATAGGCGATATACCGCTCGTTACCGACACTTAAGATGATGCCCGAAAGGTTCATCAGCTCCGCCGCCTTGATCTCCTTTAAGGGATGGCGGAAAACGATCTCATTATTGCAGCAAACGATCAAGGTATCGTCGGCAATACTGAAGGCGCCGCGGCGGCCGATGATCCGCTCCTGATAGGTGGCAGGATCCCGAAGGGCGATGGAGGAGAGCCCCCGTTTGTCCAGCTTCTTTAAGAGGGCGAGATTTTCATCCCCCTCTTTTTTCTTTTTAAAAAATCCCATCAGCCCAGCTCTCCCAAGCCAAAGAATTCGGGGCGGTGGAAATCGGGGTTTTCCGTATCAATAGGGCTCCAGGAGCCAAAATGCATAATGGGGGTCTTTTCTCCGCAAAGATAAGCGTTGAAATAGAATTTTGCGCCTTTCTCGGCCAAAAAGGGCTTGCCGAAGATCTCGCGGATGGCCGCAAAGGGGAAAGCATAGGTCACGCTCCAGCCCTCGCCTGCCCGGATCTCGGTCTTGGGCGCAAGAAGGGGCTTGAGATAGGCTACCACCGAGGTGCGGTCGTGGCGATCGTTTCCCTTGCCGATGACCATGGCGGCGGCAGGATTGCATTCGATGTTCAGATAATCGTCTTCTTCGCCGAAAGGAGCAAAGAAAAATTCCAGACAATTGTCTTCCCAGACCGGCCCGTTATCGCGGGTGGTGAGAATGGTCAGCTCTTCGGTAATGGGAGCAAACAGCTTGATGTATAAATTCTCTTTATCATAAGAAAGATAAAGCTCTCCCTTGGGGCAATAGCCGGTGGAGTCCCACCTGTAATTGTCGATATATCCCGAGGGCTCCTGGGGGAGCTTTCCGTAAGGAACGGTCAAAGTTTTCATTATAATCACCTCTTCTTAGTATTATAATAAAAAAGTTTCGGTTTTGCAATGCCGTTCTCTTGCTTTATCCAAAAAATCGTATTATAATAATATTATTAAAAGATTAAAGGAGTAGCCCTATGCCCGAATTAGGCGGATTACATGAAATTCCCGATGTAAAAGCCCTGATCCTCTATCTGCTGAAGGAGGCCGGCTGTATTTTGAAGGACAGCCAGCTGACCGATGTAATGATGGCAGACGGATTGGTGGAATATTTTGATTATGCCCAGGCGGCGGAGCAGCTGCTGATGGACGGAATGATGGATATTGCCTCTTTGGAAGAGATGAGCAGTTACCGCATCACCGCCAAGGGTGCGGAGGTGGAGCGAGAATATGAAAATCGCCTGCCCCATAATGTAAAAAGCAAGACTCTGGCGGCGCTGAAGACCCTGCTGAAGCAAAAGCAGGAGGATGAATCGGTCTATACCGAGATCGAGCCCTCTGAAAGCGGGTTTTTGGTCACCTGTACCGTTAAAGAGGGCGGCGAGGTCATGCTCTCCTATCAGGTGTTGGTTCCCGATCGGAAGGATGCTTATTATGCGGCGGAGCGGTTCAAAGAGAATTCTGCCGGCTATTATCAAAAAATCATGGAGATCGTTCTGGATGAAGATCTCTTTAGCCCTGCCCCGGCGAAGAAAGGAAATGAACGATGAGAAAAATCGGTGTTGCGTTGTCCCCTGTAGAAGGACTTACCATTGACGAGCAATTAGAGCTGATCAAAGAGGTCGGCTTTGAAGCGGTCGGGATCAGTACCCCCGTTCTTGATAAGAGAGCGGCCTGTCAAAAAGCGGTGGAGCTTGGGTTGGCAATCGATCATATCCATGGGCGTTTTCGGGGCATCAACGCCATCTGGCAGGAGGGCGCCGAGGGCGATGCTTTTATTGATGATCTGATGGCGGAGTTGGATCTTGCCGCCGAATGTGGCGTGGAAAAGATCGTTGTGCATCTGGATAGCGGCTTTGACGCTCCCTTTGTTTCGGATATCGGCAAGGAGCGCTTGGATCGACTGATGGCTCATTCCGCTAAAACAGGAGTGAAGCTGGCTTATGAGAATATCCGAAAGCTTGCGAATCTCGCCTATGTGATGGAGCGGTATCCCGAAGCGGGCTACTGCTATGATAGCGGCCATGAGGTTTGCTATACCGATTCCAGATATGATTTTCTGGGGCTGTTCGGTAAGAGAATGCTCTGTACCCATATTCATGATAATACCGGCTATCCCAATGATGACCATCTGATTCCCTATGACGGTGTTTTGGATTTCGATGGGGTGATCGCCCGCTTTAAGAAGAGCGGCTATCAGGGAACTCTGCTGACCGAGAGTATTTTCAGCAATCAAAAGAATGAGCGCCAGAAGGAGCTTTACGGAGCGTTGTCTTATGAGGAATGGTGCCGTCGGCTGTATGCCGCCATGGTCAAGATGCGAAACGCAATTGATGCATAACATAATAAAAACCGCCCTTGGGCAGACCTTCGCAAGGAATAAACGCCTTAGAATTCAAGATTTTGGCGCAAATCTGCGTTAAAAATACTCACCATCCGACAGGATGCCTCGTATTTTATGCCTTGTTTTGCATCCAAACTGATTGAATTCTAAGGAAGTCGGATCGTAGCCAT
>JAZUNB010000038.1:0-9701 GCA_045603925.1 Eubacteriales bacterium
GGGCATCCGCCAGGAGCGGTATTTCACCATTAAGGCAGAAACGCCCGCCACGGCTCCCTCTGTAGATAACAGCACCCTCTCCAATGTGGCTACCTTTATCAATGAAGAGGGCTATACTTCCAAGACTTACTACGGCTATATTGGTACCGAAAACACCAAATACATCGATTTCAACACCTTTAAGGCTACCGCCACTGATTTCACCACTGATTTCGGTACCCCGGCGGGCAAGAGTTTTAAGCTTACCAAAGCCGGGTATTGGCGGTTTGTGATCAACTATAATGTAAACGGGGCTGTGAAGGATGCCATCTGCACCGTCTATGTGGACGAAGCCGATCTGGCTCTGGGCACCCCCACGGTGACCCGAAGCGGCAACGCTGTGACCCTGAATGTCAATGCCTCCACCGTCAGCAAGGTCTATATCGGTTATATGGGTACCAAAGCAGTAGAGGTGGATAGCTGGAGCGGTTATATCAATAACCGCCAGTCCAACGCCACCTACTACGGTCCCAAGGATGGCACCGTCTTCAATCTGGGCACCAAAACCGGCTGCTATACCGTGGTGGTTGCCTATAACAACGGCGGCAGCGATCAACTTGCTTTCTATACATTCAATATCTGATTCAAAAGTGCGATGTGAAAACATCGCACTTTTTTCTTGCCTATTTATGTTAAAAAGAGTATAATAATTCTATTGACTAAAAGCGAGGAAATCATGCTTCAAAATATCTTGGACGAAAAATTAAATCAGATGAACGAGCGGCAGAGGGAAGCGGTAGAGCATACCGAGGGTCCTTTGCTGATCTTGGCAGGCGCGGGCAGCGGCAAGACCACTGTTTTGATCAACCGCATCGCCTATCTGCTCAGTAAGGGCATCTGCGCGCCTTATCATATTCTGGCCATCACCTTTACCAATAAGGCGGCCAAGGAGCTTTGCGACCGTATTGACGCCATGATGGGCGCCGATGCCTTCGGCGTTACCGCCGCTACCTTCCATAGCTTCTGCGGGCGGATCCTGCGGGCGGAGATCGGGGTAGACGGTGTTTTCAACAGCAACTATACCATCTATGATACCGATGATGCCCAGCGGGTCATCAAGGCGGCCATGAAGGCCTTGAATGTGGATGATACCGTCCTGCCCGCCCGCACCATTCAATGGTATATCTCCCGCGCCAAAGACGAGCGGGTGGATCCCGAAGCCTTCTGTAAGCACTATGGCAGAGATCATCGGATGGAGCAGGTGGCCAAGGTCTATGCCCGCTATGAAGCGGAGCTGCAGGCGGCCAATGCCCTGGATTTTGACGATATGATCTTAAAAACGGTGGAGCTTTTCGAGAACCACCCCGAGGTTCTGGCCAAATATGCCGGCCGCTATCGCTACATTATGGTGGATGAGTATCAGGATACCAACCCGCTCCAATATCGCTTGGTCTCTTTGCTCTCCTCCAGGTTCGGCAATCTTTGCGTGGTGGGGGACGACGACCAGAGTATTTATAAATTCCGCGGCGCCACTATTGAGAATATCCTGCTCTTTGAGGAGCGCTTTCCCAACGCGAAAGTCATCCGTCTGGAGCAGAATTACCGCTCTACTTCCAATATTTTAGACGCCGCCAACGGCGTGATCGCCCATAATACCCAGCGTAAGGGCAAAAACCTTTGGACAGCAGGGGCAAAAGGGGAGCCGGTCTATATGCGCCGCCTTTCCGACGATTTTGAGGAAAGCCGCTTTGTTTCCGATACCATTCAGGATCGGGTGGTAAAGGACGGCGCCAAATTCTCTGATTTTGCGGTGCTTTACCGTACCAACGCCCAGGCCAACTCCATCGAGCGTTATTTTGTGAAAAGCGGCGTGCCCTACAAGGTTGTGGGAGGCTTCCGCTTCTATGAGCGCAAGGAGATCAAGGATATCCTTGCCTATATGCAGATCATCAACAACCCGCGGGACGATCTTCGCTTAAAGCGGATCATCAATGAGCCCAAGCGCAAGCTGGGTACCACCACCATTGCCCATCTGGAGCAGATCGCAGGGAGCGAATTCCGCTCTATGCTGGAGGTGATGGAAAAGGCTTCGTCCTATCCTGAGCTCAGCCGCGCGGCGGCCACTCTGGAGCAGTTTTATCATATGATCGATAGCCTTAAAGAGGAGCTGACCCGCACCCCCTTAGATGAATGGGTGGCAAAGGTGGCGCGGGAAAGCGGGTATCTCACCATGCTGGAGCTGGAGGATACCGATGAGGCCAAGGATCGCATCAATAATATTATGGAGCTTTGCACCTCTGTAAAGCAATATCTCCAGCTGAACCCCGAGGGAACCCTCTCCGGCTTTTTGGAGGAGGTCTCGCTGATGACCGATGTGGATCAGCTGACCGATGAGGAGGATCGGGTGGTGCTGATGACTCTTCACAGCGCCAAGGGTCTGGAATTCAATTATGTCTTTATGATCGGTATGGAGCAGGGCTTGTTTCCCTCCCAGCGGAGCCTGGATGAGCCCGATGGCATCGAAGAGGAGCGCCGCCTGATGTATGTGGGCGTTACCCGCGCCCGTAAATGCCTCTGGTTGCTTCATACCCGCCAGCGGATGCTCTATGGCCGCACCCAATTCTGTATCCCCAGCGAGTTTTTAAGAGAGCTTCCTGCCCTTGTGACCGAGGATCTGACCCCCAAAACCACCGAGGGCTTCGGCGGCGCCCCCTTCGGCAGCGCTCCCTCGCCCTATCGGCAACGGACCGCCTCTCCTGTGCGTACCGGCTATGTCAGCCAGGCGCCGTCTCCCGCCATCCGCAAGCCTGTGCCCCAGGCGGCGCCCACCTTGCAGTTCGATGTAGGGGATCGGGTGCACCATAAGACCTTCGGCGATGGAACCCTTAGGAGCAAAACCCCCATGGGCAGTGACTTTTTGCTGGAGGTTCAGTTCGATCAGGTGGGAACCAAAAAGATTATGGCAAACTTTGCCAAGCTTACGAAATGTGAGGAATAAACTATGACTAAAATTGATATTTTCAGCGGCTTTTTAGGCGCCGGTAAAACAACCTTGATCAAAAAACTGATGGAAGAAGCCTATCAAGGTGAAAAACTGGTGTTGATCGAAAATGAATTCGGTGAGATCGGCATCGATGGCGGCTTTTTGCAGGAGGCAGGCATTGAGATCACCGAAATGAATTCCGGCTGTATCTGTTGCAGCTTGGTAGGCGATTTCGGCAAAGCCCTCACGCAGGTGGTAGAGACCTACCATCCTGATCGGATCCTCATCGAGCCCAGCGGCGTGGGCAAGCTCAGCGATGTCATTACCGCGGTAACCAATCTGGACCTGCCCGATGTGAAACTCAATAGCTTTACCACCGTTGCCGATGCGGGCAAATGCAAGATCTATGCCAAGAATTTCGGCGAATTCTATGATAATCAGCTGGAGCACGCCGCCTGCATTATTCTGAGCCGTTCCCAGAACCTGTCGGCAGAAAAATTAGCCGCGGCGGTGGAACTGATCAAGGCCAAGAACCCCAAGGCTACTGTTATTGCAACCCCTTGGGATCAATTGAGCGGTAAGCAGATCCTGGATGCCATGGAGCAGAAGGATTCCTTGGAAGAGATCCTCCATGAACTGCATCATGAGCACCACCATCATCACCATCACGATGAAGACTGCGATTGCGGTTGCCATGACCACGATCACCACGAGCATCATCACGACCACCACGACCATCATCATGACCATGGGGAAGAGTGCACCTGCGGTTGCCATGATCACCATCATCACCATGCCGATGAGGTCTTCACCAGCTGGGGCAAGGAGACCACCCGCGTCTATTCTGCCGAAGGCTTAAATGCCGCTCTGGAGGAACTGGACACCGGCAAGTTTGGTACCGTTTTGCGGGCCAAGGGAATGGTGGCCGACGCCGATGGCCAATGGCTGTTCTTTGATTATGTCCCCGGTGAGCAGGAGGTTCGAAAGGGTACGCCCCAGGTCATCGGTCGCCTTTGCGTCATCGGCTCCGATCTGGATGAGAGCGCCCTTGCCACCCTCTTCGGATTGGAGGGCTAAGCCATGACTCAGATCCCCGTCTATCTTTTTACCGGCTTTCTGGATAGCGGAAAAACCACCTTTATGCAGGAGACCATGGAGGATCCCTCCTATAACGACGGTACCCCCACCCTCATCCTTTGCTGTGAGGAAGGGGAGGTAGAGCTGGATCCTGCCCGCTTCGCATCCGATAAGGTCTCTATCCAGACCGTGGAGGAGCCCGAAGACCTGAAACCGAAATATTTAGAGCGGCTGATCAAAAGCAGCCGCGCCCAGCGGGTGTTTTTGGAGTACAACGGAATGTGGCAGATCGGCGATCTCTATAACGCCCTGCCCGAGGGCTGGATCATTGTGCAGGAATTCTGCTTTATGGACAGCAGTACCATTCTGACCTATAACGCCAATATGCGGAACCTGGTGGTGGATAAGCTTCAGAGCGCCGAAATGGTGATCTTTAATCGGATGCCCAATGATACCGATGTGATGCCCTATCATAAATTGGTGCGCGGCATCTCCCGCCGCGCCGATATCGTCTATGAATCGGTAGACGGCAAGGTCATTCCCGATACCATTGAGGATCCCTTGCCCTTTGATTTGAATGCTCCGATCGTCGAGATCGAGGATCAGGATTATGCCATCTGGTACCGCGATCTTACCGAAGAATTGCAGAACTATGAAGGGAAGACCCTTAAGGTCAAGGGCAGAGTGATTTTAGACGAGCGGAGCGACGGAAGCTTCTTTGTGTTCGGTCGCCAGGTCATGACCTGCTGTGTGGAGGATATTACCTTCGCAGGAGTCGCTTGCCTTTATCCCGATGCATTCAGCCTGAAAAACGGAGGCTGGATGACCGTTACCGCCAAGATCCATATCGGCTTCCATGAAGCCTATGGCAGGGAAGGCCCCGTTCTTACCGTGACCGAGATCGAACCCGCCCTTCCGCCGATGGAAGAAGTGGCAACCTTTTATTAAATCGGTTGACATCCTTTCGAGGATGTGTTAAAATATCAAAGTTCAACGGGCCATTAGCTCAGTTGGTTAGAGCTCCCGGCTCATAACCGGTCGGTCCCGGGTTCGAGTCCCTGATGGCCCACCAACATTAAAAAATGCACCCTTCAAGGGTGCATTTTTTAATGCTTTTTCATGGCGCAGTTGGGGCAGAGTCCCCGCTCTTTCAGATAGGCTTCGCCCCATTGATACATACTTTCCAAAATGGGGATCAAGGTTTTTCCAAGGTCGGTAAGGCGATACTCCACCTTGGGGGGAACCACCGGATAAACGGTGCGGGCAATAAGGGCATCCGCCTCCAATTCCCGTAATTGTTGCGTCAACATTTTCGGGGTGGCGGCAGGGATCTTTTTCTGCAATTCTCCGTAGCGCAGGGTTCTTTCGGTCAAAAACCAAAGGATCAGGGCTTTATATTTTCCGCCGATCAGGCCGATGGTCTCGCCGACAGGGCAATGCTCATTCATAGTATCACTATCCTTTTGGGTAGTATCGCACTATTTTGTGCATACTTGTATATTTGATATTATTATTTTATCATTAGAGTAGTAAAAAATCAATAAGGTGATAGAATGAAAAAAGAATTTGATATTACAGGCATGACCTGCGCTGCCTGCTCTGCCCGTATCGAACGGGTAGTACGGAAGGTGGAGGGCGTGCGGGAGGCTTCGGTGAACCTTGCCGCCGAGCGGCTGACGGTAGAGGCGGAGAAAACAGCCGTATTTCCCGCTGTAATCGCCGCGGTGGAGCGCGCCGGGTTCGGTGCCGCAGAGCGGAAGAAAAACGCCGCAAGCCTCGATAAAAACGCCCGCAAGGTGCGTTCTATGAAAATCAAGCTGGTTTCGGCGGCCTGCTTTTCGGTCCCGCTCTTTTATCTGGCTATGGGCCCCATGGTGGGGTTGCCGATTCCCGGCATTTTTGAAAATCCGCTGCTTTATGGGCTGGCGCAGATGATTCTTGCCATCGGCGCCATGATCGTTGGACGGAAGTTTTATACCGTGGGCTATTCTTCGCTGTTTCGCGGCAGTCCCAATATGGATAGCCTCATCGCGGTGGGGACTACCGCCTCCTTTGGCTATAGCATCTATTCGCTGATCCGCATTGCAAAGGGAAATCCCCACGCCGCCCATGAGCTGTATTTTGAATCGGTGGGCGTGATCATAACATTGATCCTTTTGGGGAAGACTCTGGAAACCATCTCCAAGGGAAAAACCTCTGAGGCCATCAAGAGCCTGATGAAATTGGTTCCCGCCACCACCTTTGTTTTACGGGATGGAGCGGAGTTGGAGGTTCCCACCTCCAAATTGCGGGCAGAGGATATTTTGATCCTCAAGCCCGGAAGCCGCATTCCGGTAGACGGTACGGTTCTTTCGGGCAACTCCTCGGTGGATGAATCGATGTTGACGGGTGAGAGCCTGCCGGTGGATAAAGGGGAGGGGAGCCCCGTATACGCAGGCTCCATCAACCAAAGCGGTACCTTGCAGATAAAGATCGACCGTATGGGCGAGGAGACGGCCCTCGGCGGAATGATCCGTATGGTAGAGGATGCCCAAGGCTCCAAAGCCCCCATTGCACGGATGGCCGATATTGTTTCGGGCTATTTTGTTCCCGCAGTGATGGGAATTGCCTTGGTTTCCGCCGTTGCCTGGAAGCTGGGCGGTCAGAGTTGGGGCTTTTGCTTGTCGATCTTGGTCTCAGTATTGGTGATCGCCTGCCCCTGCGCCTTGGGTCTTGCAACCCCCACCGCCATTATGGTAGGCATCGGCAAGGGCGCAGAATACGGTATACTCTTTAAAAACGGCGAGGCGGTGGAGGAGCTTCATCGCATCGATACCGTTGTATTGGATAAGACCGGTACTCTTACCGCCGGCAAGCCCACCCTCACCGATCTGATTTCCGCCGAAGGGGTCGATGAAACCGAGCTGTTGCGCTTAACTGCCGCCGCGGAGCGCCCTTCGGAGCATCCTCTGGGCAGAGCGGTGCTGGAATCGGCAAAGGAGCTCTCCTTACCGGAGCCCGAAGCCTTTGAGGCAAAGGTCGGCAGAGGCGTTATCGCCAAGGTAGAGGGCAAGACCATTTGGGCAGGCAATGCCCGTATGATGGAGGAGGCTGGCATCTCCTTTGCCGCTTTCCCCATGGAACAATTGGAGCAAGAGGGAAAGACCCCCATTTATATCGCCATCGACGGCGCTCCCGCAGGCATCGCCGCAGTGGCTGATACGCTGAAGACCGATAGCGCCGACGCGGTAAAGCAATTAAAAGCACAAGGAATCGCGGTGGTGATGCTGACCGGGGACGCTCGGCGTACCGCCGAAGCCATTGCCCGTCGGGCGGGGATCGAAGAGATCCGCGCCGAGGTCTTGCCGGGGGATAAGGCCGCCGTCATCAAGGAATTGCAGGCTCAAGGCAAAAAGGTGGCCATGGTGGGGGACGGCATCAACGACGCTCCCGCCCTTGCAACCGCCCATGTGGGTATCGCCATCGGTTCCGGCACCGATATTGCTATGGAATCGGCGGATGTGGTGTTGATGCACAGCGAGCTTTCTGCGGTCCCCACCGCTATGGAGCTCTCCCGTCGCACCATTCGCAATATCCGCCAGAATTTATTCTGGGCATTTGCCTATAATACTCTTGGGATCCCTGTTGCCGCGGGGCTGCTCTATCTTTTCGGCGGGCCGTTGCTCAATCCCATGATCGGCGCCGCCGCTATGTCCCTTTCTTCTGTTTCTGTATTATCAAACGCATTGCGTTTAAAAAGATTTAAACCAAAAGGAGAATGAAGATGTGTAGTTTAAAAGTACCGGGAATGATGTGTATGCACTGTGTGGCCTCCATTACCGCCGCCGCCGAAGCGGTAGCAACGGATGTGAATGTGGATCTGGCCACCAAGACCGTTACCTTTAACGGTGACCCCGCGGCAGTAAAAGCCGCCCTTGATGACATCGGATTTGATGTAGAATAAGAAAAAGCACCCCGTTGGGGTGCTTTTTCTTATCTTAAAAGTTCATCGACGGCATATTCTTGATTGAATTCCAGAATTCTTGCATGGGGGGCGGTGAACTTTTTGGGGTCCTCCGTATTGGAGGCGAACATATCGTAATGGTTGGGGATGTTTACCTTGGCGCCGATCTGTTCGGCGGTGAGAACCGCCTCCTCCACTGTCATATTTCCCAGTTTTCCGTTGATACAGAGAAAGGCGATATCCGGCTTCTCCTCTGCGATTTCGGATAATTTCTCATCATAAAGGGTGTCTCCGCTGAAATATAGCGTAAAGTCTTTATCCTTTACAACTAATCCAAAGGCTTCGCAGGAGTGATTGGCATAAACAGCCTTGAGTTTAAGGTCGCCAAGGGTAATTTGATCGCCGATCTTTACCGCGGTCGCATTGCTTTGGCCCAATTGGGAAAGGGTTTCCCTTCCTTCCTCGGTGGTGAGGAAGAATTGCCCCTTTCGCATCAGAGCTACGCTCTCGGTATCCAGATGATCCAGGTGATCATGGGTGCAGATTACCGCGTCGGCGGTGATGGAGGCGGGATCTATGGGGGATGGGAGCATCCGCGCCCTGCCCGCAATTTTATTAACAACATCGGAAAGATAAGGATCGATGATGATCTCGGTTTCTCCGCTCTTCACAATATAACCGCTTTGACCGATGGGGCGAATGATCATTGGATGCTCTTGCCTCCGTCCACAAAGATATTCTGACCGGTAATGTACCGCCCTTCCTCACTGCAAAGAAGCTTCACGATCCCCGCGCAGTCCTCGGGCGCGCCGTAAAAGCCAACGGGAATGCTGTCCCGTACCTTTTGGGCATAGGCGGGGTCCGAAAGGGCCTCGGCGTTGCGGTCGGTATCGATCACACCGGGGGCAACATTATTGACGGTGATCCCATCCTTGGCCAACTGCAGGGAGAGGGATTGCACCATATTGGTCTGGGCCGCCTTGGAGGCAGAATAAACCAGCATATCGGGATGAGGCTTGGCCTCCTGCACCGAGCCGATGGTAATGATCCGCCCCCATTTTTTCTGCTGCATGGCAGGCGCCAGCTGCTGGATCAACAGCATAGAGGAGAGGAAGTTGCAGTTGAGCTGCTCGCAAGCCGCCTCTGCGGTGATCTCTGCCCAAGGGGTGCGATACTGCAGAGAGGCATTGAGCACCAGGATGTCCACTTCACCCACCATTTTTGCCAATTCTTCGGTCTCTGAAAGAACGCAGAGATTTCCCCAGACCGTTTCTGCCTTGCCGCCCCGCTCTTCGATCAGGGCTTTTACCTCGGCAGCCTTGGGGTTGCCTTCCTTCACACTATGAACATAAACCAGATAACCTTCCTCTGCAAGAGCGAGAGCCAGAGCTCTGCCGATGCCGCGGGAAGATCCGGTCACCAATGCTTTTTTCATGTTGTTTCTTCCTTTTTGATCGAAAATTCGTAGGTCTTACCGTCGCATTCCGCAATATAATCACCGTAAAAGCCGCGGAATTGCAGAGTACCCTCTTTATCGGCATCCATTTCCAATTCGGTATGCCATTTTTTATTAATAAGATAGTCCAGTCGTTCAGCGGCTTTTTTAGGGGTAAGATCTTTATGGAAAAGACCGCCGCGGCAGTTGTTTTCATTTCTGCCCGGCTCGGTAAATGCATATCCGTCGCAGCTGTTCCAATAGACAATGGCATCTACCGAAGG
>JAZUNB010000039.1:0-6782 GCA_045603925.1 Eubacteriales bacterium
ATCTCATCAACCGCTTCTATGATATTGCCGACGGTAAGATCCGTTACGACGGTATCAATATCAATAAGATCAAAAAGGCGGATCTCCGCCGCTCCCTGGGCGTGGTATTGCAGGATACAAACCTCTTTACCGGTACCGTAATGGAAAACATCCGCTACGGTAAGCTGGACGCCACCGATGAAGAATGCATCGCTGCCGCCAAATTGGCCAACGCCGATAACTTCATCCGCCGCCTGCCCGATGGCTATAATACCATGCTCACCGCCAACGGTGCCAATCTCTCCCAGGGCCAGCGGCAGCTGCTCTCCATCGCAAGAGCCGCTGTTGCCGATCCTCCGGTGATGATCCTGGATGAGGCAACCTCCTCCATCGATACCCGTACCGAGGCCTTGGTGCAGCAGGGGATGGATCGGCTGATGAAGGGCCGAACCGTCTTTGTCATCGCCCATCGGCTCTCCACGGTGAGAAACTCCGATGTGATCATGGTTCTGGAGCAGGGCCGCATTATTGAGCGGGGGAATCATGAAAAGCTCATCGCCGAGAAGGGAAAATATTATCAGCTCTACACCGGCGCCTTCGAGCTGGAGTAAAGACCGCTGAAAACAGCGAAGATCGACAAATATAAGGAAAAGCCTCCCGAAAGGGAGGCTTTTTTGATGTCTTCGCCGTTTTTTTACCCTCGGCGTACTCACGGTACGCAGTCGGGATAAAAGAAACGGCGATCTTCATCTGTTTTGAGCGGTCTTGGCTTTTGCGAGCTTTTTGGCAGTCTTGGTTTTTGGGTGACCGTTTTTTGGGGTGCCACGCTTATTATTGCATTTTTTGATTCATTGTGCTATGATAAAGATATCAATTCGATTTTTTGTTTTTGGGAGGACACCGAAATGAAAAAAAGAGGCTTGCTTTCTGCTGTATTGGCGGTGGTGATGCTCATCTCCATGCTGACCTGCTTTGTGCTGCCCGCAGCCGCCGCCACCAGCGGCATCACCGGTAGTTGCACCTGGTCTTTGGATGGCACCGTTCTTACCATCAGCGGCACCGGCAGAATGGGTTTTTATTCATCAACTTCAGCCGCACCTTGGGGAACCGGTATTACAAAGGTCATCATCGAAAATGGCGTCACCTCCATTGGCTTATCTGCTTTTCGTGATTGCACCAAACTGACCTCGGTGACGATCCCGGATAGCGTCACCTCCATTGGTAATTATGCTTTTTACGGTTGCACCGGCCTGACCTCGGTGACCATCCCGGATAGCGTCACCTCCATTGGCATTTATGCTTTTTACGGTTGCACCGGCCTGACCTCGGTAACCATCCCGGAAAGCGTCACCACCATCGGCGAGCGGACCTTTTATAATTGCAAGAGCCTGACCTCGGTGACCATTGGCAATAGCGTCACTTCCATTGGCGCTTCTGCTTTTCGTGATTGCACCGGCCTGACCTCGGTGACCATCCCGGATAGCGTCACTACCATTGGCAATTCTGCTTTTGAGTATTGCGCCGGCCTGACCTCGGTGACCATCCCGAATAGCGTCACCTCCATTGGCAATTATGCTTTTTACGGTTGCACCGGCCTGACCTCGGTGACCATCCCGGATAGCGTCACCTCCATTGGCTATGCTGCTTTTTACGGTTGCACCGGCCTGACCTCGGTGATCATCCCGGATAGCGTCACCACCATCGGCGAGCGGACCTTTTATAATTGCAAGAGCCTGACCTCGGTGACCATCCCGGATAGCGTCACTTCTATTGGTGAGAGGGCCTTTGCATTCTGTGATAATCTCAAAAAAGTATATATTATGAACGCAGATGTTGAGATTAGTTCCAATGCTTTTCCATCTGTAACAGAGATTGTTGCTCACTATGAGCATACTTATGAGGAGAATACTACTACCGTTCCTACCTGTACTGCTTCCGGAACCGCACTCTTTGTTTGCCCTTGCGGGGCTCAATATGAGGGGGAAGTTCCCGCCACCGGTCATACCGAAGTCATCGATCCGGCGGTGGAGCCTACTTATGAATCCACCGGCTTGACCGAAGGATCCCATTGCTCGGTTTGCGGGGAGATCTTGGTTGCTCAAGAGATCGTTCCCATGAAGGAAGCCCTCGGCGGCACCACCGGCGATTGCGTCTGGACTTTAAAGGGAACCATTCTCACTATCTCTGGTAACGGAGCCATGGGTGATTATGATTATAATAATACGGCTCCCTGGGGCACCGAGATCACCGAAGTAATCATTGAGGATGGCGTTACAAACATTGGTGATCGTGCCTTTTTTGATTGCGAGAGCCTGATCTCCGTTGTGATCCCGGATAGCGTTGTTACCATCGGGGAAAATGCATTTTGCTGTTGCTATTCTTTGCCTTCTATTTCTCTTCCGAGTAATTTAAAAATCATTGGGAAATATGCCTTTTCCGAATGCTTTGAGTTGACCTCCATCGTGATTCCCGATGGTGTAACAACGATTGCAGAAAATGCCTTTGCGGCTTGCTTGGAACTGACCTCCGTAACCATCGGAAGCGGCGTTACTGCTATTGACCAATATGCGTTTGCAATTTGCACAAAGTTGCCGTCTATTACTATCCCTGCCAATGTGGCATCCATTGTAGAGAATGCTTTTTATGAATGTTATTCTCTGAAAACAGCCTATATTATGAACCCCGATGTTACCATCGGTACTGATGCTTTCCATGACACGACTCAAATCATTCATATTGAGCACCGCTATCTTGCGGAGAAGACCGATCCCACCTGCACCGAGGCAGGCACGGCTGTTTATACCTGCGGCTGCGGAGCTTCTTATTCTGAAGTGTTCCCCGCCACCGGCCATTCTTATGAAGCGGTGGTGGTCGATCCCACCTGCACCGAGGATGGCTCTGCGGTTTATACCTGCGGTTGCGGAGCTTCTTATTCCGAAGTGCTTCCCGCCACCGGCCATTCTTATGAAGCGGTGGTGACCGATCCTACTTGTACTGAGGATGGCTCTGCGGTTTATACCTGCGGTTGCGGAGATACCTATACCAAAACGCTTCTCGCCACCGGCCATACCGAGGTCATCGACCCTGCAGTGGAACCCACCTACGAATCTACCGGCTTGACCGAAGGATCCCATTGCTCGGTCTGCGGCGAGATCCTGGTGGCGCAGGAAGTGGTTCCTGCATTGAAGGTACCTGCGATGGTCATTGATGCAGAGCAGCCCAACACAGTTGTTTTGAATACCAATGGTCTTTCGGTAACGACTCTTTATTGGGGCTATGCAGGAAAGAACGAGGTAACAGCATCTACTTGGGAAGAATTCACCGCATTGGTCAATTCCGATAACCGCATCAAAGATAAAACGCCCACTGATGGTGAGACCTATGAAATGACTCAAGATGGCTATTATCTGTTCTGGGCAGAGTTTACCAACGGTTTGGGCGAAGCCGATGCCAAGTGCTTTGGCTTTAAATCGGAATCCTTTGTGGATGTGAACATCCCTCATCTGCTGATCGATCCCGAGAACACCAATCTGGCTCTGCTGAATACTGCAGGCCTTGCAGTCACCCGCGTTTATTGGGGCTATGCCGGAACCGAGGCGATCGAGACCCAAAATTGGAATACCTTCGCCTCGGCGGTGCCTTCTGCGATCCGCGTTAATGACTACAACCCCACCGAGGGCGAAGTCTATGCTATGGAGAAGAGCGGGTACTACCTCTTCTGGATCCAATACACCGATAGTGAGGGTGTGACCCAAAACATTTGCCATACTGTTTATGCCGAAGGCGCGCTGGATGAGAATTACGGCAAGCCCTACCTGGCCTTTGACGAAAGCGGCAAGGTGGCCTGGATGAACCTCAACGGCACCACCGTGCAGAAGATGTATTGGGGCTATATCGGCGATACCGATTATAAGTATATTAATTGGGATGAATTCTGCGGCAGAGTCCGCGGCAACGGCTCCTACCTGCCCGATTACGGGGTCAAGGACGGCGAGGGCTATGTGGTCAACGAAGAGGGCTACTATCGCTTTGTTATTGTCTATCTGGATAATCAAGGTATTCGCCAGGAGCGGTATTTCACCATGAAGGCGGAGACCCCCGCTACCGCCCCCTCTATGGACAACAGCACCCTCTCCAATGTAGCCACCTTCATCAACCAAGAGGGCTACACCGCCAAGACCTATTACGGCTATATCGGCGAAGAGAACACCAAGTATGTGGATTTCAATGATTTCAAGGCCACTGCCACCGATTTCACCACCGATTTCGGAACCCCCGCGGGCAAGACCTTTAAGCTGACCAAGGCGGGCTACTGGCGGTTTGTCATCAACTACAATGTAAACGGCGCCACCAAGGATGCCATCTGCACCGTTTATGTGGATGAGGCCGATCTGGCTTTGGGTACTCCCAAGCTGATCCAAAGCGGCTCCGACATCACCTTGGATTATAACGGCGCCACCGTCAGCAAGGTCTATGTGGGCTATATGGGCACCGATGCTGTAGAGATCGACAGCTGGGCGGATTACATCGATAGCCGCCAGAGCAACGCCACCTATTACGGCCCCAAGGACGGCACTTCCTTTACTCTTGGCAATAGGACCGGCTACTATACCGTTGTTGTGTCCTACAATACCGGCGGCGCCGATCAATTGGCATTTTATACCTTTAGCATTTAAATCATAAAAAAAGCACCGCGCAAGCGGTGCTTTTTTTAAATGAAATTAAAGTTTTTCTACGCCGAGGGTGACCTTTTCGCCGTTGATATCCCATTCCTTGGAGAATTCGGGGGCGGTGGCGTGATCCACCAGCTTGTCGGCGAGGGTATTGGCGCCAACCTCCGCAAATTCCTCCTTCAGAAGAGCGGTGAGGGTCTCATTGCCGTCGATGTAGATGGCGATATGATCCATTACCTCAAAGCCGGAATCCTTGCGCATGGTCTGTACTTTAGAGATGATCTCTCTGACCATACCTTCGCGGATCAGCTCCTCGGTGAGGTTGATGTCCAAAACAACGGTGTAGCCCTTGTCCTTGGCGGTAAAGTAGCCTTCCTTCTGAGCGATGCTGATCAGCAGATCCTCAGTTTCCAATTTCACCTGTCCGCCGGGGAGATCCAGGATCAGCGCACCGCATTCGTCCAGCTCGGCCTTGGCGGCGGCGCCGTCCAGAGCGGCAAGGGCGGTGCGGATCTCATTCAGCTGCTTGCCGTATTTGGGGCCAACGGTCTTCAGCTGGGGCTTGAATTCATAGGAGAGGAACTCGGAGAGATTTTCCTTGAAGGCCACCTCTTTGATGTTCAGCTCTTCCTTAATGATGGCAACATATTCTTCGCCCAAAGCTTCCTTGCTCTCGATATACATGCAGGCAAGGGGCTGGCGGTTCTTTCTGCCGGAGCCGTTTCTTGCAGCGCGGCCCAAAACGACCACATTCAGCACCTGCTCCATGCTCTCTTCCAGAGCGGGGTCAATGTATTGCTCCTCAACAGCAGGAAAGTCGCAAAGATGGATGCTTTCGGGGGCATCCTTATCGATGCTGCGCACCAGGTTCTGATAGATATTCTCGGTCATAAAGGGGATCATGGGAGCGGCGGCCTTGGCGGTCACCACCAGCGCATGATAAAGGGTCATATAAGCGGCGATCTTATCCTCGGGCATATCGGGTACCCAATAGCGCTCGCGGCCGCGGCGGACATACCAGTTGCTCATTTCATCCACAAAGCTGTCCAAGGCGCGGGCAGCCTCGGGAATGCGATAGTTGGCAAGGTTGGTGTCCACATCCTTCACCATGGTGTTCAGCTTGGAAAGGAGCCATTTGTCCATTACCGTCAGCTTGCAGTCTGCCAGGTTATACTTGGAGGCATCAAACTGATCGATGTTGGCATAAAGGGTAAAGAAGGCATAGGTATTCCAAAGGGTACCCATAAACTTCCGCTGACCCTCCACAACAGCCTTACCGTGGAAACGGTTGGGCAGCCAGGGGGCAGAGTTGGTATAGAAATACCAGCGGATGGCATCAGCGCCGTAGGTCTCCAAGGCATCAAAGGGATCTACCGCGTTGCCCTTGGATTTACTCATCTTCTGGCCGTTTTCATCCTGCACATGGCCCAGTACGATAACATTCTTATAAGGAGCCTTGTTGAAGATCAAGGTAGAGATGGCCAAGAGGGAATAGAACCAGCCGCGGGTCTGATCCACCGCTTCGGAAATAAAGTCGGCGGGGAATTGCGATTCAAAGAGTTCTTTATTCTCAAAGGGATAGTGATGCTGGGCGAAGGGCATAGCGCCGGAGTCGAACCAGCAGTCGATCACCTCGGGAACCCGATGCATTTCCTTGCCGCAATGGGGGCAGGGAATGGTTACTGCATCGATAAACGGGCGATGGAGCTCAATCTCCTCGGGGCAGTTATCGGAAAGGGTCTTCAGCTCCTCGATACTGCCGATGGAATGGAGATGGCCGCATTCGCATTGCCAGATGTTGAGAGGAGTACCCCAATAACGGTTACGGGAAATACCCCAATCCTGCACATTCTCCAGCCAATCGCCGAAGCGACCCTTACCGATGCTCTCGGGGATCCAGTTGATGGTGTTATTGTTGCGGATAAGATCCTCCCGCACCTCGGTCATTTTGATGAACCAGGACTCTCTCGCGTAATAGATCAGCGGAGTATCGCAGCGCCAGCAGAAGGGATAATCATGCTCGAATTTAGGAGCATCAAAGAGTAGGCCGGCTTTATCCAGATCGGTAAGGACCATGGGATCCGCTTTTTTAACAAAGATACCTGCATAAGGGGTTTCCTCGGTCAGCTC
>JAZUNB010000040.1:0-3785 GCA_045603925.1 Eubacteriales bacterium
GACGGTTCTCTTGTCCCCTCGGTGCGCTTCTCCAAGAGATTCTGAGGAGAAGACTTTTTTTCATTATATCAAGATTTGTCCATACCGTCAACAGATGCCTTTTTAAAAATGAAAACAGCGGTGGATTCGAAGATCCACCGCTGAAACTTTAGTTTTTTATCCAAGACACAGAACCGTCCCCTGTCTTTTGAAACTTTAGTTTTTTATTCAAGACACAGAACCGTCCCCCGTCTTAGGGTCTTGCAGATCAGGCGGCCTGCAGGGTCATAAAGATAGGTAGTTTCATTCTCTTCGGGATCGGTAGTCTTGATGACACGAAAACAGCGGTGGATTCGAAAATCCACCGCTGAAACTTTAGTTTTTTATCCAAGACACAGAACCGTCCCCTGTCTTTCTGTCTTCACGTGTCTCATTTTTTCAGCCAAACAATTACAAGCCCGCCCAAGCGAATCAGTAACAAACCGGCCAAATAAATCAACAGAACAAACAGCATCACCAAACCATCCGCATTTCCAAGCTCCCTTGCGGGAAAAACAGATAATACTGGAATGGAAGGAGAAAGCAAAACAGCAAAGTGTACAAGATTTCCCAATATAAAGCCCAAAAGACTCAACAGTGAATCCGTAAAATACGCCTTTACGCTTTGTCCGCGCAAAAGATATCTCGCCCCAATTACCGCAAGCAAAATGGCGATCAACCCCACAACAACATCCAAAGCCACCCATCTCGCTAAGCATTTAGAGCACGAATAATCCAGCAAAACCTTAAGCCAGACCGCGCATAATACTCCATCAATAATCGGTTTAAAATATCCTTTTTTCATCATAAGTTCTCCTTATTTTCTCAAAGAATAACCAAAAGATATCATTTCTTGATCTCGAGGATCATCCCACCAAGAATCCCAATAATCCAAAGAACTTGATACAGTAGAGATTTGTACCGCGCCACCTGCGATTTTCAAAACCAATTCGCCAAAAAGTTCTCCACCTACATAACCATAATGAACATTGCCAATATCATCATATCTCAGTGGCATTCCATTGTAATAGTAAGTATAACCATCTTTAAGGCTCCATTCTTCTTGCGACTTGAAATCCCATTCGCCGCCTGGTTTTACCTTATCTACAAAAAATTTCACCGCTTCAAAATAGCCATACTTCCGACAATATTCATTCAACTCCTCGGCATTTTCACACATCTCATCATTCAGTTTTTCAGTTATATCTACCCAATGCGTACACCCCTTTGGAGGCAACCCATCTTCTAACCGTCTAAAGTCTCCTGCGCTTCCATCATATTCACAATCACAATAGTATAAACTACTGCAAGCAATGATTTCATTAGCAGTTAACCCCAAGGGATCCACAAACATAATGGGATTATTATTGGCATAAGCATAACGATTGAGGGTTATGGCATTGGTGATGTCACCGGCGATGAGGTCGGGGTTGATGAATCGCTTGAGATCAGGGCTATAGAAGCGGTTTCTCATATAATAGAGGCCATTGGGCTCGGTCATAACACCGTCTCTGCCGTTATAGCAGAAGGGAGTCTCGGTGGAGCCGGTATGAGAAAGCAGCTTGCCATAGGTATCATACTCGAAGGTATCGGTGATATTGCCACCATCTTCGGTGATCGCAACGGTACTGCCCCGATAATCATAATGATAGGTCTTGAACTCGCCGTCTACCTCTTCGCCGATGAGACCGAGGCCATAGACATACTTGGTGGTCACATCATCGGTGGTCTTCATCAGCAGGCGGGACAAACGAGGCAGAGGATCATAGACATACTCAGTCTCGATACCGTCTACGGTGCGCTTCTCCAAGAGATTTTGAGGAGAATACTCATAGTCGGCTACTTCATCGCGCTCACTGCTGATCAAGCGGTTACGAGAATCATACTCCAACCAATAATCGTTGCCATTGATTGTGATATTAATCATATTTCCGCAGGCATCATAGAAAACGGGATCGGTTTGATAGGTGACCAAACGGTTATGGCCATCATACACCGACTCGATATCTTCCACATTCCCTGCCATATCATAAGAAAAAGCTTCGGTGGAAGTGCTCTCGGTCAAATGATCAATTATACTTTTACCGGTAACCCAACCGGTTTCATCATAATTATACTCGATACTCCGATCAATTTCAAGTGCCAATACAGATTCATCCCGCTGCTGATACTCGCCGAGTACCCTGCCTCTTCCGTCTTTTTCAAGACTGTAATAGGCAATATTATTATAGATACTATCCATATTCTGCCAAGCGGTCATTCTTTGGAAGTCGTCATACTCCACTTCGGTAGTGGTACCGTTTGCATTTTCAATGAGGGTCAAGCGGCTGTTTTCATCATAGTAGTAACGGGTATTTCGATCATTCCAGTCGGTTACCATCACCAGATTATTTCGCTCATCATAGGTATAGCCAACGGCAGTATTATCAGGATAAATGATCCATTCCAGCTTACCGCGAGACTCATATTGATACTGAATGGTATTGCCTTCTGCATCGGTATATGAGGTCACTCGATTTAAGGCATCATAGGTATAGGTGCGAGCACCTTTTGCATCGGTAACGCTCAATACATTGCCGTTATTATCATAAAGATAGGTGACGGTCCCCTCGGGAGTAACAAGAGAGGTCAGGCGACCCGCCAGATCATAGGTATACTGATGCACCTGGTTTTTGGCATTGGTCACAGTTGCCACCAAGCCCATCGCATTATAGGTATACCGCTTGGTAGCGCCTGTGGCAATAGTTTCAGTCAATACTCGACCGTAATCATCGTAGGTATAGACCGTGCCCGCATCGGTGGGGCCAAGCAGCGTTAAAGGTTTCCCCAACGCGTTATAAGATGCGGTGCTCTCGCGCCCCTCTTCATCCAAGGCAACAACCATTCTGCCCATAGAATCATAGGTATAATCTTTATAAGTAGCGCTGGTATAATCCAATGCTCTTACCAATTTGCCGCACAGATCGTAGGTATAGGTAAACTCTCCGGTACCATCGGCCATGGTAGCGGGCAGATTTCGGCTGTTATAAGTGACAGAACGAATGACATTATCCTTGGCATCGGTGATGCTCGCCACATTACCGACTGCATCATAGGCGGTAGTAACGGTATGATCCATAGGATCGGTAACGGTGGTGCGGCGGCCTGCCGCATCATAACCAAATGTAGTTTGATTATAATCCTGATCTTCATACATCACCAATTGATTACAAGCATCGTACTCATACTGAACCGTACCGAGTGTATCGGTGGTGCGGATGAGATTATTGTTTGCATCATACGCATAAAAGGTAACATTGCCCTTGGGATCGGTCATAGTCACCTTATTGCCATAGGCATCATAAGTATAAGTCACCGTATGATTCAAGGGATCGGTGACGGTCAAAAGATCGCCGGCAGGAGAATAGGTATAGCAGGTAATGCCGCCATTCGCCGCCGTCTTTTTGACCACCCGATTCATTTTATCATACTCAAAAGAGGTCAAGCCATTCTGATCGGTCTGGGTCAGAATGTTGCCGTTGGGATCAAAGGTACGGGTGATCTTGCCATAGGCGGCAAAGCCCGCCTGCAAGGCATCCAAGCCTTCGCTGAAATCCAGCTCTACCTTACTGATACCTTCCTCCAAAACATTCCCCACCGCATCATAAATATAGCAATACTGATTGCCATCGGGCAGGGTCTTGCAGACCAGGCGGCCTGCAGGGTCATAAAGATAGGTGGTTTCATTCTCTTCGGGATCGGTAGTCTTAATGATACGATCCATATCG
>JAZUNB010000041.1:0-3018 GCA_045603925.1 Eubacteriales bacterium
TCGACACAAAACAAAAAGCACACCTTTCGGTGTGCCTTTTCGTTTTGGTGGAGATAAGCGGGATCGAACCGCTGACCTCTTGAATGCCATTCAAGCGCTCTCCCAGCTGAGCTATACCCCCATACGGAACGGATATAAATATATCATAAAGAAAAAGGAATGTCAATATTTTTTTGAAATTTTTTGTTTTTTCTGAATCTGTGGATATTGACAGGTTGATTTATGGCTACAAATAGGTTTTCGTCTGTTTCTTTTTATCTCTTGCCACCTTTCCTGATCTATGGTAATATAAAAACATTAAAAGATCTTGGAGGCAACGATGGACGGGCTGTTTGCGTTTTTTTTCATTCTATTATTGATCAGTTTTTTGGTTGGAATGATCGTATTCGCCATAAGGCGGTCGGAGAAGGCGGTAGAAACCTATCCGGAGCCGGAAGAGGATGTTTCTGCCCCTGAGGGTGAATTCCGACGGGCGACGGTGGCGGCAAAAAATGCAGAGATCGTATATACCAGCCGCAGTGCTCGCCAACCGGAGCATCATATTGCTTATACGGTGGTCTTTCGGATCGGTGCGGAAGAGGAACGCTACGAAGTGGATCGGGAGGTTTTTGAATCGCTTTACGAAGGGCAGACTTCAACCTTGGTGACGGTCAACGGAACCTTCTTCGATTTCGGAGAAGGAAAGGATATATAAAAGCAGGTATTATACAGAAAAGGAAAAAAGAAATGTTCAAGCGATTTTTCGGAGACCGGCAATTCTATAAGCGGTTGTTTGCCCTGGCGCTGCCCATTATGGTGCAAAACGGCATCACCAACTTTGTGAATATGCTGGATAATATTATGATCGGTCGGGTCGGAACCGTGGAGATGAACGGGGTGGCGGTGGCCAACCAACTGTTCTTTGTGTTTAACCTTTGTATCTTCGGCGCGGTGTCCGGCGCGGGGATCTTCGGCGCGCAGTTTTACGGCAAGGGCGATCATAAAGGCGTGCGGGATACCTTCCGCTTTAAGATCGTTTTTTGCTGCCTGCTGGCTTTTGCAGGAATTGCGCTGTTCCTCTTCGGCGGGGAATGGCTGATCGGAATGTACCTGCGGGGCGAGGGCAGCGCCGCCGATGCGGCGGCCTCTCTGGCCTTTGGCCAAGGGTATTTAAGGATCATGCTGATTGGACTTTTGCCCTATACGGTGGTGCAATGCTATTCCAGCACTCTCCGGGAAACAGGGCGTCCCATGGTTCCCATGACGGCAGGAGTTGTGGCCGTATTGATCAATCTGATCTTCAATTATATTCTGATCTTCGGAAAATGCGGCGCGCCCGCCTTGGGGGTCAACGGTGCCGCCATTGCAACGGTGATCTCCCGCTTTGCGGAGCTGTTGATCGTGGTCTTCTGGACCCGCTTCCACAGCGCGAAAAATCCCTTTATCATCGGCGCCTTCCGTAGTTTGAGAGTGCCCAAGGAATTGGTGGGCAGGATCTTTGTGAAGGGCCTGCCGCTGATGCTCAATGAAACCATGTGGGCGGCGGGGATCGCCATGGTCAATCAATGCTACTCGGTGCGGGGACTGGATGTTGTGGGCGCCCAGAATATCTCCCAGACCTTCTGGAATGTCTTTTCCATCGCCTTTATGGCGGTTGGGGTTGCCAACGGCATTATTTTAGGGCAGATGCTGGGCGCGAAAGACAATGCCGGCGCCAAGGATGCGGCGGTGAAGCTGATCACCTTTTCGGTGTTGGTCAGTATGGCGGTGGGCGTTGTTTATGCCCTTGCCGCGGAATTTATTCCCATGGCCTATAATACCACCGACGAGGTGCGCCGTCTGGCTACCCGTATGATGCAGATCAGCGCGCTGGCTATGCCGCTGGATGCCTTTGCCCACGCCGCTTATTTCACCCTGCGCAGCGGCGGAAAGACCCTGATCACCATTTTGTTTGACAGCTGCTTTGTCTGGGTCATCCATGTCCCCATCGCCTTTGTTTTGAGCCGCTATTCCGCCCTTCCCATTCTGGGGCTGTTTGCGGTGATCCAATTCTCCAATATCATCAAGGATATTTTGGGCTATATTTTTGTGAAGAAAGGCATCTGGATCAAGAATATTGTATAATAAAAAAATCGGTTTCGAAAGAAACCGATTTTTTACTCTTTCAGCCAGCCGGGATAATTGCAAACAGGCGGTCGGGTAGAGGTCCAGCCGATGCAATAGGCGGTATAGCCGCCGATATCGTTTTGGTTGATGTCCATCTGCTGATAGAGCATAATGTCGTTGGGAAATTCCTGCAGGGTCAGGAGCACCCGATAGGGATCGTTATAATAATCCTCGGCGCCGAAGAGATGCAGCATCTCATGGGCAACCACCGAGGCCTGATAGCTTGGGGGCACCAGATAGGGAAGATCGTAATAGGGCTCCGCAAAGACCACGCAATGCTCGGTATAATTGAAATACCCCGGATTACTCTGCAGATAGGTATAGGAACGGCCGTTTTTATTGAAGAAGGTCATCAGGAGCACTTCCTCGCCTTCACTTTTTTCCTTGAAGGATTTATACATATGATTGGCGGAACTGTAGCCCATATCCTGCGCCACATAGTCCAATACATCCTCGGTGGCCTGCCCCTCATCGTCATCGGTATAATTCAATACGGTCCCCTCATATTTGAGGGTATAATCCATGGAGAGGGGGGTGGAAAAGCTTCGGACCTGAAAATCCAGCGTTACATTGAATAGACCGGCCTTTTCTCTGAGATAATTCAGCGCGGGGGTGATCTGGGTCTTGGTAAATTCCGTTACATCCATGGCGCTCCAGCTGCTCTCCTCATCATCCACAAAGAAGAGATAAACAATGGGCTTGCCCTTCAGCTGCCGATTGATGCCCAGATCATAATAAGGGCGGTTGGGATCGGCCTCCTTGCGGATATTGGTCATATCCGGCTGATCGGGATCATTGGGATCCAATTCCTCTTCCGGCTCCTCGGGAACAAAAACCCCGATGCCGCCGGCCAATTCCTCATTCTCACCGGAG
>JAZUNB010000042.1:0-8911 GCA_045603925.1 Eubacteriales bacterium
GGCTTGCGCTTGCCGAAGGGGGTATGGACCTTATCGGAAAGAGCGCCGAAGAGGGGCAGTAAAAAGACCGCCAACACATTATCGGCGGCCATCACATAGCCGCTGATATCGTCGGTCACCCCGAAGGTCTCCTTGAGCATCAGAGGTACCGCGTTATTGTATAATTGCCAGAATGCGGAGATGGACATAAAGGCCAGTCCGATCAAAAAGGTTCTTTTATAGTTCAGCTTCATTCTTTTCACCTCACCGATTAGTATACCTCTATTATAAAGAATCTCTCTTGAAAAAACAAGAAAAAAGAATTATAATGGCTGTATATTGCTTTTTAATAGGGAGGAACTATGAAAAAGAAGAATATTTTATCTGCTGTTCTGGCCGCGCTGATGCTCATCTCCATGATGGGCGCTTTTGCCTTGCCTGCCGCCGCGGAGGTCTATACCACCGACGAATGGGAATTCAAGGTGGAGAACTATGAGGCCGTCATTACCGCTTATAAGGGGGACTCTTCCTGGGTCACCGTCCCCGAATACCTCTATGACCCCAATGATGAGACCTATGAGAATTATTGGTCGGTCACCACCATCGGTGAGCGGGCGTTTTACGGCAATACCGTCATCACCGATCTCACCCTTTCGGAAGAGGTGGTCACCATCGAAAAAGAAGCCTTTCGGGGCTGTACCAACCTGAAATCGGTGACCTATGAGCTGATGGACTATCAATGGAGCCCCTTGCGCACCATCGGCGACTATGCCTTTGCCGACTGCACCAAGCTGCCCTCCTTCCGGCTGCACACCGATGTGGAGTATCTGGGTGAGGGCGCCTTTATGAACTGCACCGCCCTGACGGCTCTTTATACCCAGGAGACCTTGAACTGGACAAAGGTCCGTCCCTATACCTTCAGCGGTTGCACCAAGCTTTCCGCCATTGCTCTGCCGGAGTCTATGGAGGAGATCGGCGCCTATGCCTTTGAGGGCTGCAGTGCGCTGACCGCTGTTCCTGTGGTGGAATCCACGATCTGCCGCCTGATGGTGGTGGGGGAGGGTGCCTTCATGAAGAGCGGTGTCCGCTCCGCCGATCTGGGCGAGCGGATCTATGAGGTGGGCAAAAAGGCCTTTGCCGATTGCGCCTCCCTGCAGAGTGTGAAGATCTATAGCGGAACCGTCGGCGAGAGCGCCTTTGAAAACTGCTATCGGCTGACCTCGGTATCCTTGGGCAGTGTGAGCGCCATCGGGCGGGCGGCTTTTCGCTTCTGTAGCGGCCTGACCTCGGTGGTTCTGCCCGATACCCTGGAGACCTTGGGCGAATATGCCTTCAACGGCTGCGCCGCCCTCTCTGCCGTTTACCTGCCGGAAGGGCAGATGAATGCCCTTGCGCCCTATACCTTCCGCAATTGTACCTCCCTTTCTTTTATTGAGATCCCTGAAAATATTCAAACGGTGGGCGCAGGGGCCTTTACGGGCTGTACCGCCCTGGCCCGCGCCGCAGTGATCTGTTCCGATGCCGCGGTGGGAACCGATGCCTTCCCCGCCGCCACCGAAGTGACCGATCATCCCTTTGATTTTACCGTGGATGGCGAGTCTGCCACCCTGACCGAATATAGCGGCACCGCCAAAAAGGTGAAGATCCCCGCCTCGGTGGAAAAGGATGGCAAGGAATATGCCGTTACCACCCTGGGCGACGATCTCTTCTATGAAAAGAGCGACCGCATCCTCGCGGTGGAGATCCCCGAGGGAATTGAAACCATCGGCAAGAATGCCTTCCGCGATATGGATCAGCTGGCCGCGGTCCGCCTGCCCGAAAGCCTGCAGACCATTGGCGAATTTGCCTTTTTCGGATGCGGAAAACTCAATTATGTCCGAATTCCTCAAAATGTAAAGACCATTGAAAAGTCTGCCTTCAACAGTTGCGCCGCCATGACCCGCGTTTATTTCTGCGAAGGAATTGAAACCATCGGCGAGACCGCCTTCTATTATTGCAATAAGCTCAATGAGGTGGTGCTGCCCAAATCGGTAAAGACCGTTTCCGCCAAGGCCTTTGGCAGTTGCGCGGCCCTGAAGAGCCTGACTCTTTTGAGTGATGCGACGGTTTATGCCGCCGATTCCTTCAGCACCGCCACCGTTCTTACAGTGGCACCGGCCACCTATGCATTTACCGTTACCGATGGGTCTGCCACCATCACCGCTTATAACGGCTGTGAGACCGAGGTCAGCGTTCCCGCCACCGTAAGCGACGGCGCCAATACCTATTTTGTGACCGCCATCGGCGATAAGGCCTTTTATCAAAAGGGCTCCCTGCAGAAGGTGACCCTGCCCGATTCGGTCAAGACCATCGGCACCTGGGCCTTTTACGGCTGTGAGGGCTTAAAAGAGGTGGTGCTTTCCGAAAATCTCGTTTCCGTCGGCGATTCCGCCTTCCGCGGTCTGCCTTTGCTGAAGCATCTTGAGATGCCCCGTTCTCTTACCTCTCTGGGGGATCTGGTCTTTATGGATTCGGGGCTGGAGAGCGTAACCCTTTCGAAGGGGCTGACCGAACTGCCCCGCAACGGCTTTTATAATTGCCAAGCTCTGCGATCTGTTGTGATCCCCGCCAATATTGAGACCATCGGCTCCTATTGCTTCTACCGTTGCACCTCCCTGGCCCATGTGACCATGGAAAAGGGCTTGAAATACATCCATTACGATGCCTTCCGGGGCTGTACCTCCCTGACCGAGGTGGTGATTCCCTCCACCATCGATTCCATCGGATCCTCCGCCTTTGCCGGGTGTACCGCTCTCAAGACCGTTACCATTTATAATAAGTATGCCGGGTGGGGCGACGGCGCCTTCCCCGAAAACGCCGAAGTACTCTGGCTGGATGCATCGGAGGAGCCCGGTGCCCAAGAGATCTGGAGCTATACGGCGGAGGGCAATGCGGTTACCGTTACCGGTTACAGCGGCTCCGATACGGTGCTGGAGATCCCCGCCGCCATAGAGGGCTTGCCGGTAACCGCCATTGCCCCCTATGCCTTTGAAAAATGCACCGCTCTGACCGAGGTGACCGTCCCCGAGAGCGTAACCTCTTTGGGAAGCTATGCCTTTGCCGGCTGCACCGGGTTGCGGACCATCCACCTGCCCGAGGGCATTACCGATTTCGGCTTCTATGTGTTCAACGCGACCGCCTATTCCAATAATGAAGCCAATTGGGATGGGGAGCTCCTCTATCTCGGCAGCTATCTCTTGGATGCCAAGACCACCGTCACCTCCTGCGAGGTAAAAGAGGGCACCAAGATCGTTGCGGCCGATGCCTTCTATAATTGCACCGCCTTGAGTCAGGTGATCCTGCCCGCAAGCGTTACCCATATCGGCCCCGCCGCCTTTATGGGCTGCAGCAGTCTGAAAACGGCCTATGTATTGAATAAAAATGCGGTCTTGGGCACCGATGCCTTCCCCGCAACCACCACGGTGCTCTATGAACTGCCCCAAGAGGAGCCGAAGGAAGAATTTGTATCGACCGTTTCCGATCATCAGGTGACCATCAGCAAGTATGAGGGCACCGAGGCAGAGGTGATCATCCCCGAGACCATGACGGTAGAGGGCAAGGAATACCCCGTTACCACCATCTCCTCCGCCGCCTTTCAGAATAATAAGACCCTTACCAAGGTGACCCTGCCCGATACCTTGACCACCATCGGCAGCTTTGCCTTCAGCGGCTGTACCGCCCTGACCGAGCTGACCGTTCCTGCAAGCGTCACCAATATCGGGCGGTATGCCTTCAGCGGCTGTAGTAATCTGACAAAGGTGACCTATGAGGGCGCTAATACCCTGCTGGGTACCGGGGCGATGCCCTCCACCGCCGCCGCCACCTATTGGTGGAGCGTTACCGTTGCCGACGGGGCCGCTACCGTTACCGCCTATAGCGGTACCGAGACCGAGGTGACCGTTCCCGCTTATGCGGTGGTCAATAATGCGCGCTATCCCGTGACCCTGGTGGGCACCGGCGCTTTTATGAACAACAGCACGCTCCGAAAGGTGGTCCTCTCCGAAGGGATCAAGACCCTCAATTCCAATTCCTTCAAGAATTGCGCCAATCTGGAAGAGGTGAAGTTCCCCTCCACCTTGAAGAATATTTACGGTTCCAGCTTTGAGACCTGCAGAAAACTGGGGAATGTGACCTTCCCCGAGGGCCTGGAGTATATCGGCAGTCTGGCCTTCAGCAAGTGCACCGGCCTCACCGAGGTGACCATTCCCCAGAGCGTTACCTCCATCGGGCGGTATGCCTTCTCTACCTGCAGTAAGCTGGCCACCGCTACCATCTATAACCCCAATATCACCTTGGGCAGTTCGGTATTCCCCACCACCACCGAGATCATTTATAAAGAGGGCATCGATAAGACCAAGCCCTATCTGACCATTGATCCCGCTAACACCAACCTTGCCATCCTCAATACCGCAAGCCTGAAGGCAAGCCGCGTTTATTGGGGCTATGCAGGGGAAGAGGAATTGGAGGTCTCCGATTGGAATGCCTTCACCGCGGCGGTGCCCTCCGCCATCCGCGTCAGCGACTATAACCCCACCGAGGGGGAGGTCTATGCCATGGAGAAGCAGGGGTATTACCTCTTCTGGATCAATTATACCGATGCCAACGGCACCGCCCAGAGCATCTGCAGAACCGTTTATGCCGCAGGCACCCTGGATGAAAACTACGGCAAGCCCTATTTAGAGTTTGACGAGAGCGGCAAGGTGGCCTGGATGAACCTCAACGGCACCACCGTCCAGAAGATGTATTGGGGCTATATCGGCGATACCGATTATAAGTATATTAATTGGGATGAATTCTGTACCCGCGTGCGCGGCAACGGCTCCTACCTACCCGATTACGGGGTGAAGAACGGCGAGGGCTATGTGGTCAACGAAGTGGGCTACTATCGCTTTGTTATCGTCTATCTGGATGCTCAGGGCATCCGCCAGGAGCGGTATTTCACCATCAAGGCGGAGACCCCCGCCACCGCCCCCTCTATGGACAACAGCACCCTCTCCAATGTAGCCACCTTCATCAATGAGGAGGGCTATACCGCCAAGACCTATTACGGCTATATCGGCGAAGAGAATACCAAGTATGTGGATTTCAACGATTTCAAGGCCACCGCTACCGATTTCACCACCGATTTCGGTACCCCCGCAGGCAAGACCTTCAAGTTGACCAAGGCGGGCTATTGGCGGTTTGTCATCAATTATACGGTCAACGGCGCCACCAAGGATGCCATCTGCACCGTTTATGTGGATGAGGCCGATCTGGCCTTGGGTACTCCCAAGCTGACCCAAAGCGGCGGGAATGTCACCCTGAATGCCAACGGCGCCACCGTCAGCAAGGTCTATGTGGGCTATATGGGTACCGATGCTGTGGAGATCGACAGCTGGGCAGATTATACCGCCAACCGCAAGACCAATGCGGTGACCTATGGGCCCAAGGACGGTACCACCCTTGCCCTCGGCACCACCGCCGGGTACTATACCGTTGTTGTTTCCTACAACACCGGCGGAGCGGAGCAATTGGCATTTTATACTTTCAATATTTAAAGAAAAAAGGAACCGCTCTGCGGTTCCTTTTTTTATCGAACGGGTTGCTGGGTCTCGGAAAAAAAGAGGTCGGGCGGGAGCAGACCCTCGGGCAGCTCTCCCTCGGCCAGAAGGCGGGCCAGCTTGCCGCCGATCTCCTTTTCGATCAGGCGGCGGACGGCGCGGGCGCCGTAGCGCTTATCGCCCCCTTGGCGGGCGGCGATCTTGGCAACATCCTCATGGAAGCGAAGGGCAATGCCCCGCTCTGCCATGCGGTCTGTCAGCTCCTGCAATTGCAATTCTGCCACCTTGGTCAGCGCCTCCTGATCCAGGGGGCGGAAGACCACGATCTCATCTAAGCGGTTGACAAATTCCGGCAAAAAGGCCTTCTCCACCGCCTGCCGAATACGCTTGGGAAGATCGGAAGAGTCCTCGCCGAAGCCCAGGGAGACCGCCTTGATCTGATCACTGCCCAGATTGGAGGTGAGGATGATGATGGCATTGCGGAAATCGGCGGTGCGGCCGTGACCGTCGGTAAGCTTTCCTTCGTCCAGAATGTTCAGCAAAATGTGAAGGACATCTTTATGGGCCTTTTCGATCTCATCAAACACCAAAATGGAGTAAGGATGGGTACGCATTCGGGTCACCAGTCCCCCGCCCTCCTCAAAGCCCACATATCCCGGCGGCGAGCCGATGAGGCGGGAAACGGAATGGGGCTCCATATATTCCCCCATATCGTATTTGATCAGCGCCTCCTCCTTGCCGAACAGCTCCTTGGCCAAAAGCCGCGCCAGCTGGGTCTTGCCTACTCCCGTTGGGCCGCAAAAGAGCAGGGAGCAGGAGGGGCGGTGGGGATCTGCCAGCCCCATCCTGCTGCGGAGAAGAGCGGAGCAAAGGGTGGAGACCCCTTCCTCCTGACCGATGAGGAAGGCGCCCAGGCGTTCTTCCAGCCCCAGATACATAGCCTCCTCTCCCTCCTCTAAGGGGATGCCTGTTTTTTCGGCGATGAGGGCGGCAATATGGGCGGGCGTCACCGTTCCCATGGGGGCGGGGCGGTCTCGGGACTGCAGGGCTTGGAGCTGCTCGATCTCATCCCGCAGCTCCAGGGCGGCGGTGAATTGGCGGCTTTGCAGCAGCCGATCCAATTCCATCTGCTTTTGCAGGATCCGACTGCGTTTATTTTGCTTATCCTCCGAAAAGGAACGCAACTGCTCCTTGGCCCCTGCCTCGTCCAGAAGATCGATGGCCTTATCGGGCAAAAACCGATCCCCCATATAGCGGGTGGAAAGGCGGATGGCGGCAAGTAAGGTCTCTTGGGGATAGCGCACCTGATGGTGGCGCTCAAAGCCCTCGCGGATCCCCTCCAGAATGGCCAGAGTCTCCTCCTCGGTAGGCTCCTCCACCTGAATGGGGGCAAACCGCCGCTCCAGAGCGCCGTCCTTTTCGATATGGCGGCGGTATTCCTCCAGGGTGGTGGCGCCGATGACCTTGATCTTGCCCCGCGCCAGAGCGGGCTTTAAGATATTGGCCGCATCAATGGCGCCTTCGGCGGCCCCTGCCCCCACTAAAATATGCATCTCATCAATAAAGAGCACCATGTTGGGGTCCTTTTCCGCCTCTTCCAGAAGAGCCTTCAGCCGTTCTTCAAATTCACCGCGGTATTTGGTGCCGGCGATCATGGCGGTGAGATCCAGCATATGGATCTGCACATCCCTTAGGGCGGCGGGCACCTCTCCCAGGAGGATCCTGCGGGCAAGACCCTCCACAATTACGGTTTTCCCCACCCCCGGCTCCCCGATGAGGCAGGGGTTGTTTTTATTGCGGCGCACCAGTACGCTCATCAGCTGCTGCAGTTCCTTTTCCCGTCCGATCAGCGGATCGGTATGGCCCAAAGCCCCCTCCTTGGTCAGGTTGATGGAGAATTTCATGGTGTTTTTCCCCGGGCGGGTCTTGGTGCGCTCCGATTGAAGGGGAAGATCGCAAAGCCCCATCCGCTCCTGCAGAGCCGCCGAAAGCTTGCGGGGCTCACAGTTTAAGGAAGCCAACAGCTTATAGCCTGCCGATTCGGGCTGCTCGCAAAGAGCCATCAAAAGATGGTCGGTACCCACCACCGAAAAGCCATACCGATGGGCGATCTCTCCCGCCTTGGTGATGACCCCCTCCAGACGGGGGGTCATATCGTTGACGGAAAGAAGGGTGGGGGTGCCGGTTCCCATTTTTTTGCGGATGCCCGCCAATACCTTATCGGCGGTGATCCCCTTGGAGATCAGCATCCGCGCCGCCACTCCCTCGCTCTCCTTGATCAGCCCCAAAAGCAGATGCTCACTGCCCAGATAGGTATGCCCCAGCTCCTCGGCCCCCGAAAGACTGCGCTCCAGCGCGTGGGCGGCCAGCTTGGAAAAGCGTTCCATAAAATTCCCCCTTCAAAAGTGTTTGAAAATATTATTGACCGATTTGATTCATTATATGATTGAAAAAAAGGCGGTAGTATGGTAAGATGAAACGCGGAGCGTGATCAAAATGATTCATATTGTATTAGTGGAGCCGGAGATCCCCCAGAATACCGGCAACATCTCCCGTACCTGCGCCGCCACCGGCTGCGCTTTGCATCTGGTGGAGCCCTTGGGCTTTTCCATTGACGAAAAGGCCGTTCGGCGGGCAGGGCTGGATTATTGGAAATACCTGAACCTGACGGTTCATAAAAGCTATGAGGCGTTTGAGAAGGCCACCGAAGGGCAGGGGAAGAAGTTCTTCTGCACCACCAAGGCCAAGCATACCTATAGCGAGATGAACTATCAGACCGAAGAGGATCTTTATTTTATTTTCGGAAAAGAGACCCGCGGCCTGCCCGAGCGGATCTTAAAGCAGCATCCCGAGGAATGCATCCGCATTCCCATGATCGCCGAGGCCAGAAGCCTCAATCTCTCCAATTCGGTGGCCGTCATTGCCTATGAAGCCCTGCGCCAGCAGCAATTTGAGGCCTTAAAATTAGAAGGGGAACTGACGGGACGAATAGATTAAAGAAAAAAAGCCACACTCTTTTTAGGAGTGTGGCTTTTTTGGTGAAGTTTTCGCTGATGCGAAAGTGCAGTTGCGAAAAAACGCAGTGAAGTTGTTCGCGCGGCGCACAGTGAAGTTTCCGCCGCCTTTTGGCGGCGGAAGTTGAGGCGTTGCCTCAAGGAGTGTGGCTTTTTTATGTTTATTTTATTATTGATCGCCCAAGGCTTTTCGCTGACCGGCGGCTATGTGCAGACTCTGGCGCTCTCCTGGGTGGCGGCCTCCTTCGGCGGCGGGCTGTATAGCCTTGCCGCCTATATGATCGCCTGCTACCTGCCGGTGGCGGCGCTCTCTTATCCCAAGTCGGATCGTAGCCATGT
>JAZUNB010000043.1:0-18952 GCA_045603925.1 Eubacteriales bacterium
CCTTGATTATAAAGTGCCACCAAGATCTCCCCCCGATAATCGGCATCGATGTCCCCCACCTTATTGGCAGGGGCAAGCCCCCGCTTGGTGGCAAGGCCGCTGCGGGCAAAGATAAAGCCGCCGAAGCCTTGGGGGATGGCCATAGAAAGACCGGTAGGGACCAATTTGGTCTCGCCCGGCGCGATGGTCACCTCTGCCACACTGCAAAGATCGGCGCCCGCCGCATCGGCAGAGCCGTAGCGGGGAAGCACTGCATCAGGATGAAGTTTTTTCGTTGGAATATTCATACATCTACACCTCAAGATAAATGGTTTTCACAGTACTGGGAAACTCCGTCACAGATCGCCAAAGCCAGCGGATCGGTGTTTTCAATGATCCATTTGGCTTTTTCCGGCTTGTCGTGGTATTCCACCTCCAGATAAGCTACTGCCATTGTGGGTTCTTCTAATTCGTGGTAAGGACTGGACCCTGTGAAGTTTTCATAATCTTCCACAAAGGTGTTCTCATCGATCCGCGGTGTATGGGTGATTTCAGCCAGTTCTTCGAAAAGATAGTCGGCTAATTGATAAGAGCTGTCGCGGTCTCCGCGGTAGAAAACAGTGGTTCCCACTTTGTTGGCTCCGGCATTGGAATGGATCGGCACATAGACGTCGGCTCCCAGCGCAATAGCCTCATCAGGCCGGTCATAAATACTAGTTTCCCGTGCAGCGACAACAACACGGTAGCCTTTGGCTTTGAGTAAATCTTTTGCGGCTTCCGCCACCTTGGTCATCTCTGCACCCTCGGTAGTATTGCCCCAAGCATAAGAGTTATAGAATTGATTGGAGGGGGAAAGATAGACCAAGGGCATAGCCTCTTCGGCGGGATCGTCTTGGATCCAGTCATAGCCCCAATCATAGTCACTTAAGAATAAGCGGGCAAAGATGGCGGCGCTTTCGCCGCGGGAGATGGTCTTTTTGGGGTTGATGGCGCCGTTTTCATCCCCCTTGATCATCTTGCCCAGCGCCAGGGCGACCGCATTTTTGGCATAGGCCGAAACCTGCTCAAAGTCGGTGGGATCAAGGCCGCTGGCCTCGATCAGCTGCTCCGGATCGGCCTCTGCCAATTCTTCATCGGTATATTGGATCCGCATCAGCATCAGAAGGGCGTCCTGCCGCAGAATGGGATCGGCGGGGTTGCAGTTGCCGTTTTCATCTCCCCGCAGGATCCCTGCCTTGCGGCAGGCCTCCATGGCCTCAAAATACCAGCCCTCGGGGTCGGCATCGGGGAAGGACTCCACCGCCTCGGGATGATTCCCGATCATCACGCGGGGATCATTCTTCCAGGCGCGCCAGATCAGCGCGGCCATCTGGGCGCGGGTAATGGGCTGACCGGCCTTGACCGTTCCGTCTCCGTACCCTTCGAAATAACCCATCCGCATACAGGGCCCCAGATACTGATAGGCCCAATGATGAGCGGAAATATCGGTCATGGAAGCGATGGGATCATCAGCGCGCATCACATAGATATTAAAATAGAAGGTTTCTTCATTCAAAAAGACCGTTACCGTTTTATTGCCCGGCTCCGCTGTATCAAAGCCACGGCAGTTGGCGGCGGTGAGGATGTATTCCATAGAGAAGATGCTGTTGCCGTAGATCACCTTGGCGCCGGTATAGTCCGGCGCTTCGCCGGCGGTATAAAACACCTTTTCCGGCGGAATAAGGGTATAGGTCTTGGCATTGGGATCGGTCTCCTCCGCCCGCAGGTCATTGGGGCTGGCAAAGGCCTTAAGAGGCAGGGTCAACAATAATGTAAAGATTAAAAGCAGGGACAGGAATTTTTTCATCAGATACCTCAAATTTGTTACATATGGATGGTCAGGGCGGCGGGCAGAATGGCGAAGTCACAGCGGGCAAGATCCCGGATCTCGCCGTCGATATTCACCCGCAGGCTTTTTTCGTCTAAAGGTTCCACCGTTACCCGCTCCGCCTTGCGGTGGACAACGGTATGCTTAAAGGTCAGGATCTTACCGCCCAAAAGACCGGGCAGATAGGAAAACATCATACGGGGGCGGGAGCATTGGGCAATAACGGTCAGCTCCAGCTTTCCGTCGTCGGGCTCGGCCTCGGGGGCGATAGGCAGACCGCCGCCGATGAATTTTCCGTTGGCCACCGAAAAGACCAAGCAATTGCCGCGGAAGACCTCTTCACCATCGGCGGTAATGACCATGGGGCGGCTCTTATGGGTAAAGATCGCCTTGATAACGCCCCAAAGATAGGAGAGGGGGCCTTTTATGTATTTACGCGCCTTAATGGCGTGGTCCAGAACCGTCACATCAAAGCCGGCGCCGCATTCATTGGCAAAAAGCCGCTCGCCGATCCGCCCGATATCGATGGTACGGACCGAGGAGGCGAGGATATGCTCCAATGCGGCTTCGGGCTCGATGGGAACCCCAAGGCTTTTTAAAAAATCGTTGCCGGTACCGGCGGGCAGGGTGGCTACCGGAATATCGGTGCCCAGAATGCCGCGGACTACCTCTAAAAAGGTACCGTCTCCGCCTACCGCCACTAAAAATTCCGGCTCTTTGGCCGAAGGATCATATTGGGCGGCGGCTTTTTCCGCTAAGGCGCGGGCGGAACCGTATTCCTCCGCTTCCCATACGCGATAAGGCACTTTTTTTGATTTTAAGGTCTCGATGGCGGCAGTTACGACCTTTTTCGACTTGCCGTTGCCAGCATCGGGATTCACGATCAGTGTGATCATTTGGACAGCTCCTCCAAATTTCCCTAAATTTCGTAAATTTAATTATAGCAAAAAGGGTCGAAAAATGCAATAGAAAAAGCAGTCCGTCATCGTTCTCCAAATTTTTCCTATAATGGGTGGCGGGAGGTGAGAAGGATGAATCTCAATGAGCAATTGACCAAAAGCATTACCGAGGCCGCCGCCATGACCCTTTCGCAGGTGGAGGAGGCATTGGAAAACGGAAGAGAACGAACGGTGGGCGAGCTGACCGCATTATCGCTGGCGAAAAAAGCGGCGGAGGGCGGGATGGACGCCATTAAGCTGATGCGGGATCTTTGCAAGAGCGAAGCGGTGGGGGAACTGCCTGTGGTGGAACTGAGGGTCATCAGCCCCGATGGAACCTAACAGTGCCTTTACCTTAGATATTACGCCCCTGCAGTATCGGTTTATGAATGCCAAGGAGGATGAGATCCTCTTCGGCGGCGCCGCAGGCGGCGGAAAAAGCTTCGGTCAGCTGGCGGATGCGTTGCAGTATGCCCTTCGCTATCCCGGCTCCCGCCAATTACTTTTAAGGCGGACCTTGCCGGAGCTGGAGAATTCGCTGATCCGTACCGCCCTGACCGTTTATCCGCCGTCTCTTTTTCGGTATATCTCTTCCCGCCATACGGGAACCTTTTCCAACGGCTCCATTCTGGATTTCGGGTATTGCGACAGTGAGCGGGATGTGATCCGCTATCAATCGGTGGAATACGATGTGATCCGATTTGATGAGCTGACTCATTTTACCGAGCGGATGTATCTCTACTTAATGTCCCGTCTGAGGGGTGCCACCCCTTATCCCCGCCAGATGAAGAGCACCACCAACCCAGGCGGCATCGGTCACGATTGGGTCAAGCGGCGGTTTGTGGACCCCGCGCCCCCCGATACCCTCATCGAGGATGAATGGGGCACCCGCCGCTTTATCCCCGCCAAGGTGGCCGACAATCAATTTCTCACCAACGGAGATCCCGATTATGTCAAGCGGCTGATGCGCTTGCCGGAGCAGGAGCGCCGCGCGCTTCTGGAGGGGGATTGGGATCTCTGCGAGGGGCGTTTCTTTACCCGATGGAATCGCGCGATCCATGTGGTGGAGCCCTTCGCCATCCCCGACCATTGGCGGATCTGGTTTGCCATGGACTATGGCCTTGATATGTTTGCAGGGCTTTTTATCGCCGAAGATGAGCAAGGCTTCTTCTATGTGTTTCGCGAGCTGTATGAAGAAGGACTCATCGTTTCGGAGGCGGCCAAGCGGATCCGTGCCGCCGCACCGAGAGCCTGCCCCTATTTTGCGCCTCCGGATCTCTGGAGCCGCCAGAAGGACAGCGGCAAGGCCATCGCCGATCTCTTTCGGGAAAACGGAGTACCGCTGACCCGCGTCAGCCCCGCCCGCGCCTCGGGCTGGGCGCTGCTGCAGGAATGGCTGATGCCCCGCTCCGATCGGGACGGTAACTGCAAGCCCCGCCTTCGGATCTTTTCCACCTGTATCAATCTGATCCGATGCCTCCCTTCGCTGGAATGGGATCCGGCGGTCCCCGGGGACTGCCGCACCCATCCCCATGAACTGACCCATGCTCCCGATGCCCTGCGCTATTTTGCCATGGGGCATCCGGGCGCCCAACCGAAACCAAAGAAACATCAAGCCCCCAATGCCTTGGGGAGTTACAGAAAGGAACTGATACTATGACCATTTATTTATGGATCTTTATGATCCTTGCCCCGCTCCTCGGGGTGGCCGCCTATCGGCTGGGGCTGGCCGACGGACTTTCCGCCGCCCGTCGGGGGCGTCTTGCGGGGAGCAAGGGAGAACGGCAGGATCACCTCTTGGAAAAAATAAACGCCTATGACGGCAGAAAGGACGCCTATGACTCATTCAAGTGAACAGATCTGGCGGGAATATCGGGAGGGTGTTGCCCTTCTGATCCGCGACGGGTTTTATGACCGCAACGAGGAATGCCAGCATTTCTACAGCGGCGATCAATGGCGCTATCTGCCGACCGACGGGGAACGCCTGCCCGTTTACAACATCATCGAGCCCATTGTGAAATATAAGACCGCAGTGGTGGCTCAGAATACCTTAAGCATCAACTACGATTTCGATACCGCCGATCAGCCTGCCCTTGCAGGGATCTGCCGCCAGGCAGAGCAGCTGCTCAACCGCAATGCCCGCCTGCTCTGGGAGCAGAACCAGATGGATCAGAAATGCTGGGAGGCGGTGGAGGACGGTTGCGTGACCGGTGCTTCCTACCTTTATTTCTATATGCAGGAGGGCAAGCTGAAAAGCGAGCTTTTAGACGGTGTAAATCTACTCTTCGGCGATGAGCAGGAGGAAGATATCAATGAACAGCCCTATCTGCTGATCGTGCGCCGCCGCTCGGTGGAGGAGGTGCGGCGGGAGGCCGCGGCCTATGGGATCCCCGAGACCCAAATTCTGCAGATCACCCCCGATGGGGATCGCATCTGCCAGGCGGGGATGCCCCTGGAGAGCAATCTGGAGGAGGCGCGCAAATGCACCTCCATCCTGAAGTTCTATAAGAAGAACGGCAATGTTTGCTTTCTGGAGGCGGTGCACAGTTGTATTTACCACCCCGAAACCGTATTGGAGGGGGTTACCCGCTATCCCATCGCGCCCTTTATCTGGGCCCGCCGAAAAGGCAGCTGCCGCGGAAGAGGCGCGGTGGAGGGTATTATCGCCAATCAGATCGCTATCAATAAGAATCTGGCGCGGATGGATATCGCCATCCGACGGTTCGCCTTTCCCAAATTGGTGTATAACGCGCCCCGTATCCAGAATGTGGAGGATATCGAGAAGGTGGGCGCTTCCATTGCAGTAGACGATCCCAATGTAAAGATCGGAGAACTGATCTCTTATGTTCAGCCTGCCGGCATCAACGGAGTGGCCTATAACTTTATGAACAATATGATCACCACCACCCGCGACCTTTGCGGCGCGGGAGATGCGGTGACCGGCCAGATCAACCCCGAGCAGGCCAGCGGTGCCGCCATTGTGGCGGTGCGGGAGGCGGCAACCCTCAATCTGAATTTCGCGGTAGCACAGCTGGCGCGGTTTGTGGAGGATATCGCGCTGATCTGGTATGACCTTTTGAAGGCCTACCATCCCGCCGGTCTTTCGGTGGGCGGTAAGCGGATCCCCGCCAAACTGTTGCAGGCTCTTAGCCCGCGGGCGCGGATCGAGCTTTCTCCCGCCAATCCCTATTCCAAATATGCCCAGGAGCAGACTCTTCAGAATTTGCTGACTGCAGGGTATATCAGCTTTGCCGAATATGTGGAGGCGCTGGATGAGGATGCCAATGCGCCCAAAGAAAAATTGCGTACCATCCTTGCCGCAAGAGAGGCAGGGACGGTCTTAAAGGAGGATGAAGTATGAGTGAGATGATGGAAACGCCGGAGGTTATGGAGACCGAAGGCGCTCTGCCGGAGCAGGAGGCCCCCGCAGAGGAAGAAAATGAACAGTCAACAAAAGAGCGTGAGCAGGCGGTGGATCGGCTGGCCGAAGAGCTTCGGGAGAACGCCGAAGAGCAGCAGCTGCGCCGTCGGGTGCTGGAGCACCCTCTGGTAAAGGAAGCCATGTCTTTGCTGGAGAAAACACGCTTTGATCGGGATCTTGCGCGGGTGCGGGAGGCCTATCCGGAGCTTGCCGCCAAAAGCCCCAAGGAAGTGGGGGAGATCTATTGCCGATTAATGGCAAGCGGACAAGTGGATCCCATTGTGGCCTATGAGGCGCAGGTCGCCGCAAACCGCCGCCGCGAGCCGATCCCCGAAAACATGGTAAGTGCAAAATCAGCGGGAGGAACCAGACTTTACTATTCCTCTCAAGAATTGGATCGCCTGACGGAGAAGGATCTGAAGGATCCCAATATTTTCAAGAAGGCGATGTTATCATTATCAAAATTAAGGAGTTAAAACAATATGTCTTTTGCAAATTTTAAACCTACGATCTGGAGCCACTTTATCCAGACTGAATTAGAAAAAAAGTGTAAGCTGGTGGATGATTGCAACCGCCAGTTTGAAGGGGAGGCCCGCCTGGGCTCCCGCGTGAAGATCTTGGGTGCCGCCGCTCCCGATGTCTTCGATTATGATGCCGCAGTGGGGATGAGCGATCCCCAGACCATTGAAGGCACCTCTGTCTTTTTGGATATCGATCAGGCAAAGGCCTTCAATTTTATGGTAGATGATCTGGATCATCTGCAGGCATCTCCCGAGCTGATGCCGGTTGTATTGGAGGAGGCCGGCCGTAAGATGGCCGCCGCCCGCGACAGTTTTGTGGCCTCTCTGGCCAAGGATGCCGATCAGATCAGCGTCTCCACCAAGGTCTCTACCGCCGAGCAGGCGAAAAAGCTGGTGGATCAGGCTCTGCTGGCACTGCGGGAAAATGATGTGGATGTGGCCGATAATGTGACCATTACCGTTTCCCCCTTCTTCTATCAGCTGTTCCGCGATGCGCTGACCGAGCTGAAGACCAATAACGATGAACTGATCGCCAAGGGTGTGGTGGGTATGTATGATTGTGCCCGCGTCATCCTCAGCAATAATCTCTATAACGACGGCACCGATGATTATATGATGGTTCGTACCAATAAGGCCATTGCCTTTGCCAGCGCCATTGATGAGACCGAGGCCTATCGTCCCGAGAAGTATTTCTCCGATGCGGTCAAGGGTCTGAATGTCTATGGCGGTAAGCTGGTTCGTCCCAAGGAACTGTATGTCATCAAGGCGCATAAATAAGAAAAGGAGCATGAAATACCATGAATGAAATCAAGAATAAGATTCTGAAACCCAATCAAATGTTTGCCTTGGATAGTGTCGCTTCGATTTATCCCGAGGCTACCGCTCATATCGAGACCAATGGCAACTGTGTAGTCCTTTTGCTTTACACCGATAACGGCGGTGCCGTGATCATTGAAGCGGGCGATTCTGTCTTTGCCGGTGCACCCTTGAACCTTGATCTGCAGCCCGCCGTCTATTATGCGGTGCAGCTGGAGACCGGTCGGTTTATGCATCAAAACGGTGAGCATAAGGGTAAGATCCTGATCTCTACCGATATCGATGATCTGACCTGCAACTGTTTCCAGGTCAATTAAGGGAGGTCTGCCCTATGACCGTACGCGGAATTTTGACCCGCTCCGCCGCCCTCTTGGGGGCGGCGGAGGGGGAGCCGGGCATCCTGCTCTCTTCCGAAAGGCTTCTGGCCGCATTGGATAGCGCCCTGGGGGAAATGGCCCGTGTTTTTCCCCTGCAGGCGCGGTGTAAAATCACCCTTTCGGGCGGTGAGGCAGAGCTGCCTGCTCAGGTTCTGACCCCGCGGGGTCTTTATCGGGAAGGCAAGCGGGCCCCTCTTATTATATCGGAAGGAAAGCTTTTGGGTGAAGACGGTACTTATACGCTGGTCTATTATCGGGTGCCTGTGAAGGCCTCGGAGGTGTCGGTAGAGACAGAGCTTCTCCTGCCGGAGGATCTGGCGCTGGCCTTACCCTTTTATTGCGCCGCGGTTTATGTGATGGGGGATGACCCTGCCCTCTATAACCGCCTGATGGAGCAATATAATACCAAGCTTGCCGCCGCCCTGGGCTACCGCCCGGTGGCAGGCGTGGAAAGCGGGGGAAGCTTATGAGCTATCCTCTCCATTCCTTAAAGGGCGGCAGTAACGCCCGCACCGTCCGCAGTCAAACGGGCTTTTGGGGTCTGGATGCCGCAGGGGGGGATTTCGATCGGAACCCCGCCTGCAGTAAGGAGGCTCAAAATCTCATCTGGCAGGGCGAGGCGCTGAAGGTGCGCCCCGGCTACCGTTCCCTTTGTACCCTTGACGGTCGGATCAACGGCATCTGGTTTTTCAAGGATACGCCGGTGGTGCATGCAGGCAATAAGCTTTACCGCCTCAATGCCCAATGGGAGGAGCCTATCCTGCTTTATGAGCAGATGGCCGATGCCCCTTCCTGCGGCGTGGTACGGAACCAGACGGTGATCAAGCGGATCTGCGCCTCTCCGGTCTTGGATGCCTGGCGGCGGGAAACGGTGACCTGCGACTTTCTTTTTATCAACGACAGTCAGAATTATCTGATCTATGACGGCAAGACCGCCCGTCTGGTCATGGATCCCTATTGGGGCGGAAATGTGCGGGAGATCACCAATAACGGGGAAGAGGTGGAGTATTATGCCACCGTTCCCTTTACCGCGGTGGCCAAATCTCCGGAGAGCGCTATGGCGGATGTGGATCCCCGCGGGGAAAACCGCCTGAGCCAGTTCCGTTGCGATAGCTTTTATGTGGATAGCAGCGCGGAGGTGACCGATTTTGTGTTGACCTGCCCCTATAAGGCCTATAACGACAACATTCCCCCGGAGATGCAGGTGCGCTGTGCCGATGGCTTATGGCATAATGTTGCGCTGGTGGTCACCAACGGATACCTGCGCAGCGGGGAATTCGGGCGGCTGGTGCTTCCCGGGGTGAAGGGCGGACAGAGTGTGTCCATCGATGTAGAGGATCGGATCACCAATCTGGGCTTCGGCGTCTATTCGGTGGCCGATGACGGAATGGATAATGTCCGCCTGACCTATGCCATCCGCAAGGAGGAGCCTGCGGCCATCAACGGCGCCACCGTTCAGGGCTTCTACGGCCCTCGGGGCGGGGAGGAGGTGCTGTTCTTAGGGGGCAGCGCCGCCGACCCCGGTATTGATGCCTTCAGCGAGCCGGAAAACTTCTTCTGCTTCTATGAAACCAGCATTGAGCAACTGGGCAACCGCCATACCCCCGTCACCGGCTATTGCCATCTCAACGATGGGCGGCTGGCGGTGCTCAAAAACGATCCCGACGATTCCACCGTCTTTTTCCGCAGTCACCAGACCGTGACCCTGGGCAATACCCTTGCAGGGGAGCCCTATATCGTGGATGCCTACCCTTCGGTCACCGGCGCTATGGTGGAGGGGTGTCTTTCCCCCCATTCTCTGGGCGTTGTGGGTAATGAGCCCTGCTTTTTGGCCGAGAGCGGCATCTTCAGTGTCCGCAGTGTGTCCAATGAGCTGACCAACCTTAATGAAACGGTGCGCCGCAGTCGTGCGGTGGACCCCCTGCTGACCGCTCTCCCCGCCCAAAAGGTGCGGAGCATTTGCTGGAAGGGCTATTATATGCTGTTTTTCGGCAAGACCGTCCTTCTGACCGATGGGCAGATGTCCGGAGGCTCCTATCGGTTTTTGAAATGGGTCTTTGCCCATGAGGTCACAGCGGTGGGCCGGTATCAGGGCGATTTATATTTCGGCGGTGCCGAGGGCGGGGTCTATCTTTTGGATGGCTCCGCCACCGATGGGGGAGAGCCCATCACCGCCTGCTGGTATCTGCCCCTTCTGGAGGAGGGAAAGGGCAGAAAAATGCTGCTCCGCCGCCTTTGGGCGGCGGTCAGCGGCGGCAATGGGACCTTGGGTGTTTTGGTTGCCGCCGAGGGCGGCGAGCCCCGAAGGATCACCGTGGATCTTTCGGAGCGGGAGGATTCCCGCTGGGTCTCGCTGCTGCAGAATCCCCGCTTGGCAGAGTCCTTTACGGTAGCCTTGGATCTTTCCGATACCGATGCACTGCTTTGGGGATACCGAATGATGTATGAAAAAGGAGGAACGATCCGATGACAAGTTCTGTGGATCAATTATTGCTCTCGCCCTCTCAATTGGAGGAGCTGGAGCGGATGACGGGGGCCTGGCGGGAGTATCAGCAGAAAGGGGATACTGCCGGGATGAAATGGGCCCACGATCAGGCGGAGAAGATCCGCGCCACCGCCGGCTATTCCGGCGGGGCAGACGGCAGCGAATATCGCTTGCTTTCCTCCGCCCAAGAGACCCCTGCAGGCTATAACGGCTATGAGGCCTTGGTCAACCGTTATATGCAGCAGGGTGTCAATCAAATTGCCGCCGGCTATGAAAGCACCCTTGCGGGTCTGGATGCCGAGCGCGCCGATATTGTGCGGGAGGGCGAAGAGGATCAACGGGCCGCCCGCTCGGCGGCGTGGAATCAGCGCCGTCTGGCCGAAAGCGGGATGCTGACCCGCGGAGTGGAAAATACCGGCATCGCCGATGTGGTGACCGCCACCGCCCTGAATCAGGCGGCGGCCAATGCCTATCGGGCACTGCTGGATACCGAAAAGGAACTGCAGGCCAACGATCACGCCCGCGTTACCGCCCGCGCCGACGCTCAAACGGAAGCAGCCGAACTGCAAAAGGAATTAGGGAGTCTGCTCGGCAAAGGGTATCAGTCCTTTTATGAGGACGAGGCGGATCGGCAGCAGGAGATCCTTCTGCAGCAGATGAAGCAGGATGCCGCCAAGGCCGAAAATGAACAGGATTACTATTATCAACTGGCGCTGCAGCAGTTGAAACGCCAATGGGAATTGGAGGATCAGCAGCTCCGATGATGACCCCCGACCATATCGTCTCCCGTGAATATTGCGATGCACGCAGCGGCGGCATCGAGCGGGTGCAACGAATGGCTGAGCGCCGTCTGGATTCCCATGGCCAAAAGCTGGATGACCTGACCGCCGCCTGCCTGCAGCTGACTGCGGCGGTGGATCGGGCCACCCTGATTTTGGAAAAGCAAGATCTTCGCCTGGATCAGGTGGAGAATAAGGAGCCCCTCTCCTTTTTGAATACCGCAGGCGGTAAAACGCTGCTGCGGTTGGCGGGGGTGGGGCTCCTCATCCTCCTTTGCGCCGCGGTGGGGATCAATGTATTTCAAGTGTTAAAGGAGATTTTATAAATGAATTGTAAGAAAGAAACGCTGATCCGTACCGTCGTTCTGGCGGTGGCGCTGATCAATCAGATCCTGACCGTTTGGGGGAAAAATCCCCTGCCCTTCAGCGAAGACGCCCTCTATGAGGGCCTGTCCATGGCGGCTACTGCCGCCGCAGGCCTCTGGGCTTGGTGGAAGAATAACAGCTTCACCGCCGCCGCGGTGGAGGCCGACCGCTATCTGGCGGAGCTGAAGGAGAAGGGCGTATGACCAATCTACCCGTAACCGGCGCCTTTTCGGTTACCGCTACTTACGGTCAGCAGGGCAGCTATTGGGCCAACGGCCATCAGGGCATCGACCTGGTGGCCGATGACCGCCGGGTTTTTTGCACCTGCTACGGTACCGTTCGCCTGGTGGCCTATGATGCGGGCGGCTGGGGCCATTATGTTTCGGTGGGCGATGCCGAAGGCCGCCGCCATATCTTCTGCCACCTGGCAGAGGGTAGCATTAAGGTGAAGGCAGGGGAGGAGGTCTCTCCGCTCTCGGTGCTGGGCACTATGGGCGCCACCGGCAATGTGACCGGTGTCCATCTCCATTACCAGCTTCAGCAGGGTACCACCGTCATCGACCCCACCGCTTATCTGGGTATCCCCAACCGCGTGGGGAACTATCATTCCGAAGATTTTGAAAAAAAGGAGGAATCTTCTGTGGAATTTAAAGATGAAGCCATCATCCCCGATTGGGCAAAAGAGGCGGTAAAGACCGTATCCGAAAAGGGCTGGATGATCGGCGATGATGCGGGCAATTTCCGCCCCCGCGATCCCATCACCCGCGCCGAAATGGCAGTGATTTTAAGCCGATTGTGAAAAGGCTCCTGCCTCTCGGAAGAGGGGCAGGACCTTTTATAAAAAGGAGTTGAACGATGTTGAATCAATTATATATGATCCGCCACCGCCGCCGTATGACCCAGGAGGAATTGGCCAAAGCCGCGGGCGTTTCCCGCAGTACCGTCTGCGATCTGGAGCGTACCGGCAGGATTCCTTCCATCGCGGTGGGGGTGCGGCTGTGCCGCGCGTTGAAATGCAGCTTTGAGGAGGTCTTTCCCATTGACATATCTTTGTGAGAATTGCAATGAAAGGTTCCCCATTCCCATTATCGTGGAGGAACGCCACGGCCTGCCCGGCCCCTGGGCGGAACGGGCAGAGGGCTGCCCCTATTGCGGCATCGCCGGCATGATCCGTGAGGATCAAGAATGAAAAATGAAGAAAAATTCAAAATTAAAGGAGAAATAGAATGTCTATTCAAATTATTTCAAATAAACTTACTGATACAGTAGGTGGTTATCAAACTAAAACATATGCATTTACAGCCAATGATCTTTTGGATACATCGTATGAGAATGAAGAAATAACTTATCATTTTTTCTTTCATAGTACTGCAACCTCAACCATCACGATATATCAAAGTGAAACTTTAAGTAGTTGTCTTGGTATTGCCAGTTATATCAAAGATGCAACCCTTTCTGTTCCGATGCATCAGGGAGAGCGTTGCATAATTGAAATTAAGTGCAAAGAAGATCAAGATGGAGAGTTTTATCTTGAAGTTTTTCCCGGTCTTCCGGAAACACCTGAGAATAGTGTTCCCGATAATATGGAGGCTGATCCGGTAGACGTATCGACAGGATCTCATGTTTTGAATATGACAATGGGTAAATTATGTGGTGGACAAAACCTTGAATTAACGGCAAAATATAGTTCATCTCGGTTGGCGTGGAGCAGTTTGGGAAAAGGCTGGTCCCATAATTATGAAAAGAGCATTAAAGAAGAAGAAAATCGCATCCTGGTTTATGAAAAGCCGTGTGCTTTCCGTGAATTTACTTCAGATGACAGAGTCAATTATACCTGTCAATCCATGGGGTATATACCGTTTATTTTGACCAAACAAGACGACGGCTATTGTCTTTGCCGTGGAGATAAGGAAACAGAGTATTATGATAGTACCGGTAAGCTTGTAAAGATTGTTTCTCGCCAAGGATTTGAAACACAATTGGTGTATGATTCCACCGGAAAATTATCCGAAATCATTGATAAAGTAACCAATCAAAAAATCACCCTTTCTTATGAAGGGACTTTTATTAAACAAGTTTCGTCTACTGCTCTTGGATTGACAGAAATCAATTATCAAAACTTTTGTATTAGTGAAATTCTAAATAATGGTAATAAAACAAGCTATACTTATGATTCTGACGGTCGTGTATTGACGGGAACGGATGCCAAAAATGTATGTTTCTTTACAAATGTTTATGATCCGGTCAGCAAGAAAGTAATTAAGCAAACGGATGCTTTGGGTAATGAAACAATCTTTAATTATACGGACAACAAATGTGTAGTTACGCAAAGAGATGGAACAACTTGTACCAGAGAGTATGATTCTAACGGTTTGTTGATCAAGTTTACCGATGCCAATGGCAATGCTACTACTTACACCTACAATAGTAATGGACAGGTATTACTTGAAACTGATGCATTGGGTAAATCTAAACGATGGGGATATGATGAAAATTTCAGACTGTATTTGAAGGTGGATAAAAACCTGAATTACACGAAATATAACTACGATTTGTCAGGTAATTTGACTTCTATTGAGTACCTTGTTGATACGGATGAAACTACCCAAGAAAGTTTCACATATAATAATCGACATCAGGTTGTTACTTTTACAGATGAAAGAGGTACGGTAACAAGATACGGTCATAATGCAGATGGTTTGGTTAGCACTAAAACCATCGGAGATCATATAACGTACTATACACATGTAAACGGTTTGATGACACGTGAAAACGATCCAAGGAGAAAGAATACCTATTTCACCTATGAGAATGGTCGACTTAAAACAAAAACGAATGCATTGAGTCATGCAACCAATTACAATTACGATGCAGTAGGTAATCTGATTTCAGTGGTCGGGCCTCTTGAAAATAGTGTTTCTTATCAATACGATTGTAATGGTCAGAAGATTTCTGAAACGGATGAAAAAGGAAACATTACTACGTATGAGTACAATGACAATCTGAAGTTAACCAAAGTCACTTTCGCCGATGGTGGCGAACTGATTCATGAATATGATGTTATGGATCGTATTATCAAAACCACCGATCCCGAAGGCAATGAAACCTTTTATCTCTATGATCCCGCCGGTCGCTTGGTTTGCAAGACCCTGCCCGATGGCAATCAGTATTGCTATATTTATGATGCGGTAGGGAATGTGCTGGAGGAAGGCATCAGTAAGGTAGAACTGGATTTCAGCGAAGGCTTGGATGTCTTGCAGGCGGGCTTTGCTGCCTATGGCAAGATCATCCGCACCTTTGATGCTAACGGCAATGTGCTGACTCAGACCGATCGAAATGGATTGACCGCCTTTGAATATGACGGTAAGAACAGGATGATCAAAAAGACTGCAGCAAACGGCGGCATAACCCGTTATACCTATTCTTCTGTGGGAGAACTTTTGACTGTCACCGATCCCTTGAATCATACCGTTACTTATACCTATGATTCCTATGGCAATAAGGCGACCATGACCGATCCCAAGGGCAATGTTACCTCTTATGCGTATGATGCAAACAATAATCTCATCCGCGCCACCGATGTATTCGGTTCGGTTCAGTATGAGTATGATGCTTGCAATCAGCTGGTCAAAGTGATCGATCAGGCTTCCAATGAAACGGTGTACGGCTACGATGCCGCAGGCCGCCGCACCACCGTTACCGATCCGGCGGGGAAGACCGTTACTACCACTTATGATGCCATGGGCAATGTATTGAGCGTTACCAATGAAAAGAGTAATGTTATTCGCTCATTGACCTATAATCAGCGAAATCTTCCCGCTACCACGAATGATGCTTCCGGCGAGTATGTTTATGAATATAATAAGCTGGGCAAGGTTGTTAAAGTTATGGATGCCAACACTTATATGGAAAAACTTTTTACATATGATTGTATGGGCCGCTTGATCAATGTGACCGATGAAGATGGCCGCGATAGCACCGCTACCTATCATCCTCTTGGAAAGCCTTTATCTATGCTTGGTCCTAACGAGGCGGGCACGGTCTATACCTACGATGATTACGGTCGGGTATTGACCGAAACCATTGCTACCGGTGCTACCAAGACCTATACCTATAATGCGATGGGGTTGGTTGCTACCGTGACCAATGCCCGGAATCAGGTGCATCAGTATACCTATGATCCGGCGGGTCGCTTGGCTTCTCTTATCACTCCCGAGGGCACCGTTACCTATCTCTATGATGATAACGGAAACGTATTGAGTATTACCGATGCAAAAGGTGCCCGCACCTATACCTATGATGCGTCAAATCGAGTAACCTCATATACCGATGCAGAGGGCAATACCATTCAGTATCGATATGAGTCCCGTGGTAAAATTGATCAGATCACTTATCCCGATAACAGTGTCGTAAACTATTACTATGATGAGCGAAATAATTTGGAGACCGTGACCGACTGGGCGCAAAGATCCACTTATTACTATTACGATGATAGTAATAAATTGATTCGAATTGAAAATGATAACGGTACAACGGTCGATTATGATTATGACAATATGCAGCGTCTTACTTATCAGGATACGATGACCGCAGATTATGGTCAAATCACCGGCTATAGTTGGGATTATGATGCCAATGGTCGTCTGATTCAAGAATGGGGCAATGGTATTTCTTGTGATAATGCTGTTGCATTTGATCATAGAATCGAGTATAATTATCTTGATAGCGGATGGTTGAATGATGTTATTCATGAAAACAACCTGACCTCCGTCGATACCCTTGAAGTGCATTCTTATGATGAGGGCGGCAATTTAGTTCAGGGCGATCGCTATTCTTATGATCAGTCCAATCGGTTGGTAGATTACGAAGATTATCCGTTACAATATGATAATGGTGGCAACATTGAGAATGTTATGATCAACAACACCGATTTTTGGATGACATATGATTCCCGCAATCGAGTGATTCGTAGTGATGGTGATGTGATCGCCGACTATGAGTATTCCCCTCAGAATCTCTTGGAGAAGCGAACCGTAGATGGTATCGAGACCGAGTATGTCTATGATCCTCTGCCTCGTTTGTCCCGCCTGCTGATGAAGACCACCGATGATGTGACCACCAAGTATGTCTATGGCCTCGGTCTTATTGGCGAAGAAATCAATGGATCATTTAAGACTTATCACTATGATTATCGTGGCAGCACTGTTGCCATTACTGAAGATGATGGAAGTATTATTGATACCTTCGAGTATGATACCTATGGCAAGCTGCTTTCTCATGTGGGCGAAACAGACACCCCCTTCTGCTATAACGGTAGGGATGGCGTTATGACCGAGCCCAATGGCTTGTACTATATGAGAAACCGCTTCTATAGCCCCGATCTCAAGCGCTTTATCAATCCCGACCTCATCGCCGGTGATATTACCAATGCCATTACCCTCAATCGCTATGCCTATGCCAATAATAATCCCATTATGTTTGTGGATCCCTTGGGGTTGAGTGTTGATAACACAACGAAGGTAGTCATTGGTGTTCTTCTTATCGGGGGTCTTTTTATTGCCTCTGCTGCTACGGGTGGTATTGCAGGTGTCATTTTAGGAGGTGCTTGCGCCGGCGCAGTAGTTGGTGGTGCATCGGGAGCGATAAGTGGTGCATTAACCGGTGATCCTGATGAAGCTGCAACCGGATTTTTAACCGGTGTGATTGCCGGTGGAGCGACCGGAGCATTAGCGGCATCGGGGGCAAATGCGGCAGGTGTAGCTATAGGAAACGCAGCAATCAATGCAGGTGAAGTAGTGCTCGGGGACTGGATTGATGGTGATCTTTCTAAGTTGACAGCACTTGAAGCAGGAACTGCGGTTGCCGCAGGATTGGTTTTGGATGGGGCGATTACCAAAAATGTTAAACCTGGTATGTTGAATAAAGCGGGAACTTTGGCAGACGAGACCAAACTGTATAAAAATGCGATGCCGAAGAATAACAATCGTGCAAATCGGAAGTATGTTGAAAAAAACTTCAGACGCGTTTCGGATTATTATACTACCTCAGCGAATAAGCATATTAACGATTATGTGTTAGAAGAAATCAAAGGATCGCCGAAGAGCATAGGTTCTGATGTAGCTACTAATATGGGAAGAAACCTGCTTGAAGGATTAAAGTGATCCATAACGGAGGAAAAATGTATTATATAGTAGTTTTGACATTGTTTTTGAATTTCAATATGACTATTGGTCAGTATATGACCAATAGTATATATGATAAAGAATTTAAAAATGTGCATCCTCCGTTTAAAAAGTATTATCCGATTGGTTTTTGGAAAATTCTTGTGCCGTATAGAGACAAGAACCGAAGCATTGTTAATGTTCTTTTTTGGACACATATTGCTTGCTTGATTATTGTTCTTCTTTTTGATTTAGGGCTGTTGGTGTTGTTTTTATTGAATCTTTTTAAAGAAAGAGTGTTGATTCCCTATGTGTTTATCTCAACGGCTGTTGGTTTATTGATTGGCTCTGGAATTCCAAAATGGTGCACGATCATCAATAACGGACCGCTTCGCAGAAAATATGAAAAGGCGAATCCTATTCAAGCGAGGAAACACCACATCCAATCTTCCCAAACATCTAAAGACTATTGTATTGCAGTGAATAGAAAACTCGAGAAAAGGGCTTTGGATTTGGAAAAGGCACTAAGAAAATATTGCTACACCAAAGAAAAAGGGATTTTCTATATTTTAGAAAAAGACCTTGATCGAATTCGCACTGTGGAGCTTAAAAAATATAAGTACGCTTGCGAAAAGACAGAGTATGATGAAAAGGGTCAGCAGTACTTTGTGATATTTGATGAATATCACAAACGAGAGATTTTTCGCGCTTCCATAAAATAGGGGACAAGAACAAAGGGTCGGTAGGAAGACAGGGGACGGAACTGTGTCTTGAATAAAAAACTAAAGTTTCAGCGGTGGATTTTCGAATCCACCGCTGTTTTTGTGTCATCAAGACTACCGATCCCGAAGAGAATGAAACCACCTATCTTTATGATCCCGCAGGCCGCCTGATCTGCAAGACCCTGCCCGATGGCAATCAGTATTGCTATATTTATGATGCGGTGGGGAATGTTTTGGAGGAAGGTATCAGTAAGGTAGAGCTGGATTTCAGCGAAGGCTTGGATGGCTTGCAGGCGGGCTTTGCCGCCTATGGCAAGATCACCCGTACCTTTGATCCCAACGGCAACATTCTGACCCAGACCGATCAGAATGGCTTGACCTCTTTTGAGTATGATAAAATGAAGCGGGTGGTCAAAAAGACGGCGGCGAATGGCGGCATTACCTGCTATACCTATTCTCCTGCCGGCGATCTTTTGACCGACACCGATCCCTTGAATCATACGGTGACTTATACTTATGA
>JAZUNB010000044.1:0-7051 GCA_045603925.1 Eubacteriales bacterium
GATGCCATGAAGGGCTTGGATTATGACTACTTCTTTACCTGCGGTCCCGAGCCTATGTTCCGCGCCATTGAGGCCATCGCCGAAACCTCCGGTCAGTATAGCTTTGAAGAGCGGATGGGTTGCGGCTTCGGCGCTTGTATGGGCTGTTCCTGCAAGACCAAGTACGGCAATAAGCGGATCTGTAAGGAAGGTCCCGTTATGGAAAGGGAGGAGATCATATGGTAAACACAAAAGTGACCCTTTGCGGCACCGAGCTGAAAAACCCCATCATCCCTGCCAGCGGTACTTACGGGTTTGGCTATGAATTCGCCGATATTTACGATATCAATGTTTTAGGCTCCCTCTCCTTTAAGGGAACCACTCTGGAGCCTCGCTTCGGCAACCCCACCCCTCGTATCGCGGAATGCGCCGAAGGAATGCTCAATGCGGTGGGGCTTCAGAACCCCGGCGTGGATAAGGTTCTCGCTGAGGAACTGCCCAAGCTGAAGGCCTGCTTCAGCGGCCCTATTATGGCCAATGTCAGCGGCTTTTCCCTGGAGCAGTATCGGGAAACGGTGCGCAAGCTGGATGCCGAGGATCAGATCGCTTGGTTTGAGATCAATGTATCCTGCCCCAATGTCCATGGAGGCGGAATGAGCTTCGGTACCGACCCTTCTGCCGCCGCGGCGGTGACTGCCGAGGTGCGTAAAGTCACCCATAAGCCGATCATTATGAAGCTGACCCCCAATGTCACCGATATCGTCAGTATCGCCAAAGCCTGCGAGGACGCGGGTGCCGATGGCATCAGTATGATCAATACCATGCTGGGTATGGTCATCGATCTGAAAAAGAAAAAACCGGTGCTGGCCAATAAAATGGGCGGCTTTTCCGGCCCCGCCATCAAGCCGGTGGCGGTAAGAATGATCTATCAGGTCTATGAGGCAGTCAATATTCCCATTGTGGGAATGGGCGGCGTTTCCACCGCCGAGGATGTCATTGAGCTGATGCTGGCGGGCGCTGCTGCGGTGCAGGTGGGCGCGGCCAACCTGCGTGATCCTTTTGCCTGCAAAAAGATCATCGAGGATCTGCCCCGGGCTATGGAAAAATACGGAATCAATAATCTGCAAGATATTATAGGAGGAGCACACTGATGGGAAGAGATGTGATCATCGCTTGCGATTTCGCAAGCAAGGAAGATACGTTGAAATTTTTGGATCTTTTTAAGAACGAAGAGCGTAAGCCCTTCTTGAAGATCGGTATGGAGCTGTTTTATGCCGAAGGCCCTGCCATCGTTCGGGAGCTGAAGGAGCGCGGTCATAAGATCTTTCTGGATCTGAAGCTGCATGATATCCCCAATACCGTGAAGAAGGCCATGGCGGTTCTTTCCCGCCTGGATGTGGATATGACCAACCTTCATGCTGCCGGTACCATCTCTATGATGGAAGGGGCGCTGGAAGGCCTCACCCGTCCCGACGGTACCCGTCCTCTGCTGATCGCCGTTACCCAGCTGACCTCCACCGACCAGGAGCGGATGGAGCGGGATCTTCTGATCAAGGAGCCCATCGATCAGGTGGTGATGCATTATGCCTCCAACGCCGCAAAAGCAGGGCTGGACGGTGTTGTTTGCTCTCCTCTGGAGGCAGGCAAGGTGCATGATACCTGCGGCAAGAAGTTTCTGACCGTTACCCCCGGCGTTCGCTTTGCCGATGGGGATATCGGCGATCAGAAGCGGGTGATGACCCCCGCCGAAGCCAAGAAGATCGGCAGCGACTATATTGTGGTGGGTCGCCCCATTACCGCCGCCGAGGATCCTGTTGCCGCTTATCGCAGATGTGTTGCTGAATTTTGCGATTAAGGGTGTCTTTTCCGCGCTTTTCATCCAACCCTCGCTTGCAGGGCAAATAGCCCGGCGGCCCTCGGGTTGAATAAAAATCATCTGAAAATCCATCCCTTAATGATATAAATATTGGAGGTATAAAATGGAAGGTTATAAGAGAGAATTTATTGAATTTTTAGAGAGCGCCGGCGTATTGAAGTTCGGCGATTTCACCGCCAAGAGCGGCAGAAAGATCCCCTATTTCATCAATGCCGGCCAGATCAAGACCGGCGAGGAGATCGCCAAATTAGGCGAATTCTATGCCAAGGCTTATTTCGAGAAGGTGGGCAAGAAGCGCACCGTACTCTATGGACCCGCTTATAAGGGGATCCCCATCGCAGTGTCCGCTTCTGTGGCATTGGCTAAAAACGGTCTGGATGTTCCTTTCTTCTTTAACCGTAAGGAAGCCAAGGACCATGGCGAGGGCGGCATTTTCGTGGGCTATGTTCCCAATGAAGGGGAAGAGATCGTTATTGTGGAGGATGTCATCACCGCCGGCACCGCCATCCGCGAGAGTATGGCCAATCTCTCTACTTTGGAGGGCGCTAAAGTTGCCGCTACTTTTGTGATGGTAGACCGTAAGGAAAAGGGCCAAGGTGAAAAGGGCGCTATGCAGGAGATCGAGGATGAGTTCGGTTTCCCCGTTTACTCGGTAGTGGATGTCTATGACATCATTGAGTATCTGGAAGAGGATGAGAAGAATACCGAGAATGTGGAGCGCATCAAGAACTATCTGGCAGTCAACGGTGCAAAAGCATGAGAAGCTTAATTGATATTTTAGAGCTCTCCACCGCCGAGATCGATGAATTGGTGGCGGTGGCAGAGGATATCATCGCCAACCCCGAAAAGTACCAAGAGAAGTGTAAGCATAAGAAATTGGCCACCCTCTTCTTCGAGCCCTCCACCCGTACCCGCCTGTCCTTTGAGGCGGCCATGTATGAGCTGGGCGGCAATGTCCTTTCCATGGCCAGCGCAGGCAGTTCCTCCGCCGCCAAAGGGGAGAGCGTTGCCGATACGGCGAAGACCATCAGCTGCTATGCGGATATTATCGCCATGCGCCATCCCAAGGAGGGCGCGCCCCTGGTGGCGGCCATGAATGCCTCCATTCCGGTGATCAACGCAGGCGACGGCGGTCATAACCACCCCACCCAGACCCTGGCAGACCTTCTGACCATCTGGCGGGAAAAGGGGCGGTTTACCGGCCTCACCATCGGCCTTTGCGGGGATCTGAAGTTCGGGCGTACCGTTCATTCGCTGATCGCCGCTATGGCGCGGTATACCGGCAATAAGTTTGTATTGATCTCCCCCGAGGAGCTGAAGCTTCCCAGCTATGTGAAGAAGGATATTCTCCAAAAGAATAACATTCCCTTTACCCAGACCACCGATCTGGAGGGCGCTCTGCCGGAGCTGGATATTTTGTATATGACCCGCGTTCAGCGGGAGCGGTTCTTCAATGAGGAGGATTATCTGCGGCTGAAGGATAGCTATATCCTGACTCCCGAGAAGCTGGAAAAGGCCAATCCCGAGATGAAGATCCTGCATCCCCTGCCCCGCGTCAATGAGATCAGCCTTGGGGTAGATGCCGATCCCCGTGCCGTCTATTTCAAGCAGGTCTTAAACGGAAAATATATGCGGATGGCACTGATCTTAAAATTGCTGGAGGTGGAGTAAGATGAAAATTGATGCCATTAAAGACGGAATCGTCATCGATCATATCACCGCCGGTAAGGCCATGGAGCTGTATCGCCTGTTAAAGCTTTCCAAAATGGACTGTCCTGTGGCCATTATGCAGAATGTGCAGAGCCGCAAGATGGGCAGTAAGGATATTATCAAGATCAACGGGGAATTTGATCTGGATATGGATATTTTAGGTTATGTGGATCCCAACGCCACCGTTAATATTATTAAAGACGGCGCATTGGCGGAAAAGAGAACCATCGGTCTGCCCCAAAAACTGACCAATGTGATCTTCTGTAAAAATCCCCGCTGTATTACCACCACAGAGCAGGAACTGCCCCATATCTTTAACCTGACCGATCAGGAAAACCGTGTTTATCGGTGTGCTTATTGCGAAACCAAAGCAAAGTAAATGCCCGCTGAAAACGGCGCAGACCAACAGAAAAGAAGCCTCCGTTGGGGAGGCTTCTTTTCTGTCTTCGCTGTTTTTCAGCGGTATCCGTTCAAAAAAGAGAGAGCGGAGAGGTTTTATCCTCTCCGCTCTCCCCGAATAAAGGGGAATAAAAATGATTGGCGAATGATTTCAGTTTTCACTTCTTAACAGCCCGTATTGCCCGTCCTTGCGGCGGTAAACAACACTGACCTTATCGGTCTCGCTGTCCAGAAACATAAAGAAATTATGATCCAGAAGGTTCATCTGCATAATGGCTTCATCCAGATCCATAGGACGCAGGAAGATCTCCTTGGTCTTCACCAGATTGAAATCCTCTTCGCCCTCTTCCCAGGGGTCAAAATCGGGAAGCTCAGAATAAAGGGTCTTGGTAAGGCGGGTCTTATTCTTGCGCACCTGGCGGATGATCAGATCGATGATCTCATCCAGCGCCAGCATCTTATCGACGGCGCTTCGCTCGCCCCGAAAGATCATCCCGTGATCCTTCACCGTTACTTCAACCGTCACTTCCTCCCGCATCACCGTAAAGGTGACAGCGGCGGTGGCCTCCTCTGTAAAGAATTTGTCCAGCTTTGCCAGCTTGCGTTCCACCAGCAGCTTTTCCTGCTCGGAAAGGCTCAGCTTCTTCGTTACATAGGTCATCTTCATAGAGGTCACTCCTAACTGTATTAAATTGCGGAGAAGATCCTTCTCCTTATCTATATTTTACCATAGAATGTTTCTAAAATTCAATAGGTATTTCCATTTTTTACATTCTGTTCATCAATTTTGATCAAAGGCGCAGACCCTGCCAAACTTTCAGAAAATGCGCCAAAATCATTGACTTAAAGGCGTGGATTTAGTATAATTAATATGTTATTGAATTTGGAGGCATTATACCATGGCAGTTTCGGATTTCCCCAGAGTGTTGACCCATCTTCGCAAGGAGGCGGGCATTTCTCAAAAGAAGGCGGCGGAAGCGCTGGGCGTTTCCCAGGCGTTGCTTTCCCATTATGAGAAGGGCATTCGGGAATGCGGGCTGCTTTTTTTGGTGCGCGCCGCCGATTACTATGGCGTTTCGGTGGATTATCTTCTGGGCCGTTCCTTGGAGAAAAACGGCTCCGCCATCCTCTTGGAGGAGGTTCCCGATGAGGATGCCGCAGGGCAGGGCAATCGGGGAGCGGGCAGTCTGTTGCCGGTGCTGAATAAGAAACTGATCTGCAATTCCGTTACGGTGGTGGAGGATCTTTTGGGCGCCTCGGGCGATAAAGATCTCATCCATAAGGTGTCGATGTATCTGCAGATCAGCGTCTATCAGATGTTCCGCCGTCTTTATAACGGTAATGCCGAAAATCCCCAAACCTTCTTCGGCGCCTCAGAGGAGGTCTATGGGTTGATGTCCGATGCCGCTATGAAAAAATTGGAGGCGGAGATCCAGGGCTTGCTGAAAAAGACGGCCCTTCCCCCGATGGATGAGGAGGCTCTTCGGGCAAAATACCCCCTTTTCGCCACTTCTTTGCTGACCCTTCTGCAAAATGCAGAAACCGCCATCGGCGCAAGAAAAAAATAAAATGAAGCGTCGTTTTTCATTTTGTACCGCCCTTGTTGCGGTGCTTCATATATTGGGAATGATCCTGATCTCTGATCTGCTGGCGATCCGGCTGCTTTTGTGCGGCTCGGTTGCCGGCAGAATTTGTTTTTGGATGATTGCGGCGGTGCTCTATTTATGGGCCGTTCTGGCCCCTCTTCCGGGGCTTGGAGCCCCTAAAAGGCTGGGGGCCTTGGCGCGGGGGCGTTTTTTGCTTTGTTGCTTCGCCTGGCTCTCTCTTTTGAATTCTGTCGGTGGCTTTTTCGGTCTTTTTCTGATGGCCGGCCAAAGCATTTGGTATCGCCTGGCTCATTGGCTGCTGGGGCAGCTTTTGCTGACTCCGGTGCTCTTCGGCGGGATTCTGCGGGCGGCGGCCCGCTCTGCCCGGCTTCGGATCCGCCAACGGGTGCTTTTACTGCTCTTTTGGTGGTTGCCCGGCTTAAATTTCTGGATCGCGCTGGGGGTGGCTCGGCGGATCGGGCGGGAATATTTTGAGGAATGGGATCGAGAGGAATGGGAGCAGGCCCGGGCAGAAAGTGCCTTTTGCCGAACGCGCTATCCTATTTTGATGGTCCACGGGGTCTTTTTCCGGGATCAGCGCTTTTTTAACTATTGGGGTCGCATTCCTGCTACTCTGAAACGGAATGGTGCCTCGGTCTATTATGGGGAACAGCGTTCTGCGGCAACGGTGGCGGAATGCGGCAAGGAACTGCAGCAGCGCATTGAGGCGATCCTGCAGGAGACCGGAAGTGAAAAGGTCAATATAATCGCCCATTCCAAAGGCGGGCTGGATTCCCGCTATTGTATCTCTGCCCTGGGGATGGGAGAGAAGGTGGCTTCGTTGACCACTGTTAATACCCCGCATCGGGGCTGCGCCTTTGCCGATTACCTGCTGAAAAAAGCTCCGGTGCAGCTGCGCCGCAGGATAGCGAATAGTTATAACACGGCGCTGGCTCATCTGGGAGAAAAGGATGCGGATTTTTTGGGTGCGGTCAGCGATCTTACTGTGGAGCGGTGCACCGCATTTAACGAGGCGGTGCCCGACAATCCGGAGGTCTGGTATCAAAGCATCACCTCTCGGATGAAAAACCATCGCAGTGCCCCCTTCCCGCTGAATTGGACATTCCTTTTGGTCAAGGCATTCAGTCGGGAAAATGACGGTCTGGTGGATACCCGCTCTGCTATCTGGGGCGCCCGCCATCAGCTTTTGGAGCCCAAGGGTCGCCGAGGCATTGGCCACGGGGATGTGATCGACCTCTGGCGGGAGAATATTCCCGGCTTTGATGTACGGGAGTTTTATGCAGAACTGGTGCACGATCTGCAGCAAAGAGGATATTAAAAAGCTCTGTATCTATCGATACAGAGCTTGTTTTTAAGAAATAGCGGTGTAAAATTACACCATTTTAAACATTCGCAGGGCATTTTCATCGGTGATGCGCTCGATCTCCTCGGCGGTGGTGCCGCGGAGCTCCGCAATGCATTTTGCCACCTCCGGCAGGTA
>JAZUNB010000045.1:0-15976 GCA_045603925.1 Eubacteriales bacterium
TATGTAAGGGTTCAGCGCCGTGACCAGCATCAGGGAGTTGTGGAGGTTGCCGTGCATCCGCTCACGGTTGGCAACGATGCCCACGGCACAGTGCTCGTTGAAGGAGTCGATGGACTCCGCCAGCAGGCGGGCCGACTGCAGGAAGTTATAGGCCGCCACGGGCATGAACACATTCAGCTCAAAGTTGCCCTGGGACGCCGCCATGCCCACCGCCACATCGTTGCCCATGACCTGCACCGCCACCATGGTCAGCGCCTCGCATTGGGTGGGGTTGACCTTGCCCGGCATAATGGAACTGCCCGGCTCATTTTCGGGGATGGCGATCTCGCCGATGCCGCATCGGGGGCCCGATGCCAGCCAGCGGATATCATTGGCGATCTTCATCAGGTTGGCCGCCAGCGCCTTCATGGCCCCGTGGGCGAACACAAAGGCATCCTTGGAGGTCAGGGCATGGAATTTATTGGGGTCGGGGGTAAAGGCAACGCCGGTCTCGGCGGTGATCTTTTCAGTTACCGCCTCATCAAAGCCCTTGGGGGCATTGAGACCGGTGCCCACAGCGGTACCGCCGATGGCCAATTGCGAAAGGGCGGGCAGAGCCGCCTCCAGCATCTTTTGGTTTTCTTGAAGCATGGCGCGCCAGCCGCTGATCTCCTGGGAGAAGCGCAAGGGGGTGGCATCCTGCAGATGGGTGCGGCCGATCTTGATGATCCCTTCGTTTTCCCGCTCCAAGCGGGCCAGTTCCTCTTCCATCATCGCCACTGCCGGCAAAAGGCGGGTCTTGATAGCAAGGGTCGCCGCAATGCTCATGGCGGAGGGGAAGGTATCGTTGGAGCTTTGGGACATATTCACATGGTCGTTGGGATGAAGCTTACAGCCTCTCTCGGCGGCAAGGCGGGCCAAGACCTCGTTCATATTCATATTGCTTTGGGTGCCGCTTCCGGTCTGCCAGACCACCAGGGGGAATTCCTCTTGATGGTTGCCTGCAAGCACCTCATCGCAGGCGCTCATAATGGCGGTTGCCTGCTCCGGGGTCAGCTTGCCCATTTCGCCGTTGACTGCGGCACAGCTTTTTTTCAATACCCCAAAGGCGGCGATGATCTCCTGGGACATCCGCTCGGTGCCGATCTTAAAGTTTTCCAGACTCCGCTGGGTCTGGGCACCCCATTTTCTGGACGCCTCTACCTTGATCTCTCCCATAGAGTCTTGCTCGATCCGAAATTCCATACCGTTGCCTCCCATCTTTTTATTCATTATATAACAGTTCTCTTGTTTTGGAAAGAATTTTGTGATAAAATATTTTTATCAACGCCAAAGGAGGACGATCATGGCACCTTCCAAAGTTTACTTCACCGATTTTCGCGCCGATCATCGGGAGAATCTTTTGCAAAAATTGCGGCGGCTTTGTATTACCGCCGGTATAGAAAATATTGATTTCAACAATAAGTTTACCGCTATCAAGCTTCATTTCGGGGAATACGGCAATTTGGCCTTTTTGCGCCCCAATTATGCAAGGGTGGTGGCGGATCTGGTGAAGGAGCTGGGCGGCAAGCCCTTCCTCACCGACTGCAATACCCTTTATGTGGGCAGTCGGAAGAATGCGCTGGATCATCTGGAGACGGCCTATGCCAATGGCTTCTCGCCCATGACCACCGGTTGCCAGGTGATCATTGCCGATGGGCTGAAGGGCGGCGATGAGGTGGAGGTTCCCATTGAAGGGGAATATCTCAAGTCTGCCAAGATCGGCCGCGCCATTATGGATGCGGATGTATTTATCTCCCTGAACCATTTTAAGGGTCATGAGATGGCGGGCTTCGGCGGCGCCTTGAAGAATATCGGCATGGGCTGTGGCTCCCGCGCCGGTAAGATGGAGATGCATAGCGACGGCAAGCCTCAGGTCATTACCGAAAAATGCATCGGCTGTAAGGCCTGCGCCAAGATCTGCGCCCATGATGCGCCGCAATTTTCCACCGGAAAGGCGGCCATTGATTATGCCAAATGCGTGGGCTGCGGGCGGTGCATCGCCATCTGCCCCACCGATGCCATCTTCTCGCCCAACGACAGTTCCTGCGAGATGCTCAATATCAAGATGGCGGAATATTCCAAGGCGGTTTTAGAGGGCAGACCCCATTTCCATATCTCGCTGATCTGCGATGTTTCCCCCAATTGCGATTGCCATTCGGAAAACGATGCGCCCATCATCCCCAATGTGGGAATGCTGGCCTCCTTTGACCCGGTGGCGCTGGATGCGGCCTGCGCCGCCCTTTGCAATGCCCAGCCGGTTTTGGCCAATAGCTGTATCGGGGAGCATCACCACGATCACGAGACCGATCGCTTCCGCCTCAACCATCCCGATACCGATTGGCGCAGCTGTGTTGCCCATGCCGAAAAGATGGGCATCGGCACTGCCGACTATGAGCTGATCACTCTGGGCAAGGGCGGAAAATCCGCCCCCATGACTCCCGGAGACGGCGCGGCAAAGCCTGATAAGGAGCGGAACAAATAATGCGGTTTTTCAGATCCAAGGAGCAAAAGGAATTGGATTTCATTTTAGAAGAATTGAAACAATTTCTACAAAATAATTATAAAGACCAAGCCCATTCCTGCCGCAAGATGCTGGGAGAAAAGAGCGAAGCATATTACCAAGCGGGCAGGCTGACCGAGGCCCAATACCGCAGGTATCAGGGGCTCTATAAAGAATATACCAAGTTAATGGAGGGTTATCATCACTGATGAAACGGTTTTTGATCGTTGTGGACATTCAAAAAGATTTTGTGGACGGCGCCTTGGGAACTCCCGAGGCGGTGGAAATGCTGCCCCGGGCGGTGGAAAAGATCCGCGGCTTTGAGGGAGAGGTCTTTGTGACCCTCGATACCCATGGCGAAAACTATATGGATACCGCCGAGGGCAAAAAACTGCCGGTTCCCCATTGCATCAAGGGGAGCGAGGGCTGGCTGCTCCATCCTGCCATCGCCGAAGGGCTGAAGGGCCGCCTGTTTCGGGTGGTGGAAAAGCCTACTTTCGGTTCCACCGAACTGCCGGAGCGTTTGCGGGAGGCCGCAGGGGGCGAGGATTTTTCCATGGAGCTGATAGGGCTTTGCACCGATATCTGCGTGGTCTCCAATGCTCTTTTGCTGAAGGCTCATTTCCCCGAAAAGGAGATCGCCGTAGACAGCGCCTGCTGCGCGGGGGTTACCCCCGAGACCCATCAAGCGGCGCTGGAAACAATGAAGATGTGCCAAATCAACATTATATAAGAAAAAGGACTTGGAATGCTCCAAGTCCTTTTTGCGTGGGGATGATATGGTGTCGCAACAGTTGATATATGCCACATATGGCATATATCAACCATATTATAGTTCATTTATGGCATAATGTCAATAGAAATATTGAAAAGAGGGCCTAAAATGAATGTTGGGGAACGGCTGAGAGCATTAAGAGAAGATCATGATCTGAAGCAACAGGAAGTGGCGGAACTGCTTCAAACGACACAGAGCTATTACTCGAAGTATGAGAACGGAGTGAGACCGCTTCCGATTATTCATCTTGCTACGTTGGCAAAATATTATAATGTTACTGCAGATTACATTTTGGGTTTGACCAATGACCCCAGGCAGATAAGATAAAAGGCAAGATACGGAGTCTTGCCTTTTATATTTTTAAGAACCATTCAAAGAGGCGATCCCCCTTTGGCATCCGCTCGGGATGGAATTGAACCCCATAGACCGGCAGGCGCTGATGCTCGATGGCCTCGGTTACGCCGTCGGCGGCGAAGGCAACGGGGGAGAAGCCCCGCCCGATGCGGTCCAAGCCTTGATGATGGCAGCTGTTGACGGTGGGGCTTTCGCCGTAAAGCGCCTTCAGGAAGCCTTCGGCGCGAAGGGGATGCCAAAGATCCTCGCCTGCGCCCAGATGCTCATTGGCGGTGGGCAGATGCTGAATAAGACTGCCCCCAAAGGCAATATTTAAGATCTGATGACCGCGGCAGATGCCTAAGATCGGCTTTTCTGCCCTTAAAAATTGATGGATCAGCCAAAGATCCTGGCGATCCCGCATGGTATTGACGGCAAAGCTTCCGTTGTTTTCCTCTCCGAAGAGGGCGGGCTCGGGATCTCCGCCGCCGCAGAGGATCAGCCCATCAAAGGCAAAGGGGCTCATCCCTTCCTTCCATTTCACCCCGCTTCCCCCTGCCCTTTGCAAAGCCGCCAGATACCGCACCGGCTCCCGCTCTCCTGCGGATAATAAGATCTTCTTCATTTTTTTCAACACCTCTCTTTCTATTATCCTATGAACAAGCCTTGCAAATAAATACATTTTTATGGTATACTATCCTTAATCTGTATATTTGGAGGATAACGATGTCCAAGCTTGGTTTACAGCCCGCAAGGGTCTTTCATTATTTTGAAGAGATCGCCGCCATTCCCCATGGCTCCGAGGATATGGAAAAAATCGCCGATTACTGCGTTTCCTTTGCCGAGGCCCGGGGGCTGAAGCATCTGCGGGATGGGGCAAATAATGTAATCATTTATAAGGATGCCGCTCCCGGCTATGAGAGGGCGGAGCCGCTGATCCTGCAGGGGCATCTGGATATGGTCTGCCAAAAGACCGCAGAGAGCAAGGTGGACTTTTTGAAGGACGGTCTGGAGCTCTATACCGAGGGCGATTTTCTGAAGGCCCGCGGTACAACGCTGGGGGGCGACAACGGCATTGCCGTTGCCATGGTGCTTGCCATTCTGGAAGATAAAAGTCTGGAGCATCCTCCCTTGGAGGCTGTTTTCACCACCGATGAGGAGATCGGCATGATCGGCGCGGGGCAATTGGATTTTTCCGCCCTTTCCGCCAAGAAAATGATCAATCTGGATTCCGAGGATCTGGATGTTTTGACCGTCTCCTGCGCCGGGGGCAGTGATCTTCAGGTGAGGATCCCCTTGGAGCGTCGGAAAGAGGTGGGCGCCAAAGTAACGCTGACGGTTCGGGGCTTGCAGGGCGGCCATTCGGGCGTGGAGATCCATAAGGGGCGGATCAATGCCGCCCGCCTGGGAGGGCTGCTTTTAAAGGAGACCGCCGCGCCCTTGATCTCCTTCAACAGCGGCGATAAAGCCAACGCCATTCCCAACCAATGCATCATGGAATTATGTGTTACCGACCCCATGGGCTTTGAGGGGGAACTTTCCGCCATCAAGAAATTGCTGGAGGAATACCGCCGAAAGGAAGAGGGACTCACCCTTTCGGTGGTTTATGATTCGGTGGAGCCCTATGAAGTCTTTACCCAAGAGACCAAGGAACGGCTGATGGGGGCGCTGACCAACCCGCCCGATGGCGTGGTAGCCATGAGCGAGGCCATTGAGGGTCTGGTGGAAACCTCCTTGAATTTAGGTATCACCGCCACCCAAGAGGAGGCTGTCCTGCTCCATTTTGCCCTTCGCAGTAATAAAAACGCTTCTCTTTTTGCTTTGGAAGAAGAAATGAAGAGCTATTTTGAGGCCCATTGGATCCGCACCTTCGGCCATTATCCCCCCTGGGAGTTTAAAGAGGATTCCCCCTTGCAGGAGCTTTATAAGAAGCTTTATAAGGAGCAAAACGGCTCCGATGTAAAGGTGGAGGCCATCCACGCAGGGCTGGAATGCGGTGTTTTTGCCGCGGGGATCTCCGGGCTGGACTGTATTGCCGTCGGCCCTCAGCTTTATGATGTGCATACGGTGAATGAGCGGCTGTCCGTCTCCTCGGTGGAGCGGTTCTATCACCTTCTTTTAGGTTTTTTAAAAGCAAGTCGATAAAGACTTGCTTTTATTGCTTTAGTGTGATAGAATAAAACGGTCTGTGAAAAAATGCGGTGTTTTCACCGCGGAATAGGAGAATCTTATGGAAAATAAGAACAATTTTAAGCCTTATGTTCCCGCTGAGAAGGTGACCCCCGAGCTGACGGTAACATCCATCGTCATGGGCATCATTCTGGCGGTGGTATTCGGTGCAGCCAATGCCTATCTGGGCCTGCGGGTAGGGATGACCGTATCGGCATCCATTCCCGCTGCTGTTTTGGGAATGGGCGTCATCCGTATTCTGATGCGGAAGAATTCCATTCTGGAAAGCAACATCGTGCAGACTGCCGGCTCCGCCGGTGAGTCCCTGGCGGCAGGCGCCATCTTTACCCTGCCCGCTCTCTTCCTTTGGGCGGCGGAAGGCAAGATGGACAAGCCCGGCATTTTGGAGATCACCCTCATCGCCCTGATCGGCGGTCTTTTGGGTGTGTTCTTCATGGTGCCTCTGCGCAATGCTCTTATTGTGAAGGAGCACGGCGTCCTGCCTTATCCCGAAGGCAAGGCCTGCGCGGAAGTATTGCTGGCAGGCGAAAAGGGCGGTGCCAACGCCTCCACCGTTTTTGCCGGTATGGGCTTTGCCGCGCTCTTTAAGTTCATCATCGATGGCTTGAAGCTGGTGGCCGGTGAGGTCTCTTTGAAGGTGAAGGGCTATGCCGGTGAGATCGGTACCCAGATCTATCCCGCGGTCATGAGCGTGGGCTATATCTGCGGCGCGCGGATCTCCTCTTATATGTTTGCCGGCGGTGTGCTCAGCTGGCTGGTGCTGATCCCCCTGATCGTAATGTTCGGCGGCGATATGATGCTGTATCCCGGCTCCGCCCCCATCAATGAGATCTTTGAGGCCAACGGCGCCGCAGGCATCTGGAGCACCTATATCCGCTATATCGGCGCAGGCGCTCTGGCCGCAGGCGGTATCATCAGCCTGATCAAATCCCTGCCCCTCATTGTCAGCACCTTCGGCGGTGCCATGAAGAGCATGAAGGGCGCAGGTGCGACCTCTGCACTGCGCACCGAAAAGGATCTCAGCATGAAGATCGTTCTGATCGCCATTCTGATCCTTACCCTTCTGGTATGGCTGGTTCCCGCCATCCCCGTTACCCTTCTGGGTGCGGTGATCGTGGTGATCTTCGGCTTCTTCTTTGCCACCGTTTCCTCCCGTATGGTGGGTCTGGTAGGCAGCTCCAATAACCCTGTTTCCGGTATGGCCATCGCCACCCTGCTGATCGCCACTCTGATATTGAAGATCACCGGCAGCAACGGAATGGTAGGGATGAGCAGTGCCATTGCCATCGGCTCCATTATTTGTATTGTATCCGCCATCGCCGGCGATACCTCTCAGGATCTGGAGACCGGCTATCTGCTGGGCGCAACCCCCAAAAAGCAGCAGATCGCTGAGGTCATCGGCGTTGTGGCCTCCGCATTGGCCATCGGCGGCACCCTCTATCTGCTGGACAGCGCCTGGGGCTTCGGCTCCGATCAGCTGGGCGCCCCTCAGGCGACCCTGATGAAGCTGATCGTGGAGGGCGTTATGGGCGGCGACCTGCCCTGGGCTCTGGTCTTCACCGGTGTGTTTATCGCGGTGGTGGTGGAGGTGATCGGCATCCCCGTATTGCCCTTTGCCATCGGTATCTATCTGCCGGTTCAGCTCAATGCCTGCATTATGGTGGGTGGCCTGATCCGTCTGGCCTTCGATAAGATGAAGAAGAAGGAAGAGGAGAAGGAAGCTATTGTAAACGACGGTATCCTCTTCTGCTCCGGTATGATCGCAGGCGAAGGTCTGGTCGGTATTCTGCTGGCCCTTCTGGCGGTGTTCGGTGTAGATTCCGCTTTGAATCTCTCGGCTAAGCTGGGCATTCCCGCGGTGGTTTCCAATATCGGCGGTCTGGTGCTCTTTGCAGTCATCATTCTGACCCTCTTGAAGTTCACCCTCTGGAAGAAGCGCAAGTAAAATGAAAAAGAATTCCAATGAGAATTATCTGGAGCGTAAGCCCCTGCGCCATCCCGACCTTGGCTGGTCGGCGGATGAGCAGGGAATGATCACGCTGGAGATTGAGAATAAAGGGCTGTTCAACCGTCTGGCTCAAAAGCTTTTGAAAAAGCCCGCGATCAGCTATATCCATCTGGACGCCATGGGCAGTTTTATCTGGCCCCTGCTGGACGGGGAGCGGGATATCATCGCCCTCGGCGAGCAGGTGGAGGCGCGGTTCGGTGAAGAGGCGCATCCTTTATATGAGCGGCTCTCGGAGTATATCCGCCGTCTGGAAAGCTATTCCTTTATTCAATTCAAATAAAAAACAGACCGTCTTCGGACGGTCTGTTTTTCTTATGACTGAAAAAGCGGGGTGGAAAGATAGCGGTCGCCGGTGTCCGGCAGAAGGGCCACAATGGTCTTTCCTTTGTTTTCGGGGCGGCTTGCCAATTGAAGGGCGGCGTGGAGCGCCGCGCCGGAGGAGATGCCTGCCAAAATGCCCTCCTTTTGCCCCAGCAACCTGCCTGCGGCATAGGCCTCCTCCTCGGTAACCTTGAAGATCTCGTCGTAAACGGCGGTATTGAGGATGGCGGGGATAAAGCCGGCCCCGATGCCCTGAAGCCCGTGGGCTCCCGCCGCCTCCCCCGAAAGCACCGCTGAGCCCGCAGGCTCCACTGCGGCGATCTTAACGGCGGAGTTTTGGCTTTTGAGGTATTCGCCGATGCCGGTAACGGTACCGCCGGTGCCCACACCCGCCACAAACCAATGGAGCTCCCCATCGGTATCCCGCCAGATCTCGGGGCCGGTGGAGGCGCGATGGGCGGCAGGGTTGGCAGGGTTGCCGAACTGATCGGGGATAAAGCTATGGGGGATCTCCTTGGCCAGCTCCTCTGCCTTGGCAATGGCGCCTTTCATCCCCAGGGAACCGTCGGTCAGTACCAATTCCGCGCCATAGGCGGTGATCAGCATCCGCCGCTCGGCAGACATGGTATCGGGCATCACGATAATGGTGCGATAGCCCTTGGCCGCCGCCACCGCCGCAAGGCCGATGCCGGTATTGCCCGAGGTGGGCTCGATGATCACCGAGCCGGCCTTTAGTTTTCCTTCCGCCTCGGCAGTCTCGATCATGGCCTTGGCCACACGATCCTTGGCAGAGCCGCCGGGATTAAAGGATTCCAATTTTACTAAAACTCTTGCGGGAAGCCCCAGATGGGTCAGCTCCAGCAGAGGGGTATTGCCGATCAATTCATCGGCGGATTTATAAATCTTTGCCATGGTATCAACTCCTTGGGTCTATTATAATGATTATAGAATGTAGAAACGCTGAAAGGCGTTTCTACAAGCCGATTTTATCGGCTTTAGCATAATTAAATTCAATGAAATTTAATTATGCACTATATTCATTGAAATGGGTATAGTCAAATTTTCATCGAAAATTTGTTTCCAAATCATAGATTTGGTGTCGAAATAGTGCTGAATTGCACTATTTCGACTCACTATAACCATTATAATCGGTTATCGGCGGAAAAGCAATTGCAAAATAGCGGAAGAGATGGTAAACTAAAGAATATCTTACAGTTTCGAGGATGATCTTATGAACCGACCCTGGCTGGAGCATTACGGCTCCGTACCCCATCATCTTGAATATCCCGAGGGCTCTATGAGTGATCTTGTAATGAAGGCGGCGGCGCAATATCCCCACCAACCCGCTCTTTCTTTCATGGGAAAGACTGTCTCTTATGAGGCTCTTGCGGCGGCGATCCGCAGGACCGCCCGGGCTTTTTATGCCCTGGGGGTGCGCAAGGGAGATCGGGTTACCCTGTGCCTGCCCAACCTTCCCCAGACGGTCTATTGCCTATATGCCCTCAATGAATTGGGGGCGGTGGCCTCCCTGATCCACCCTCTTTCGGCGGAAAAGGAGATCGTTTTTTATTTAAAAGAGGTGGGGAGCACCGTTTTGGTGACCCTGCATCAATTCTATGAAAAGATCCGAAAGGTGCAGGAGGAATACCCTCCGGAGCACCTGATCGTTACCGATATCGACGATGCCCTCTGCGGCCTTAAAAAATGGGGCTATCGGCTGGCGGTGAAAGGGAGATTTCCGAAGCTTCAGCCGGCTGAAAACCTGCTTTGCTGGCGGGATTTTCTCGCTGTCGGCGGAGAAGAAGAGGTGAAGGTCCCCATGACCGCCCGCGAAGGGGCGGTGCTCCTCTTTTCCGGCGGAACCACCGGTGTGCAGAAGGGGATCCTGCTCTCCAACGGCAATTTCAATGCGCTGGCCCTGCAGACCGCGGCGATGTGTAACCGCACCGTCACCGGCAAGCGGATGCTGGCGGCCATGCCCATGTTTCACGGCTTCGGGCTGGGGGTCTGCGTCCATACCATTCTGGCGGCAGGCGCCTGCTCCATTCTGGTGCCGCGGTTTAATGTGAAGGACTATGCAGGGCTGATCAAAAAAGAGAGACCCAATTATATCGCAGGGGTCCCCGCCCTTTATGAGGCTCTGATCCGCACCGATTATCTGGATCGCGCCGATCTTTCCTGCCTGATGGGGGTCTTTTCCGGCGGCGACAGCCTTTCGGTAGAGCTCAAGCGTAAAATGGACCGCTTTTTGGCGGAACGGGGGGCTACGGTCCCCATTCGGGAGGGCTACGGTACCACCGAATGTGTCACCGCCAGTTGCCTGACCCCCGACGGAGAAGAGCGGGAGGGGAGCATCGGTCTGCCTTATCCCGATATGGATTATAAGATCTGTAAGGTGGGAACCACCGAGGAGGTGCCCTACGGCGAAGAGGGCGAGCTCTGCCTTTGCGGGCCTACCGTGATGCTGGAATATTGGGAAAATCCCCAAGAGACCGCCGATACGCTCAAGATCCATAAGGACGGCCGAAAATGGCTTCATACCGGGGATCTAGGGCGGATGGATGCGGATGGATTCATCTATTTTATCCAGCGGATCAAGCGGGTGATCGTTACCAACGGTTATAATGTTTATCCCTCCCGGATCGAGAATGTATTGGACGGTCATCCCAAGGTACAGCTCAGCTGTGTCATCGGTCTGCCCGATGCTTATCGGGGGCAGAGGGTGAAGGCTTTTATCGTTCCCAAAAGCGGGGTCCTTCCCGATGAAGACCTGAAAAAAGAGCTCCTTGCCTATTGCGGGAAGTATATCGCCCGCTATGCCTGCCCCCGGGAAATGGAATTTCGGGCGGAGCTGCCCAAGACTCCGGTGGGGAAAGTGGCCTATAAGATTTTGGAGGAGGAAGCGGCAAGAAAGTCACAAAGTGTTTGATAAAAGCAACATAACGCTATGCAAATTGTCGCTAAATAATGCTATAATACTATTACTAATAGGCTTAAATTGGGGAAATACCCCAAAATGCTGTCTACTAATGCAAACCACAATTAGGAGGTAATGAACCTTGAAGAGCAAGAATGTACTTTCCGCCTTACTGGCCGTAATGATGGTCCTTTCCATGATGACCGCCATTGCTATGCCCGCGGTGGCCGCCGGGGAGAAGACCGATCTTCCCTCCATCCAGACCGCCACATCCAGCGATAAGGTAACCGAATACGCTATGTCTTCGGTTGCGGATCTGATCTGGTGGGGCCAGAACCCGACTGCGGTGACCGCATCGGATACGGTCTATCTGACCAAAGATCTGGATATCACTGCCTACGGGCCGACCTTTAAGAACGACTTTGTGAACATCCGCAGAACCTACGCCAGCCTGGACGGGCAGGGCCATACCATTTACGGCTATACCAACGGTCTGCCGATCTTTTCCGACCGTTACTACGGTAAGACCATCCGGAACCTGATCATCGACAGTGCGTATGTGGAGTCCTCTCAGTACGGCGCCTGTATTCTGGCCAAGTGGCTGGAGGCAGACTGCCTGATCGAGAATGTGCATCTCCGCAACTGTAAGGTTCTGGGCAGTGATTCCGCTGTCACCGGCGTGACATACGGCTATCACTCTCTGGTTGTGGGTTATATGAATAACCGTAAATCCGACTTTGATATCACCTTCCGCAGCTGCAGCATCGTGAATTCCACCATGGACTGTAACGGCTGGGCCGACTGCGGTCTTTGGGTAGGCCGTTTCCGTTCCGGCGGGCAGATCCGCTTTGAGAACTGCGTGACCTACAACAGTGATATCGTCAACTTCACCTCCGGCTCTACCATCTCTGCCTTTGGCTGGCTCAGCGACAGCCGTGAGGTCTATGTGGACAACATCGGCGCATTTAACTGCGATATGATCGGCGCGCCTGTCTCTCAGGCGCTGTTCAGCTGCTCCAACCAGGAGTTCCTTTATGTGAACAACCTGTTCTCCGCAGGAAACAAAACCTCTTCTTCTATTGGTATGACCCATGCAGACATCCCCGTTTCCACCGCTTCCGTGGTCGGTTATGCAGTAGATAATTACCTGGTAGACGGCGGTACCACCAAGGTCACCACCTCCACCGCCGCCTCCGGCGATAAGAAGGTCTTTGACCTTGCGGTCGGTGCGGCGCTGGAAGCCATGAATAAGGTGACGGATATCAACGGAATGGACTATCCCGACTGGGGCTTTGATAAAAACGGCTATCTGGTTCTTGTGGAAGAGGGCAGTGATGCCGAGCCCATCCACGAGGTTGTTTATAAGCAGTTCGACGGCACTGTGATCACCTCTCTGCCCACCGATATCAACGGGAATCTGGTGATCGACGAAGCAACTCTGGCTGTTTTGAAATCCAACCACTGGAGGCTGGAAAACGGCACCCAGAATTATGCCAACAATACTCCCTGGGAAACCATGGCGTTCAATGCGAGTACTTCGTTCCTTGCTCACGATACCGCAGTTGCTCCCCATGAGACTGAAGCAAAATATCATACCGTGACCTGCACCATGGACGGTTGCGAGGAAACGGTTGAGAAGATCCCCTGCGTTGGTATTCAGCAGGCAGACCTCTATGAAGAGGCCGGCTATTTCGATCCCGCTGTTCGGCATTTTGTCTGCGCCGTTTGCGGCCAGACCTGGACGGCCGATGATCTGGAAGCTGAAAATCCTGCCATGATCACCATGAACTTCAAGAAGGATGTTTATGATGCAGGGGAGATGATCGCTCTGGAGATCGGAGTAAACGCCGATACCAATCTGGAAGGCTTCGAAATGATGCTGACCTACGATACCGAAAAGCTTTCCTTCATCAATTATATTGTTTGCGAGCCCGGAATTTCCGCCGGTGCGGCAGAGTCTGATGATCAGATGAAGATCGCCGCTTATGCCGATACGCCTTCTGCGGAAGCCGGCAGATGGATGACCCTCTACTTCAAGGCCGCAGATGAGCTGACGGCAGACGATCTGGTTGATGTAGCCTCTTTGTTAACAAAGGTAGTTGTCAATAATACCGAGCGCTCGGCCGACCTGAAGACCAAGACCGCTTCCGCCTCCACCATGCTGTATGCGGGTTGCACCCCCGGTGATGTAAACCGCAGCGGTAATGTGGATCTTCTGGATGCAGTGATGCTGGTAGATGCCCTGAACGGCACTCTTGATGAAGCAACCATGGCCATCTTCAGTGTCCGCGCCGCCAATGTAGACGGCGATGCTGAGAATACGGTGACCACCAATGATGTTACCTACTTGCTGAGAAACCTGCTCGATTGGAAAGAGTTTGCAACCCTGAATCTCGCAAGACCCGGTACCACCATGGCCGGTATGGCTTAATGGGAACCGGAGTTTGATAAGGAGGAAAAATCGATGAACAGAAAAAATTGGCTTTCTGCTCTTCTGGCAGTGATGATGGTTCTTTCCATGCTGGCTGTTGTTGCCCTGCCTGCAGTGGCGGCAACCACCGGGCTTCCCGAGGATGCGGATTCGGTGCAGAACGTTGCCGGCAGTATCTCAAATAACTTCACCTTGAGTTCTTTTGAGGACCTGATCTATGTGGCAAAGAACTATAAAAAATTCGGTAAGGAAGATACCATCTACTTTACCACCGACCTGAATATTGCCGATTATCCCGGCGATTTCGCCGCGGACTTCCCCGGCATCGGCAAAGACCATGATAGTCCCATCAAGGCCACCATCGACGGTCTGGGCCATACCATTTATAATTATACCCGCGCAGACGGCTTCATTATGGGCTCTGCCGGAGACTTGCGGAACCTGAACTTTGTTGGTGGTGTGGTTACCACACCCGCTACCGACGGTTTTTGCGGCTTCGTTTACTCCTATTGCGGTGTGGGTGTGAACTCCAGTGTGACCATTTCCAATGTCCATGTGATCAATGCAACCGTTAACAATGCAGGTACCGGCTCCGCCGCCATTCTGTACGGCGCGGCCAACAATAAGTCCCGTACCGTTGTAATTGAAAATTGTTCCATTATTAATTGTACCGTAAATTCTCCTGAATCGGTCGAAACCGGCGCAGGCATCCTGGCAGGCCGTCAGCGTGACCTGGCCGGCTCCAGCCTGACTGTTCGCAACTGTCTGGTTGCAGAAAGCACCTTGATCTGTATGAATTCTGCTGATGAAGGCGGCGGCCTGATCGTTGGCGACGGCGCTATGAGAGCCACCACCGCCGATACCTTTGTGAAGATGGAAAATGTGGCTGCTATCAATAATAAGCAGATCAACACCCCCCATGGCTTGAGCGGAATTATGACCACCGGCTCCAAGTTTAATACTAATTTCCATCTGGAAAATATCTTTGCAAACGGAAATCAGCGCTCTACCGACAACGGTGTGACCTGGAAGCCCATGACCGCGCTGGCAGATATCAAGAGCGGCACCTTCACCCTGCCTACCAACTATATCTGCGATACCGGCGTTACTCACCTGCTGCAGGGCAAGACTCCTGTTGCCCGGGATCCGGTAGACGGTCTGACTCTCCATGATATGCTGGGTATTCTTACCGCCAGCGAGGACTATGATGACTGGGGCTATGATACCAAGGGCAATCCCGCCGTGGTAGATGTGATGAAGGATCAGATGGTTCCCCATTTGGTCAACATTCAGTTCGGTGACCATCGCAATCCCGATGAAGCCGCCATCAATGAGACCATGTATACCAGCGTAAACGGTACCATTATTGCAACTCCCGAGCAGCTGAAGAATCTGCAGAAGATTCCCCGGGGTGCCATCCCCGGTTATGAGAGCGTGACCGACTGGTCTACGGTTGTATTTACCAAGGACTCCAATGTGGGCGCCATTCTCCATGATTTCAAATATACCTTTGATGAAGTAAACCATACCCATACGGCCTATTGCTCCGAGGGTTGCTTTGCCAATGCAGAGAATGTGCCCTGTACTCCCGTTTTGACCGGCTATAATGCGGCCACCTATTTCCAACATGAATGCGCAGATTATACCTGCGAGGTTTGTAAGAACAGCTGGAAGCAGGCTTATGCCAACGGCGCGGTGGTTTCGCCCTTCGCCATGGACTTCGATGCCAAGACCTATGAGGGCGGCGATGCAGTAAAGGTACGGATCGGCGCCAATGCCAATTCCAACCTCAATGCCTTTACCGCCAAGGTGACCTTTGATCATACGGCTTTGAATTATGTAAGCGCCGAGATCGGCACCAATACTGCGGATCCCTCCATCGTTTACAGCTGTGATGTTCGTAAGGTCTCCGATGATGAGTTGATGATCGTTGCCATCATTCCCGATGGCAGAGGCACCATCTATAAGGATACCTGGGTAACCCTGAACTTTGCGGCCAAGGCCCAGGTGGTGCAGGTGGAAAGAGCCGATGTGAAGATGGAGATCCTCTCTTATGTCCGCTCGGATCATAACGGAAACTTCCTGAATGAGGAGATCATTGCGACCGATCTTACGGTCAATAGTTATCTCCTGCCTTCCACCGGTGTGGATCTCAACTTCACTCCTGGCGACATCGACGGCAACGGTACCATCGATATCTTCGATACCCTTAAGCTGGCCAAGGCCCTGCGCGGCGAAGGCGCTCTCTCCTCGGTTCAGCTGAAGGCTGCCAATGTGGATGGCGACAATGTGGTAACGGTTGCAGATGCCTCCTTGCTGTTGCGCTATGTGGTAGACAACAGCATCTATCTCGCCCGTTCTTACGTTGTACCCAATATGTAAAATAAATGGGGCTGTAAAAAAATCAATGATTTTTTTCCGGCCCCTTTTTTGGGGGTCGAAAAAATTGTTTGAAACCTTCAAACCGAGCCGCCGCCTTT
>JAZUNB010000046.1:0-22914 GCA_045603925.1 Eubacteriales bacterium
CCATACCGACCAGCTTGACCGAAGAGAGGCCGATGGGATTGGGGCGATAGGGGGATCGGGTGGCAAAAACGCCCATACGGGTATTGCCGCCCAGGCGAGGGGGGCGCACGGTCGGCGACCAATGCTCGGCCTTGGCTTCGGAAAATTCCCAGATCAGCCAAAGATGGGAATAGCCCTCCAGCCCCCGAAAGGCGTCGGCGTTGCGGTATTCCGGCTCAAAGACGATTTTGGCCGTTACCTCCTCCACCAATCCGCTTTGGCGGGGAATGCCGAACTTGGCGGTAAAATCATTATGAATATGTGCAATTACTTTCATCGATATCCCTCAAAACAAAAATTGAACCAAAAGCATATAAGCGACCGTTCCCGCTCCAATGGAGAGCAGCAGCTGCCGCTTCCAAAGATGCAGAAGGGTCACAATGGCGATGGCGATCAGCTCGGGCAGTCCGTGGGAGCCGCTGAGGATGGATACATCCTTGAAGCAGTAGACGACCAAAAGTCCCAGGGCCGCCGAGGGCAAAGCCTTTCCCAGATACTGAATGTATTTAGGTGTGGGTTTACCGGCGGGGAAGACCAGGAAGGGCAGAAAGCGGGTCAGCATGGTACCGAGCACCACCATTCCGACCGTGATGAGAAGCTGCGCGGTGGTCATTGGATCTGCCCCCTTTCCTCCAAAGGCTTGCGGGCAACGGTCAATACCGCAATGATGATCAGCATGGCGGGGATGATAAAGCTTTCGCTGCCGAAGAACAGCAGGCAAAGGAGAGAGACCCCCACCCCCGTAAAGGCGGTGAAATAATTCTTTTCTTTCAGAAGCTGCTCCAAAAAGAGTACAAACAGCAACGCGGTCATCACAAATTCCAGCCCCTCGGTATTAAACTCCAGAAGGGAACCGAAAAGCCCGCCCAAGGTAGCACCGCCCACCCAATAGATCTGGTTCAGCAGGGTCACATAGAAGTAAAACCAATGGCGATCCACTCCCGCGGGAACATCTAAGGTGCAGTTGACGGAGAAGGTCTCGTCGATGAGCCCGAAGATGAGATACCATTTCTTTTTCCCTGCGCCCTTATATTTTTCCAGCATGGAGATGCCGTAAAAAAGATGGCGGGCATTGACCATCAAGGTCAGAAGCAGGGCACCCAAGGGGTTAAAGGCGGCCAAAAGCAGATCCACGGCAACAAACTGCATGGATCCCGCAAAGACCAAAAGGCTGATCAGCAGCGACCAGGCGGCCGAAAAGCCCGAGACCTTCATATAGATCCCGTAAGCGATGCCCAGAAAGAGAAAGCCGGTAAGAATGGGCACCGTATAGGGAAAGGCGGCCTTGAGGGCCGCTGTATGTCTTGTCCGGATGGATATATTCATAGAAAAAATTGTATCATCTTTTAGAGAAAAGTCAATTTTTTTCTGCGGTTTTTCCGTTTTTTCACCCTTCGTAAATTTCTTTCGTAGATTGTATCGGACGGTCATTTTTTGGAAACAATAGAGTTGAAAGGACGGATGAAAAAATGATCAAACGCGGAGATATTTATTATGCCGATCTCTCTCCGGTGGTAGGGAGCGAGCAGGGCGGCTTGCGGCCGGTGCTGATCGTGCAAAATGATGTGGGCAATCGCTACAGTCCCACCGTCATTGCCGCCGCCATTACCAGCAAGGTGGATAAAGGCCGCTTGCCTACCCATATTAACATTGAGGAATCCTGCGGTCTGCAGAAGAAGTCCATGATCCTCTTGGAGCAGGTGCGTACATTAGATAAAGCCCGCCTGAAAGAAAAGATGGGTCATATCGGCCCCGAGACCATGACTTTAGTGGATCGGGGCCTGCAGGTCAGCCTGGGACTTTAGATTAAAATTAAATTAAAGAATGCTCGTTTCGGTTGAACCTCCCAAAATTTGGCTATATAATAGTCAGTAGTATTGTTTTGGGAGGTTCCCTTTTATGAGTTTTGTATTAAGCTGTTGCTCCACTGCCGATTTAAGCAAGGAGCATTTTGAGAAGATCAATGTAAGCTATATCTGCTTCCACTATGAGATGGACGGAGTGCAGTATGCCGATGATCTGGGTCAGTCCATCCCCTTTGATGATTTCTATAAGAGAATGGCCGAGGGCGCCGACACCCGCACCTCTCAGGTAAATGTGGATGAATACACCGAGTATTTCCGCGGCTTTTTGGCGGAAGGAAAGGATGTATTGCATATCAGCCTTTCCTCGGGCCTTTCCGGCTCCTATAATTCCGCCCGCCTGGCCGCCGCGGCATTGAAGGAAGAATTTCCCGACCGTAAGCTTTATGTGGTGGACTCCCTGGGCGCCGCCTCGGGCTATGGCCTTTTGGTCAATACCCTTGCCGAAAAGCGGGATGCAGGGGAGGATATCGATGCTTTGTATCAATGGGCGCAGGAAAACCGCCTGAAGATGCATCATTGGTTCTTCTCTACCGACCTGACCTTCTATGTGAAGGGCGGGCGGATCTCCAAGGCATCGGGCTGGTTCGGTACCGTTCTCAATATCTGCCCTCTGCTGAATATGGATGCCGAAGGGCATCTGATCCCCCGCAAGAAGCTGCGGGGTAAGAAGGCGGTCATCAACGCCATTGTGGAGCAGATGGAGCAGCACGCCGAGGGCGGTACTGCCTATAACGGCCGCTGCTATATGTGCCATTCCGCCTGCATGGAGGATGCCCGCGCCGTTGCCGATCTGGTGGAGGCTAAATTCCCCAACCTTACCGGCAAGGTGGAGATCAATAATATCGGTACCACCATCGGTAGCCATACCGGCCCCGGTACTGTCGCCCTCTTCTTCTGGGGCGATACCCGAATTTGACAAAAAAACCGCGGAATTCCGCGGTTTTTTCTTTACATTCTTGCAAAATAATAGTAAAATATATATTTGGTAAAAGTTTTGAAATTTACTTGAAAGGATGAAGAGTATGATCAAAGTTCTTCATGTCATGACCGATGCCACCTTAGGCGGAGCGGGGCGAGTACTGCTGCAGCTGTTGCGGTGCTTTGACCGTGAGCGCTTTGAGGTGGTGGTGGCGGCTCCCCGCGGCAGTACCCTGGTGGGGCTGATCGAGGCCGAGGGCTATCGGGTCATTGAAACCGAAAAGGGGCATGACCGCTCTTATGAGCGCGGCGCAGTGCGGGAATATAAAAAGATCATCCGTAAAGAGAGACCGGATATTGTCCATACCCATTCCTCCTTCGCCGCAAAGCTGGCGGCCTTTCTCTGCGGAGTCAAATGCCGCATCTATACCCGTCATTGCGTTTTTGAGATGCCGAAATATCTGACCACCTTCCCCGGAAAGCAGATCAACGGTCTGGTGAATAATACCCTCGCTACCGGTATCATCGCTGTGGCCCATGCCGCCGCCGAGAACCTGACCGATACCGGGATCAGCCCCAAAAAGATCCGTGTGATCATCAATGGGGTGGAGCCGATGAAGACCCTTTCTGCCGAAGAAAAAGCCGATTTTCGCCGTTCTTTGGGGATCGGGGAGGAAGAGTTTGTCTGCCTGATCTCTGCCCGCCTGGAGGTCTATAAAGGCCATTCCTATCTGCTGGATACCGTTCGCCTTCTGAAGCAACAGGGAAAGAACTATCGGTTCATTATTATGGGCGATGGTTCCCGTCTGAATCGCTTAAAAGAAAAAGCCAAAGGTCTCGGCATCGAGGATCGGGTGCTCTTTACCGGCTTTGTGGATGATGTGGTTCCCTATTGCAATATCAGCGATCTGAGCCTTAATTGCTCCTATGGCACCGAGGCCTCTTCCATCGCGCTGGCCGAGGGAATGAGCCTTGGAAAGCCGGCGGTGGTAACCGATTTCGGCGGCAACCCCTATGTGATCACCGATGGGGTCAACGGTCTCATGGTTCCCCAAAAGGCCCCCGGCGCTATGGCCGACGCCATTGCGCGGATCGCCGAGAATAAAGCCTTATATGACCGTCTCTCCGAGGGCGCAAGAGCGGAATATCAAAAGAAATTTACCGCCAAGGCCATGACTGACCGGGTGGAAGAGTTTTATACCCAATTGTTAGAAAGGAAATAATTATGAAGATCAGAATTGCCATTGCAGGCTACGGAAACTTGGGTAAGGGTGTGGAAAGCGCTGTTACCAAGGCAGAGGATATGGAATTGGTGGGTGTCTTTACCCGCCGCGATCCCGCATCGGTGAAGACCCGTACCGGTGCTCCCGTTTATACCATGGAGCAGGCGGTGGAGATGAAGGATGGGATCGATGTAATGATCCTTTGCGGCGGAAGCGCCAATGACCTGCCGGAGCAGACTCCTGCTATGGCAAAGTATTTCAATGTCATCGACAGTTTCGATACCCACGCCAGGATCCCCGCGCATTTTGCCAAGGTAGATGCCGTTTGTAAGGAAAACGGAACCTTGGGCATCATTTCGGTGGGCTGGGATCCCGGAATGTTTTCTTTAAACCGTGCCTTCGGCCAGGCAATTTTGCCCAACGGTGCCGATTATACCTTCTGGGGCAAGGGGGTCAGCCAGGGGCATTCCGATGCGATTCGCCGCATTGAGGGTGTGGCTGATGCCCGCCAATATACCATCCCTGTGGAGGCCGCGCTGGAGCGGGTCCGTAAAGGGGAGAACCCTGAGCTTTCCACCCGCGAGAAGCATTTGAGAGAATGCTTTGTGGTGGCCGAGGAGGGGGCGGATCGCGCCGCCATCCAGCAGGCTATTGTAACCATGCCGAATTATTTTGCCGATTATGATACCACCGTTCATTTCATCTCCCAAGAGGAACTGGATCGGGATCATAAGGGCATCCCCCATGGGGGAATGGTCTTCCGCAGCGGAGTGACCGGCTTTGAAAATGAAAACCGCCATATCATCGAATACCGCCTGCAGCTGGATTCCAATCCCGAATTCACCTCCAGCGTATTGACCGCTTATGCCCGCGCCGCCTATCGGATGGCCAAGGCAGGGGAGAGCGGATGTAAGACGGTTCTGGATGTGGCGCCTGCATTGCTTCATCCCGCAAGCGGGGAAGAATTAAGAAAGACCCTGCTGTAATGAAAAAATTAAACGCCAAAATCGAATATATCATTGCCATGCTGATCTTCGGCAGTGTGGGTCTGCCGGTGCGGTTTTTGCCGCTTCCCTCCGGTTGGATCGCCATGCTGCGGGGATTGCTGGGCTGTCTGTTTTTATTGGTGTTGCGCCGCAAGCCCGATCTTAAGGCCTTCGGCGCCAATGGGAAGCCTCTGCTGATCAGCGGTCTTGCCATCGGCTTCAATTGGATCTTCCTTTTTGAAGCCTATCGCCATACCACGATTGCGGTGGCGACCCTGCTATATTATCTGGCGCCGGTTCTGGTGCTGTTGCTCTCGCCCTTGGTGCTGAAGGAAAAGCTGACCCTGAAGCAGGGGGCGGTGATCACTGTTGCCCTCGGAGGAATGGTGCTGGTCTCCGGCATCGGATCCTCCGATACGGGAAGCCCCCGCGGCATTCTGATGGGCATTCTGGCGGCCTGCTTTTATGCCACCGTTATGCTGGCAAACCGCTTCTTAAAAGAGCTGGATCCCATGGACCGTACCATCTATCAGCTGGGCATCGCGGGGCTTACGGTTCTGCCCTATGCCCTCTTGAGAGAGGGCTTCTCCGCCGCTTGGTTCAGCGGGAGATCCATCCTGCTGTTGCTGGTGCTGGGGATCGTTTATACCGGCTTTGCCTATCTTTTGTATTTTGATGGACTTGCCCGCCTGCCCGGCTCCGCCTCGGCCTTTTTAGCCTATCTGGATCCGGTCTCTGCCCTGCTGATCTCGGCGGTGATCTTAGGCGAGAAAATGGGAGCTTCTCAGCTGATCGGTGCAATTTTGGTGCTGGGCGCCCTTCTTTTTGGTGAATATAAACGAAAAGAAAAATGAGCCTTGAAAAAAGGGTCGGATTGTGGTATGATTCTTCCCGATGTGTTAAAAAATTTGGAATATAGAAGGAGAGAAAAATGAGTATTCTATATGAAAATTTACTTGCTTTTACATGGCGGGAAGGTGTGATGATCCTGGTGGGTTGTCTGCTGATCTATCTGGCCATCGCCAAGGAAATGGAACCGACTCTGCTGTTGCCTATGGGCTTCGGCGCGATTCTGGTGAATATCCCCCATTCCGAAGCGCTGGTAGGCCCCATTAAGGAGCTGTATGAGGCGGGTATCGCCAATGAGCTGTTCCCCTTGCTGCTGTTTATCGGTATCGGTGCCATGATCGATTTCGGCCCCCTGCTGACCAATCCCAAGCTGATGCTTTTCGGTGCCGCGGCGCAGTTCGGTATCTTCTTTACCCTTTGTATGGCAAGCATCTTCTTCCCTGAGATCAAGGATGTGGCCTCCATCGCCATTATCGGCGCGGCAGACGGTCCCACCTCTATCGCTGTTGCCAATACCCTGGGCTCCGGTTATGTGGGTGCCATTACCGTTGCGGCTTATTCCTATATGGCGCTGGTGCCCATCATTCAGCCCCCTGTTATCAAGGCGCTGACCACCAAGAAGGAGCGCTTGATCCGGATGCCTTATGAGCAGAAGGATGTCTCCAAGCTGACCCGTATTATGTTCCCCATCATCATTACCATTGTGGTCTCCGCAGTGGTGCCTCAGGCAACTGCCTTGATCGGCTTTTTGATGTTTGGTAACCTGATCCGCGAGTGCGGTGTGCTGGACTCTTTGTCCGAGACCGCCCAGAAGGTGCTGGCCAACCTGATCACCATCTTCCTCGGCATCTCGGTTGCCTTCAATATGACTGCCGAGCAGTTCATTAAGGTGGATACCCTCCTGATCATGGGCCTGGGTCTTATCGCCTTTATTGTGGATACCGCAGGCGGTGTGCTCTTCGCCAAGTTCCTCAATCTCTTCAGCAAAAAGAAGATCAATCCCATGATCGGTGCCGCCGGCATCTCTGCATTCCCCATGTCCGGCCGTATTGTTCATAAGATGGCGCTGAAGGAGGATCCCCAGAACTTCCTGCTGATGCATTCCATCGGTGTGAATGTGTCCGGCCAGATCGCCTCGGTGATCGCAGGCGGTATCATTCTGAATCTGTTTTCTTGATAAGGGGGTAAAAATATGTTGTTTTATGCTTTAAACAGTTCCGCAAATGCCCTTGATAAGCTGACCTTTGAGCCGATGAATTTTGTAAAAATGCTTCGGTATATGGGTACCGGTATGCTGGTGATCTTTGTGATCATCGGGGTCATTATCCTGACCACCATGCTGGTGAATAAAATCTTTTCTAAAAAGAAATAATAAATGCCTCTCCGTCAGGAGAGGCATTTATTTTTTTTATCCTATTGCAGTTTTTGTTTTTTGATCTTTTCGATCCGTGCCATCATGACCGAGGCGTAGTGGATACCATGGGAATAGGAGCGGTGGAAAAGCTCATAAGCTTTGTTCATATCGGGCTCACAGCCCCGCCCTAAAAACAGCAGATTGGCCAAAAGGAATTCGCCTTCGGCAAGGCCGTGCTCCGCGGCCATCAGCGCGCATTCATAGGCCCGCTGATAGTTTTGAACCTCCGGCTGCTGATAAACCGAAACCAGCTCCATAGCGGCAAAGGAATTGCCCTGGGCCTTTGCTTTTTCCAAATAGTCTACCGCCTTGGTCAGATCGCGGGTCACATGCCCCGAAAGATACATAAAGCCCAAAACATATTGGGCGATGGCAACGCCGCCGTCTGCCGCCATGGTCAGGTATTTTTCCGCGCTGCGGAAATCCTTGCGGAACCGTCCGGTAGGGCGGAAGCAGAGCATTCCGTATTCATAGGCGGCCATAATATGATTCTCATCGGCGGCATTGCGCAGATAGAAGGCGGCCTGCATAAAATCGGGCTTGGGCGGATCGCTCAAAACACCGTTGCGATAAAGCATCCCGATCTGGTAATTCATATCCGGGGTGAGATTTTCGATGGAGTCGTATACCGCCATGGCCTCCTCATATTTCCCGAATTTAATATAGAAGTTTGCAAGGCCGGCCGCTCGCATACTGTCGCCGGTATCAAAGCCTTCCTTGAGAAATTCCGAGTAGCGGTTGAAATCAAATTCGCAACCGATCCCCTCTCTTAAATGGTAGGCCTTCTGGGACTTGGCATATTCACTGTAGGGTGCGGCGCGCTCAATGTACTCCATAGCCTTTTCATAGGATTGAGGCTCGGCGGGAACGGTGCCGTTATAATACATACGGGCAAGGGTATTCTCCGCCTCATGGCAAAGAGGATGCTCACTTTCCGATACCAAGCACAGCCAACGAACCGCCTGCTCATGGTCCCAGCTGGACTGCCCCTCGGCGGTGGTAACGCCATAGTAATGCATCATCCCCAGCTCATACATCGCCTCAATATCGCCTGCCTTCGCCTGCTTCGATAACTGCCGAAAGATCTCATTCACCGGATAATCGGGGTTGCTGTTGAAGGCGTCTTTATAGCGATCCCGCCCGTCCTGCTTGGAATTGAGACCCACCAGAAGCGCCGTAAAGGGGGAATCCTTATATTCATCGGGAAGCTTAATGGCATCCACATAGGGCAAAAAGCCCAAGGATGCGGGCATCTCCTCCGGTCCGGAGGGCATAGAAGCACCGTCTACCAAAACAGGGATGATATGCTTGCCGTTTTCCTTGGCGGTGAGGATCTCTTCCCGCACCCAGTCGATGTCGTCGTCCCGCTTCAGCCGCTCAATGCTGGCAGGGGAGAGCACCAAAATGAAGTCCTTGCATTCCTTTACCGCATTCTTCAGCCGCTCGGGGAAACAATCGCTGTGCTGTTCGTTGGGATTGAAATAAACGCTGTAGTTCAGCCCCGTAAGATCGCTTGCCAAGCGATGGGCAAATTGGTTGCTGCAGCCATCGTTCCGATAGGAAATGAAAATATCTTTCGCCAATGTATCAACGCCTCCTTTGCTTCCAACAGTGTATCATGAATCGCAAAAGTTTTCAATGGGGGAAGGTTATAAATCAATAGGGATGTTGTATTGCTCATCGATGAGAATATAGTTCACGCCATGCTTCTTGGCAAGCCGCAGGATTTCAGCATTGTCGGCCAATATACTCTTCATTGTGCAATCATCGTCTATCCGCTCTTCTATTACATTGGCATAGCGCTTGATATCGGCAAAATGATGGCGGATATACTCCTCGCTCATCACAAGGCAATAATACTTGATGTGGTCGAGATATTCCGGACCAAAGGCCTTTGCCCAATCAAAGGGGATATAACAGCCCTCCACAATCAAGTTTTGCTTGTTTTCAACGGCGGTTTTTACCATCTCGCAAACAATCGGCCATAAATAGGCGGTTAATTCTGCGTCATCCATCGGGGTGAGCGTTGTGTTGCCGCTACGGATTAACCCCATTTTCAAATGGTCGATGGATAGATAGGGATATTTATATTTCTCAAGAAGTCTTTGGGCCAGCATCGTTTTTCCTGTGTGCGATGCTCCTGTAATTAAAACAACCATAATATCATTCCTTATCGTTCAAGCTAATAAAGCGTATCTTTTATGAAATATTTACACAGCGGTGATGCCGCAAACCAAAAGTGCATATCCAATAACCAAAAAGAGCAGACCATCGATTCCATAGCGTATCAAGCCGTAAGGGATCTCTTCATAAATGTATGAGCATCGCGGAAAACTCTTGATGTATAAATGGGAACTCGTGTAGATACAATACTTTGCAATTAAAGTCTGTAAGCAAGTCCTAAATTATAGCCCTCTGCTTTTTTTATTCAGTTTATCATATTTTTTGCAGAAAGTAAAGCGGCATCTCCTCCGGTCCGGAAGGCATAAAGGCACCGTCTACCAAAAAAGGGCTGTAAAAAAATCATTGATTTTTTTACCGCCCCTTTGGGGTTTAATCTGTGTAGATCGGTGCTAAGGCATCGTGGATCTTTTTATATTTACGGAAGACTCCTTCATAGAGCTTCTGATTTTCGGGGTCGGGCACCGAAACCGATTCGATCCGAACGCAGGCTTCGGCGGCTTTGGCAAAGCTTTCGAACCAGCCGATGCCCACTGCTGCCAGCATAGCGGTTCCGAAGGAGGAGTCGTCCACCTCCACCTTTTCCATCTGAATCCCCAATACATCGGCCACGATCTGCCGCCAAAGCATCCCTTTGGCGCCGCCGCCGATGATTCGCACCCGCTTCATCTCCACGCCCAGCTCTCCTAAAACCTGCATGCAATCCTTCAGGCTCATAGCAACCCCTTCCAGGGTGGCGCGGGTAAAGTGGGCAGTGGTATGGTGGGAGCTGATGCCGGTATAGCTTCCCTTCAGGTCGGGATCATTATAGGGGGTCAGTTCTCCGTTCAGATAAGGATGGAACATCAGACCGTCGCTTCCCGGGGGAACCCCTTCGGCGCCCACATTCAGCTCTGCAAAAGGCTCCCGACCGATGGCATCCCGATACCAACGGTAGCTGGCGGCACAGCTGGCAGTAGCGGTACCGGGATACCAAAGCCCCGATACCACATGGCGATAGTTAAACACATATTTACTGTCCAGCGGCCGATCGGTCACCACACAAATTCTGCCGGCGGTTGCCAGCTTCACGGTGGCGTGCCCCGGCTCCACATTGCCGGCGGCAAACACCTCCATAACAGTGTCGGTAGTGCCGCAAAAGACCTTTGTCCCCTCGGCAAGGCCGAATTCCTCGGCCCGCTCTTTGGTGACCGCGCCCACCTCATCAATGGGGTCGCATACCCGCGGCAACCATTCCTTCTGAATGGCACCGACAGCGCAAAGCTCCTCCGACCACCGCTGATTTTTGGCATCGTAAAACATCGAGCCTGCCGCATCAATGGTATCGGTCTCCATAGACCCGGTCATCCGAAACCGCAGATAGTCCTTGGCAAATAAGAGATAACGGATCTTTCCCCAGATCTCAGGCTCCTGCTTGCAAAGCCACATCATCTGCGGAAGGGTCCATACGGTTGTGGGCGCATTCATCACCTGCTCCATCACAGTGCGGAGGCAGGTTTGCTTCAACTCCTGAACCTCTGCCTTGCTTCGCTGATCGGTCCATAGAATGGCCCGCCGCAATACCTTTTTATCCGCGTCTAATAAAACGGCGGTATGGGTGGCGGCATCAAAGGAAATGGCTTCGATCTGCCGAGCATTGATACTTGCCTTTTGCAGAACATCTTTGAGGGCAGTCTTAAAGGCCTTGCACCAATCCTCCGGATCCTGCTCGCACCAGCCCACCTGCGGATAATAGGTGGGGTACTCACAGCCCGCAGTGGCCGCGATCCTTCCGTCCTGACCCAGCAGCGTCAGCTTCACACTTCCGCTGCCGATATCGGTTCCCAAAACATAGTTCATCATAGATCCCTTTCTGACCGTTGAGGCCTTGGATGATCAGCGAACCCAATCGTGCCGGGGGTCGTTGCTCCGATTGAAGCCCTGATAATCACCGGCCATCAGCCAAAGGAAATAGGTTTGATAGCCGGGGGTGGAGACGGTGGTATGATAGCCGTAAGGGAATTCCACCAATTCATCGTTTTTAACACGATAAGCCTCATCCAGGCTTCCGTCGGCTGTATACATACATTGTACAGCAAAGCCCTGCTTGGGGTCAAACAGAAAATAGTAGATCTCCTCGCAGATGCATTCGGTGGGCATATTATCCTCATCGTGCTTATGGGGCGGAAAGCCTGCCCAGTTGCCCTCGGTGCAGTATGCCTCGCCAACAGTCAGTACTTTGGCATTGGAATTGCCGTCGATGATAAAGCTGGTCTCCCGCTGGAAGGGAACGCGCCCCAAAAGCTTTAAGACCACATGATCCTCCCGCAATACCTGGGGCTCGGTCTTCTCGGCAACAGGTGTGCCGCAAACGGCGATCTTGATATGATCGATGGCTTCGATCTCCAGATGCTGCTCCCGCGGCATATAAAAGCTTTCAGCTTTGCGGTTTTCAAAAACCGAGTTGCGGTTGCCGATGTTTTCCCATTTTTCGCCGTTGCAGATCACATTGCAGTGACCCTCCAGCATAATAAATGCCACCTCATTTCCTTCGGTATAGAAGGGCAGGCGATCTCCGGGATTCAGTTCAATGATCCCAAACTCCAATTTATTCAGACTGCATTCGCCGATTTGGCAAAGCTTGGTATAGCCGATGGATGTAACATAAGATTTCTTGAAATTCATGAAAGTTCCTCCATTAATTGATTGATAACGGTCTCCCAATCACCGATGATGCCGTAATCGGCATAATCAAAGATCGGCGCCTTGGGATCGGAATTGACGGCGATGACCTTTTCCGCGCCCGACATTCCCGCCAGATGCTGTACCGCGCCGCTGATCCCAACAGCGATATACAGCTTGGGGCATACCGTTACGCCGGTCATCCCGATCTGACAGCGAAAGGGCGCATACCCTGCATCCACTGCCGTGCGCGTTGCGCCCAGGCCGGCCCCCAGCCGATGGGCAAGGGCCGCCAGCTTCTCAAAGCCCTCTTTGGAGCCGATGCCCATTCCGCCGGCCAAAATGACGGTTGCCTGCCCAAGGGGCTTTCCGGTGGGGAAGGGCTCAAAGCCGAGAGAACGAATGGCTTCTTTTTCTGTAAATTGCTCCTCATAGACCGTGGGGTCGGTCACGGGGCGGGGAAGGGAACGGAAGGTTCCCGAGCGAACGGTGGCCATTTGGATGGGGCTCAAAGAGCAAATGGTTGCCATCAGCGAATTGCCGAAGGCGGGGCGGGTCTGGAGCAGTTGGCTGCCCTCCCAATGGAGGGCGGTGCAATCTGCCGTCAGTCCGGCTTTCAGCTTCCAGGCCAGCAGGGGCATTATATTCCGCATTTGGACGGTGGCAGGCGCCAGAATAACGCTACTGCCCCATTGGGTGATCTTTTGGGCTAAAAAGTCTGCAAAAACCGCCTCGTCGGTGACGGTAGGATTCTTTAAAATATGGATGATGTTGGCACCGTATTCGGCGGCCTTTTTCTGCTGCCCCATCGGCACCAAGACCCGCGCGGGTACTCCCCAGGAGACGGCCTCGCTTAAGAGCCCCGTATCCAGACCAAAGGGGCATAAAACCAAGATCTCGCTCATGGCTGCACCTCCCGTATCATCGTGATCATTTGAGAGATGCCTGCCGCCAAATCAGCCGATTTGGGGCCTTTTCGCAGACCGGGAAAGGAATGCTCCATAGTCAGAACCTTGGTCAGAGAGCCCTTTAAGCCGCAATCCTCTGTATTCAAGTTCAGATCTTCTGCCGATCGTTTCATGACCGTTTTATTTTGGGCCTTGCGCAGGGAGAGGATCCCCGGCAGACGCAAAGGATAGGAATACTCGCAAAGACTGACCACCAGCGGGCCCTCTGCCTGCAGAAGCTGTACGCCCTCTTCCAGGCGGCGGGAGAGGAGCAGAGCGTTTCCCTCTCGGGTGATCTTTTCTACATTGGAGATACAGCCTATCCCGAGAGCCGCCGCCAGCTGCGCAGGGATGTGGCCGGTCTCGCCGTCGATGGCCCGTCTTCCGCAAAGGATCAGGTCAAAGGGACCTAGCTTTTCCGCGGCCGCCTTTAAAGCCGCCGCGGTTGCGCGGGTATCGGCCCCGGCCATACAGCGATCTGTTACCAAAACCGCCTGATCCGCTCCGCGGGCCAATAATTCCCTTAAGGGTTCTTCCAGCTTGGCAGGCCCCATGGTCAGTACCGTTACGGTACCGTCGCTGTCCTTCAAGGAGATCGCCGCTTCCAGAGCGGATTCATCGGCGATGTTCCATTGAAGGGCGACTCCGTCCCGCTTCAGTCGGTATTGCCCGTCTACCTGAACAGAGGAAGAAACCGGCACCGATTTGATGCAGACAAGAATGTGTTTCATTTAATCCACCAAAGCATCAAAAAGGTCGATGAGCTCATAGCCTTCGGGTACGCAAAGCCCAAGGCAGAGATAGGTCTGGGGATTTGCCACCAGCATAGCGGTGTTTTCCGTACGCAACAGATCCGCCCAGCGGCCGCCTGCCACCTTTTTGATCATTTCGGGCATATAGCCGTAAGCCACAGCCGTGCCGCAGGATTTTGCCAGCTTTTCGCGGTTGAACATTTCGCCCACCTCATAACCGGCCGCTTTGGCCATGGCGCGAACGGGGGCGAATTCATGGAAGGTGCGGGCTAAGCGGTCATCATCGTGGCAGGCGCCCTTGACGCCGTTGGCCGCTTTGGCTGCCAGTTTGCCTTCTTCCAGCAGTTTGGCAACATAAGCGGTGGCGGTGGTGATATCCTGACGGATCTCGCATCCGAATTCGGGATATTTCTGCTTCATAATTTCGGCATCGTAGCTGTCCAGCACAACCACCGGCAGCGCAGTCTCATTGATGGCGGCGGCGCAGGTTGCGGCCTGCTGGGCTACTTCCTGGGTATAACCCAGAAGATCGGCCAGCATCATACCGGAAGAAGGCTCCTTCTCCAGCACTTTGGCGGAAACGCCTGCCTTGGCAAGAAGCTTGAGAAAATTCTTTGCCATCTCGGGCACCTTCACCGCGGCCACATCACCGATATAAACCAAAACATCGGTACCGTCCTGCCCGAAGGAGGGCTTTTCAACACCGTAGACATTGCCGCTTTCCAGTGCCTTTTCGATCATTTCCATTACCGGCGCAGGCGCCAGTTCGTTGATCACCGCTTCGGTGCGGGCCTCGCGAATAAAGAGCGGGGGCTGGTAGCCGGTGGCGCAATCGTTGGTGCAGGCGTCACACAGCAGGCATTCATACATCGCCTCTGCCATATCTTTATCAAATGTTTGGGCGCCCTTACGGACCATGCTGAGCAGCAGGCCCTTGGCGCGGGGGGTGTTCAGTTCCTTGCCGGTCTGGTGCTGAATGGGGCACAGATGACGGCACATCCAGCAGAAACGGCATTTTTCCGCATGATGAATTGCATTTTGACTAATCATAATTCCTTACCTCCTGCCCTTTCTTAAAGACCCATCTTATAGGGGTTCATGATCCCGTTGGGATCCAGTTTTTCCTTCAGCGCCTGCAAAACCTGCAGAGCGGGGCCGTATTGCTCCCGTACCAGGCGGGAAAGCTTCAGGCCTACTCCGTGGTGATCGTTGAGCACACCGCCGTTGGCCAGCGCCGCCCGAACACCGGTATTCCAGATCTGATTATGGACCCGCAGAGCCTCTTCGGGATCCTCGGGGGGATTATCGATAATAAAACGGGAGTAATTCATAGCGCCCCAATCATACCAATGGGAGCTATGGGAGATAAAGCGAACGCCGTATTGCTTGAAGTTGTCCTCCACAGCGGCCTTCATTGCCCGATAGATGTTTTCAATCTGGGCATGGGTGGCAACGGTATCCAGGGTACCGAACATCTGGGGAAGATCCATAATATGATCGGGGTAGAAGAAGGTGATGCGGTTCTGGAACCATTTCTCGCCGTATTCGGTGCCCAGATCCTCGGCGCCGTATTTCTTGGCGATCTCCAATACGATCTCCAGCTCCGCATCCACAATCTTCCGATAGCCCTCCAAGGTGAGATTGAGGAAAGAGCCCCTCTTTTCAAAGCCCAGGATCTTTTTGATGATGGAAACGGTTTCTGCCTCGTCAAACAAACGGACGATAGAGGGCTTCACCGCCTGCACGATCTCGCGGCAGGCCTGATAGCCGATATGAATATCGGAGAAGAGGAAGGCGTGGTGGATCCGAACCTCGGGCTGCTTCACGATCTTGAACTTTGCCTTGGTCATAATGCCCAGGGTGCCCTCGGAGCCCACAAAAAACGGAATTAAATTAGGGCCGGAGGAATGCTTGGGTACCGGCAGGGTATCGATAATGTCGCCGTTGGGCAGAACCACCTCTAAAGAAAGGCACATATCGTCCATCTTGCCGTATTTGGTGGATAAGATGCCGATGCCGTTGTGGGCCAGGGCGCCGCCGACGGTACAGCAGGTCATGCAGGAGGGAATGTGCATCACCGAATAACCGTGCTCATTGACCAGATCCTCTAAGGTTGCAAAGATCATACCGGTCTCGCAGGTCACATAGCCGGACTCCACATTCAGTTCCAAAAGCTTATCCATCCGCTTCATATCCAGCAGGATGCCGCCGGCAACCGGCAGTGCGCCGCCCTGGGAGCCGCTTCCGCCGCCCCAGGTGGTAACGGGGATCTTATAATAGTTGGCGATCTTGACCACCTTGGAGACCTCCTCGGTGGTAGCGGGACGCACGATAATATCGGGCATAGGGCCCTCCTGACCGGCATCCTGCCATTTGCGGCTCAGCCAGAAATAGTCTACCGAATAGACTGCCCGCTCAATGGCCTGGGTGGATACATTTTCCACCCCTACAGCATCCTCCAGCTCGGAGCGGATCATCTCAAACATAAATGATGTAATTTGCATAATAATCTCCTTTTCTCGTTACCGAAACTTTTCTACTGCCTGCACATGTCGGCGGGCAAGTTCTTCAATTCCTGTATAATCGTCGTTATCCAGCATTTCACGGTTGATGATGCTCACTCCGGTTCCCACCGCATGGATGCCGCGGCTTAAGAATTCCGGAATGGTCTCGGGATTGACTCCGCCGGTAGCCATCAGCGGAATATGGGGCAGGGGACCGCGGATATTCCAGATGTAATGGTAGCCCAGATCGTCTGCCGGAAAGAGCTTCACAATATCGGCACCGGCATTCCATGCGCCAACGATCTCGGAAGGGGTCATGGCGCCGGGGATGGAGACCATTCCCAGCTCCTTGGTCAGAGCAATGATCGCGGGATCCGAATTGGGGGCAATGATGAATTGCGCGCCCGCCTCCTTGGCCGCCCGAACCTGCTCCGGGGTCAGTACCGTGCCTGCGCCCAGGCAGAGCCCATCGCCCACCGCCTCGCGAACGGTGCGGATGGATTCTTGGAATAAGGCGGCAGGATCCGCCGCCTCCTGGTCAAAGGTGATCTCCAGCAGGGTAACACCGCCCCTTACCAGCGCCTTGGCCAAAGCGCCCATTTTTTCAACAGGAACTCTGCGGAATAAAACCATCAGTTTTTCCTGCAGGATAAAACTTTTTACTTGTTGCTGTTCCATCTGTATACCTCACTCAAAGTCCTTATCTTCCAAGCCCTTGAAGTAGTACTCGCAGTCGCCCTTGGGGCGAATGTCCGTAACGGTGCCGGTATAGTGACGGAGGATGCGGGGGGTATAGGGCCGCGCCAATACCTCGTCAACATTCACATCAATCCCCAGGCCCGGCTTATCCGGAACCAGAATGCAACCGTCCTCGTAAACAACCTCCTCGTTGGTAATGGCCTTGCGGAAGCGGCTGTCGGTCAGCATAATTTCGTGAATATGGAAGTTGGGGACCGAGGCCGCCAGCTGCAGGATCGCCGCATTGGAGATGGGGCCGCTGGGATTATGGAAGCTGACGGGAATGTGCCGCGCCTCCGCCATGGCCGCAACCTTCTTGGCCTCCAAAAGACCGCCCACATGGAATACATCGGGCTGGAAGAAGTCCACTGCGTTTTTGTTCAGCAGCTCGTGGCAATGGTATTTGCCGTAGCAACGCTCCCCTGCGGCGATGGGGACTGCCGCGTGGTCGTGGACCCAGGCGGTGGAATCGTAATTATCGGGAGGGCAGGGCTCCTCCATAAATTTGACCTTAAATTGCGCCAGCTCCTTGGAGATCTCCACTGCGGTGGTGGGATTAAACCGCCCGTGGCATTCGATCAGCAGCTCCACATTGGGGCCCACCGCATCCCGAACCGCGCCGACAATGGCGAGGCTCTTGGCCATCTGCTCTTTATCGATGGTCATATGGGCCTTTCCGAAGGGATCCCATTTCAAGGCCTTGATGCCAAGGTCTGCCGTCTGCTTTGCCTTGGCGGCGAATTCCTCGGGCTCTCTGGCACGGATAAACCAGGCATTGGCATACATGGGCACACGGTCGCGCATTTTACCGCCGAAGAAGGTATAAACAGGGGTATTGAAGAATTTACCGGCAATATCCCATAAAGCGATCTCGATGCCGCTGATGGCAGACATCAGAACGGGGCCGCCCTTCCAGTACATATCCCGATATACCTCAAAAAGGAATTTTTCGATCTCCAGGGGATTTCTTCCAACCACCAGGCGCTTCAGATCGGCGATCATGCCCTCCAGTGCCATTTCATTGGTGCCGAGACTTGCCTCGCCCCAACCGTAGAGACCCTCGTCGGTCTCCACCTTGATAAATGCCCAATTGGTGCGATAGGCATCTAATGTATAGATTTTAATATCCGAAATTTTCATGGTATGCTCCTTTCTTATTTACCGGGGGTGTATTTCAAAAGGCAGGCCAATACACCGGAATCCACCGCAAGCTCGGCGCCGGTGATGGTGCGGGCCTGCTCCGATGCCATAAAGTAGACAGCGTTGGCGATATCCTCCGGTGTGGATTCGATGCCTAAAGGCCAGTTGCTTCTTCTGGCAGCCATCTCTTCTTCGGAGATTTCATCCCAGCGGTCGGAACGGATGGCACCGGGAACCACCTGGTTGACCCGAATTCCGTATTTCGCCCATTCGAAGGCCAAATTATGTACCATGGAGGCAATGGCGCCCTTGGAGATGGCGTAGGCTGCCCGCCCGTGAACAGCGCCCTTATAATGAACAGAACCGATCAGTACAATGGAGCCGCCGTCCTTCATCCGCTTGGCCGCTTCCTGACAGCAGAAGAAATTACCGCGGATGTTTACATTCATTACCCCGTCGAACTGCTCTTGGGTAATATCCAGTGCCGCGGAGCCCAGCCCCAGATTTGCGCTGTTGCCCACAAATACATCCAACCGATGAAAGGTCTGCTCCAGATCGGCAAAGACTCGTTGAATATCCTCCACGCTCTCCAGATCCAAGGCGTAGCCCTTGGTGGGAACATGGTAGGTATCGGCGAGCTTTGCCGCCGCTTCCGCGGCGTCTGCTTCGCGGCGGCTGGTGATGCAGACCGCGTATCCTTCCGCCGCAAAGCGTTGGGCGATGGCAAAGCCGGTGTTTTTGGTAGCACCGGTGATCAATACAACTTTGTTATTCATACAGATTCCTCCAAGATGGTTTTGGTGTCAATGGTTTCATAGATCCGAGCCCCATAGGCGCGAAGGCCGCGTTTTGCGGCTTCTTGCAAAAAGGCACCGGGGGTATCGGCGTATTTAGCAAATAATCCCCAATGAACGGGAACGGTCAGCTTGGGCTGCAGAGCGGCGGCAAAGCGGGCGGCATCCACGGCGTTCATATTGTTGCCCTGGCCGTTGATGACTGTATAGAGCAGGTCCACCGGCTCATCGATCTCACGGAGCACCTCCCGATTATAAAGGGTATCGCCTGTCAGATATAGGGTCTGCCCCTCGGCGTGAATGATAAAGCCCAGGGCGGTAGGATCCGAGTGAACGGCGGAAACCGCGCGGATACGGAACTCTGCGGAAGACCATTCGGTACCGGGCACCATGCGCACATAATTGTGGGGGCCGCCCACCTCGGTGCGCGCCTTGCTCCAGGCATTGGCCGCCGCCAAAACATCAACCGATCGGTCGGCATCCAACAATGCCGTCAGCGACGGGATGTCCAAATGATCAATATGATCGTGGGACAGCAGAATGATATCCGGAGTTTGATGAAGGTATTCCTCCCGCAGAGGAACCAAACGGTTGAAGGCCGCCCCCGACCGTTCGGCGATGCTGTCTGTGAGATAAGGATCCATCATCAGGGAAGAATGGGCCGTTTGGATCAAGAGCCCAAACTGCCCAAGCCAAGTGATTTTCATAAGACTGCTCCTTATATAATAGTCGTGTTGGAAAATCGCTTTTCCACGCTTCAACAACAGTATACATCGGATTTTCTAAAATTACAAGATTATTTCATATTTTTTGTAGTAAAATTTCAAAACATTTTCTCTTATTATTTATGCAATCTGCCATCAGCAGGGAAAAATGTAGTAAAATTACAGCGATCTATTGAAAAGAAGATAAATTAATGATATGATAAGAAAAATACGATTTTGTTGTTGATAGGTGGTTTTTATGGAGCAAGCGTCCATTCCTGCAATTATATTAAAAATGAAGAATATGATGGATACCTTCACCAAGTCGGAGCAGCGGGTGATCCAATCCATTATCCGAAATCCCCAGGAGGTCATTTATTTTTCGGTGGCGGAGCTGGCGGAGCGAAGCAAGGCCAGCGATCCCACCGTGATCCGCGCCTGCAAGAAGCTGGGGCTCAGTGGCTATCAGGATCTGAAGATCACCCTGGCCAAGGATCTGGTCAACCCTCTTCAGGCCATCAATGAGGATATTTCTCCCGACGACGACTGTAAGGCAGTAACCGATAAGGTCTTTCAAAGTACCATTCGGGCGTTGCAGTATACCCATGATACCTTGAATGTGGGGCAGATCGAAGCCTCTGTAAAGGCGATCCTCGGGGCAGAGAATATTGTGATCGTCGGTATGGGAAACTCCCGCGCCATTGCCAATGACCTGGAGCATAAGCTCATGCGCCTGGGGAAGCATGCCCAAGCCTTTTCCGATCCCCATATGGCAACTATGGCCATCTCCTTTTTGAGCGGAAAGGATGTGCTGTTTTGTATCAGCCATTCGGGAAGCTCCCGTGAGATCGTTGATCTTGCGGCGCAGGCGGCCGAATTGGGCATCACCGTCATCTGCCTTACCAATATCGGCATCTCTCCCTTGAGCAAAATATCAACCATTGTTTTGCATACCGCCTCCAACGAGACCCATTACCGCATTATCGGTCTGAACTCCCGTATTGCTCAGCTGGCGATCATCGATACCCTTTATACCTTGCTGGCCCTGCAAACCGACGGCAACCGCTCCTTGAAGATCGAACAAGCCATGCAGAGCCATAAATATTGATTGCTTCCTTATTATATAGAATTAAAAAAACCGATACCCAAATGGGTATCGGGTTTTTATGGCAAGTTGCACCGAAAAAGATATCCTATAAAATAGCATTCTTACCAAAGATTTATCCAACTATGAAGTTGCCAGTTTTCGTTCGTGTATTCAAAAATTGCAACCGAGCAGTTATTGCATTGTATGTGCTTTCTTGGCAGATAAGTGCCGAGAACCGCATCGAGCATTCCCCGTATCCAGCCCGCGTGGGTAAACAAGGCTACCGTTTCACAGTTTAGCACTTCAAGCTCATTCATTACTTGACGGATCCGGCTTCTAAAATGCTCATTTGTTTCTCCGTCAAAATCTATATAACCGTATTCTGCAATGCGCTCTCTTTGCTCATCTAACAGACCGGACAGGGGCTTACCTGCCAACGATCCAACATTGATCTCTCTCAAGCGAGGTGAGGTTTCATAGCTGTAATCAGGAAGGACGATTTTTGCTGTTTCAACAGCTCGGATAAGGTCGCTTGCAAAAATCTTATCAAAAGAGATATGTTTAAGAAAATCTCTTGCTTTTTTTGCATCTTCTTTTCCTTTATCTGTAAGATGAACATCTGACCAGCCTGTCCATTGCTTCTTGTAGTTTGTTTCACTCTCTCCGTGGCGAATAACATATACGCGCATATCAATCTTTCTTCCTCATGTACCCTTTGTACAAGTGAACGATATTGATGTCCTCCACCATATCCAACCCATGAGAGCCGCAGTTTCCGTCAATTTCGTGGCAGCCATGATCCATTGCAAATCCAACCAAAGTATTATGATGCTTCCAATTGTTTTTGATAAGCTTAGACATACAGGCAAACATATGGCAGTTTAGTCTGAGTTCTGATAAAGCTTCTGAACTTTCAGGCCCTTTTTTATGCATAACCGAATCATAATTGCCATTATAAATCAGAATAAAATCGTGTTTATCCTGAAGAATAACTTCGGCCGCCTTGGCATTGACTTCTGCAATTCCGCCTTCTTCAAAATGGTAATAATCTATATTCCGTCCAAGGTAAATTCTGCTTAGACTACATTTTCCATATGTAATAAGGGCACATTTTTTTCCGGCACGAGTCAATGCATCAAAAAGAGTGTCGATGGTGATGATCGGCTTTTCATATTTTTGAATACCGTGAACCTCGGGCTGCGCTCCGGTGTACATAGTTCCAAAACAAACAGGGGTAACAGACGGCATAACTGTTGCAAGCGGGATTTCAACACCTGAATTTGCTTTGACATCTTTAAAAAAATGCGGATATTTCTCATAGATCCATTGTGCAATCGCATCCGGATTATACATTACCACTCGGTCTGCTTTCTCGCCGTCAAAAACCTTATCAATGTAATTGCCAAGTTCATAATTTTTAGGTGCCGCACATTTAGGGGCTTCTATCCCCATGGCATAAGCAAGCGTTGCGCAAATACCTTCAATTGAATTTGTGTTTTTCTTCATAGCAATTTCTTCGTCATCTCCCAATATCTTATCAAAAGAAATATGAAAGATTTCCTTTAACAGCGCTAAATTATCTATGGTTGGGACTGTCTGGTCTTTTTCCCATAAACTAACCGTTTGCCTGCTTACATGAAGCCTTTGACCCAATTCTTCCTGTGACAGTCCCAGATTTTTTCTGTAAAACTGTATTTTCTCTCCCACGGTCATCATTTCCACGCTCCTTCCAAACTAATTATATTATAAGGCAAAAATCCGAAAATGAAAGCACAATTTGCTTGATTTTGTCAAGTAGAACTTGCGACGATGCTTATTGGTTTTTGGTTTAAGTCCTCCCCGAAGGTGTTTTCGGGAAATGATATCTTTTGAATTGCACCTTGAAAAATAGTACGAAAAACCCCGAAACCGCTGTGGTTTCGGGGTTTTCCGAACCGATATCTTTTTTGGTTCGCATTGTTGGCAAGTTGCACCGATTTAGATGTCGACACAAAACAATTCGATAAATTGTAGTTTATAATACCGTGTAACTCGCATCGGATAATTTATTCATTGCTCTCTTATAGTGTTATTTCTCTTTATACGATTCCCATTGCCATTTCTACCAACAAC
>JAZUNB010000047.1:0-4456 GCA_045603925.1 Eubacteriales bacterium
GCCGGGGTTTTTACGGATGCCGCAATGAACACCGTTGGCTAAAAAGCCTTTGGCGGCTGTTACACCGCCGTCGATTTTTTTAATCATAAATTATAACTCCAGACCGGTCTCGGCATCAACACCGAGCACCAAATTCATACATTCTAAGGCCGCGCCCGAAGCGCCCTTGCCCAGATTATCATAGCGCGCCAAAAGCAGGATCCGCTCTTCGTTGCCCGCTACCGAGACCTCCATCCGATCCAGATCGGAAAGGCCTGCGGCAGAGAAGAAGCCGCCCTCATCGGCAGACTCTTTGAAAGAAACCAGCCCCCTTTGGTATTGCTTTTGGTAGATCTCTTTGATCTCTTCCATCCCGAAGCCCTCGTTTAATTGAGAGGCAAACAAGGGGACGGTAACGGCCATCCCGCTATAAAAATCCGAAACAATGGGGCAAAAGACGGGGAGATTTGCAAGGCCGGTAACGGCCGCCATTTCCTTCAGATGCTTATGCTGCTGGGAAAGGGCATATTGGCGGGGGGCTTTTAAGAGAGGATCTACCTCTTCCCCACTGTAATCCGCGATCATCTTTTTTCCGCCGCCGCTATAGCCGGTATCGGAATGGCAGGCCAGCAATGCATCCTTGGCCAGGGCGCCTGCCCCGATCAGCGGCGCCACCAAGGCGATAAAGCCGCTGGCATGGCAACCGGGGACAGCGATGCGCTTAGCCTTCTTCACCTCTTCCTCTTTGGCGGCGGAAAGCTCGGGAAAGCCATAGCACCAGCCTGAGAGGGTCCGATGGGCGGTGGAGGTATCCAGCACCACGGTATCGGGGTTTTCGATCATTGCTACCGCCTCTCTCGCCGCATCATCGGGCAGGCAAAGAAAGGCGATATCTGCTTCATTCAGCATCTTTTTACGGGCGGCGGGATCCTTACGGGTCTCTTCGGGAAGAGCCAGGATTGTAAGATCCGTTCTGCCTGCCAGCCGCTCATGGATCCGCAGGCCGGTGGTACCGGCGCTGCCATCGATAAAAACTTTTTTCATTGAAGGTATTCCTCAACATACCGGATCTGCGCCGCCACGGAATCGGGGCCGGTACCGCCGGCGCTGATCCGCTTGGAAACGCAGGTCTCCAGCGAAATTTCATGGTATACATCCTCTTCAAAGAGAGGGGAAAATTCTTTCAGTTCTGCCAAGGGGATGGCATCCAATACGGTATCCTTCTCAATGGCATAGGCCACTGTCTGACCCACGATCTTATAGGCGGTACGGAAGGGCAAGCCCTTCTTGACCAGATAATCGGCAAGGTCGGTGGCATTGATGAAGCCCTTTTGCGCCGCCGCCAGCATCCGCCCGGGCAATGCCTTCATGGTGCGGATCATGGGGGCAAAGACCTTTAAGCACTTCTTTACGGTATCAATACTGTCGAAGATGGCTTCCTTATCCTCCTGCATATCCTTATTATAAGCAAGAGGCAGACCCTTCAGGGTGGTCAGCAGCGCCATCAGGTCCCCATAGACTCGACCGGTCTTGCCGCGAACCAGCTCCGCCATATCGGGGTTCTTCTTTTGGGGCATAATGCTGGAGCCGGTGGTATAGCTATCATCCAGCTCGATAAACTTGAATTCCCAGGAGGACCAAAGGATCACTTCCTCGGAGAAGCGGGAAAGATGCATCATGATCAGCGCATAGGCGCTCATCAGTTCCACGCAGAAATCCCGATCGGACACTCCGTCGATACTATTGAGGGTATAGCCATCAAAGCCCAAGGCATCGGAGGTTGCCTTACGGTCGGTGGCATAGGTGGTCCCCGCCAGAGCGCAGGAGCCCAAGGGATTTTGGTTCATTCTCTTAACTGCATCCTCCAGCCGCCCGCAATCGCGGATCAGCATCATGGCATAGGCCATCAGATGATGCCCGAAGGTAATAGGCTGGGCTCTTTGCAGATGGGTATAGCCGGGCATAATGGTATCGGCGTGCTTTTTCGCCTGCTCCAGGATCGCCCCCAAAAGGTCCTTGATCAGCGCGGTGATCTCTGCGGTCTCATCCCGCAGGTAGAGGCGGATATCCACCGCCACCTGATCATTGCGGCTACGGGCGGTATGCAATTTTTTACCCAGATCCCCGATCCGCTCGGTCAATACTGATTCCACAAACATATGGATATCCTCGGCTTCGGGATCAAAGGCCAGCTTTCCGCTTTCGAGATCCTCCAGGATCCCGCCCAAGGCGGCGATGATCGCCTCGCCTTCGGCATGGCTCAGGATCCCCTGCTTTGCCAGCATTGCCGCATGGGCGCAGGAGCCGGCAATATCCTGCCGGAACATCCTGCTGTCGAAATGAATGGATGAATTGAAATCATCGGCTTCCCGATCCAGTTCCTTTTGGAACCGACCGGCCCACATTTTTTCTGCCATTTTAATTACAGCTCCAGATTATTTTTCTTACGCATCTTTGCGTTGACCTTGATGGGCAGACCAAACAGGTTGATAAAGCCTGCGGAATCCGCCTGATTATAAACATTATCCTCATCAAAGGTTGCGATCTCGGGATCATAGAGAGAATAGGGAGAGGTAACGCCCGCCAGGATCATATTGCCCTTATAAAGCTTGAGGGTCACATCGCCGGTAACGGTCTCCTGAGTGCTGTCCACAAAAGCGCAGATGGCCTTGGTCAAGGGAGAGAACCACTGACCGTCATAGATGATCTCGGCAAACTTCTGGGCAACCAATGCCTTATAATGGGAGGTCGCCTTATCCAGGCAGAGCATCTCCAGCGCCTCATGGGCCTTATAGAGGATGGTACCGCCGGGGGTCTCATAAACGCCGCGGCACTTCATACCGACCAAGCGGTTCTCCACGATGTCCAAGAGACCGATACCGTTCTTGCCGCCCAGCTCGTTGAGTTTCCAGATCAGATCCACACCGTTCATCTCCTTGCCGTCGATAGCGGTGGGGATACCCTTTTCAAAATGAATGGTTACATAAGTAGCCTCATCGGGAGCCATCTCGGGAGAAACGCCCATCTCCAAGAAGCCGGGCTTATTATAAAGAGGCTCATTGGCGGGATCCTCCAGATCCAGACCCTCATGGGAGAGATGCCACATATTCTTATCCTTGGAATAGTTGGTCTAGCGGTTGATCTTTAAGGGGACATTATGGGCCTCGGCGTAAGCGATCTCCTCCTCACGGGACTTGATATCCCATTCACGCCAGGGAGCGATGATGGGCATATCGGGAGCAAAGGCCTTGATGGCCAGTTCAAAACGAACCTGATCGTTGCCCTTACCGGTACAGCCATGGCAAATGGCATCGGCGCCTTCGGCGATGGCGATCTCGGCCAAGCGCTTCGCGATAATGGGGCGCGCCAGAGAGGTACCCAGCAGGTAATTCTCATACACCGCACCGGCCTTCACGGCGGGGAATACAAAATCATTGACAAATTCTTTGGTGAGGTCTTCAATGTAGAGTTTGGATGCGCCGGTCTTCAGCGCCTTCTCCTCCAAGCCCTCCAGCTCATCGGCCTGACCCACATTACCGGAAACAGCGATGACCTCGCAGTTATTATAATTCTCCTTCAGCCAGGGAATGATGATGGAAGTATCCAGACCGCCGGAATAGGCCAATACGACCTTTTTGATGTTCTCTTTGTTCATTTTCTTTTCCTCCGATTGAATAAAATTCAAAAATCAATGAATAAATACTACCACACCCTTTTAAGGAATGCAAGCATTTTTTGCCTTAAACAATAGTTTTTTAAAATATTTACAAGTTTAATAACGGTTTTTCAGGAGCTTTTGTGTATTTTTGTATTTTTATGCACGAATATTTGCATATTATTCATTCCGAACTATCACAAGGAGCCCCTCCCCCTTCTTATGACCGCCGAAAAAGAATTATAAATTGTCCTTGACAATTCAATTTCTTTATCATATAATAGACATCACGAAATTAAATGATATTTTCGCACCTTTGGAGAAATACTCAAGAGGCCGAAGAGGCGCCCCTGCTAAGGGCGTAGGGTGGGTAACCGCCGCGAGAGTTCGAGTCTCTCCTTCTCCGCCATCAAAGGGCTACAAAAAAGATATAGCCACAGAAAAACTCTGATTTTATCAGGGTTTTTTCTGTTTTTATAGGCAAAATTTTAGTTTTCGGTTTGAACGCACAAAAAAGATATTTTTCACAGAACAGACTTGAACTCTCACAAAACGTCCATATTTATGGAGCGTAGAACGATCTATGCTCCTTTTTCTTTTCAAAAGGGATTGACTTTATTAGACATTTTTGATATCATAATATCAAGATATTATGATATCAAAATGGAGGTGGGATTGTGAACAAAACGAAGACCCCAACATACGAAAAAATAATGATCCCTCTGCGTTTGCCACCCGATATTTACCATCGAATGATGGATGAGGTTCAAAAGAAGAAAAAGGACGAACGCGGATATAGCGTCAATCAGTATTTGACTGATA
>JAZUNB010000048.1:0-23408 GCA_045603925.1 Eubacteriales bacterium
CGGTACCATAGTGAGCAGCGATCACCCGGTTCATGGAAGATGTTGCAAGGGAGAAATCGGCGCCATCGTCATTATGCCCGGTGAGAAAAATCGCTGTGATCTCATTGTTGGTGTGCAGGTTCGAGAAATGGGGCGCAATAGTACCTCACAGTTTTTGCCGGCACATATCATTCCGGAATCAATGGTGCCGACGAATGAGCGGGCAGAAAGAGAGGTATAGAATGGGAAAAAGCGATGTACTGGAATCGTTACGCTCCCAAAACAGAGCTATAGGAGCAGTAATGCGGATCCTTCGGGATATGCAAAAAAGAAATGAAAAGATCATAGGTGAGGTCAACCGTGGAGAACTATCTATAGAGGACAGTGGTGCAGGGTTGCCGGTGAAAGAGGTGGCGGAGCGGGTAATCAGTTACCTAAACGGGCTTACTGACCGCACCTTCGAGCCGGGGGCTCTCAACACTTTGGAGTTGATCCGTAACCTATTGGAGCAAGGGCGAAGCGTCGAGGATATGTTGTTGGTCATTGATGCCAAGTGCCGGGAATGGGATGGCACCGAATTTCAGCAGTTTTTGCGCCCGCAAACGCTTTTCGGGAAGAATTTCGAGAGTTATTTGGTGGAGGCTCAGATCAACGCATCCAAGTACTTGCGCCCCGGGAGAAAGCCCATTGAGGGGTTGCAGCAGCTGCATCGGATGAAAATGCAGCAATATCAAAACGAAGCGAATGAACAAAAGGAGGCTTTAGGACATGAATAAGACTTGCGAATTTTGCGGACAGGTTGTCGAGGTCGATCCCGCTAATGAGGCGTGGGAGGTCTGCAGCTGTACCGAGGCAATCGACAAACGGAAGGCGGAAGCCGGTATCGTTTGCGCGATCGAGGGCATTGATCGTATATTTGGCGAAGAGTCCGAAAAAAGAGGATTTACTTCTTTGCCGGCGGATGAGATCGAAATGCTCAAATCGTTGGCGGAAGCAATCGGCAGAGGCCGCGCCAATGTGGCGACGATCAAGCTGCCGAATGGTGGAATAGCCACTCTAAAGAAAGACGGATGGGATATTAAAGTCATCCGTAAAGAGCAAAAAACAGCAACAGCGTAACAGTTTAAAATCCTCCCGGCGAGAATGCCGGGAGGATTTCGAAGCCTTTGAGGCAATGAATTTTCCTATATATAAATAGGTAACTGAAAAGGAAAAACGATCAGGATCTGCGGTGCCTGATCGGGGGAGGCTTTCGCCTCCCGATGGGGCTTGGATGCGGTATTAACTTAAAGCACACTAAAAGACTGACGGAAAGGGGAATGGTTGACAATGAATTTTTACAGACAACATATGACGATCGGTGGGGACTTTGCTATGATCGCAGCTGTTCCCGTATTCAATTGCGGAAAAAAGAAAGACGGAAGCCGCCGGAGGCGGTCAAAGTGCAATCCTACCAAGGAAGCACAGGCAATCGTAAATAAGAGACGAGCGGAGGAGTATTTCTTTTATTTCATTCATGAAAACTACACACTTAGGGATAATCGTTTGGATTTGGATTTCACGGATGAGAATATGCCGAAGGATATTGATGATCTGAAGCGCACAATGCGGAATTTCATACTTCGATTAAGAAGGCGTTGCGAAAGGATCGGAATTGAACTGAAAATGGCGTGGGTTCCCGAGCAATCCGGCGTCGGTCGCTTTCATATTCACGGTTTTATCGATGGGCGTATTCCTCCAGATGTCATTCGGGAAGCTTGGGGGCTTGGTTACGCCAATACTTCGCTGTTTCAGTATGATCGCAAGGGCTTGGCAGGATATGTTCACTATGTCTTTAAGGATCCGTTGTTAAGCAAGCATTGGTGCGCCACCAAAAACCACAAAAAGCCGAAGGATCGTAAATCAGATTATTTCCTTCGCCAAAAGGATGTGGAGGCGGTGCGCCGAGGGGACTTTCGGGAATTGGAAAAGCGTCTGAAGGGCTGGGAGGTCGTGCAGGCGCGGTATGAGTGGGAGGAACCCACCGTTTTCAATTGGGCAGCAGTAGAAGCAGAGGTCCGGGATAACGAGGTCAACGGTCTACCATACCTCTACATAAAGCTTTGCAAAAAGAACGCGAAGCTAAGCTATTAGGGAATTGAATAATCGCTCCGTAGATGCGGGGTATTTTTGCGGTGCTGATTTTTGGAAAGGAGAGCGTAAAAATGAAAAAAGAACATCGTTATTGCGAAGTTTGTAATTGTCGCTGTGTTTTTCATGGCTTTTTTAAAGTGGACAGAGTAATCACGAAGATGGAGGTTTTTTGTAGTCAGGAAACTTTAAGGAGGGAATTAGAATTTTTTAAAAATGAAAACTGCTTAACACCAGGGATGAATGCTATTGTGGCTTCTGATGTAATTGCATTGGTGGAGCTTCCGAGTGGAATAGTCAAAAAGGTAGCACCGGAAGAAATTCGCTTTTTGGACGAAAAAAGAGGAGGGCACCGATGACGAAAGAAAAGCTAAAAGAATACCGAGACTTGAAACTTGAAGTTGATTCTATCAAAAAACAGATCAAAGATCTTGAAACTGATCTATATTCAACGAATGCTTCACAGATCGGCAAGGTCTCCGGGGGAGGCTTCAGGCGAGGGGTCACCTACCAAGAAGTGAAAGTTGATGAAAAGGATGAGTTGCTGAAGTATTATCGAAAAAAGCTAAAGTCACGAAACAAAAAAATGTTGGCTATTGAAAAGGCTATAGGAAATGCGGCGTTAACAACGAGAGAACGCACACTTTTGAGGCTGTATTATCTGCAAGGAAAGACTTGGGAAAAGGTTGCGGAAGAAATGGGGATCAGTTGGGCTACTGTGCACCGTATCCATCCGAGTGCTTTGCAAAAGTTGAACACAAAATAAAAACTGCCTTGGAAAGTGTTTTTTCCAAGGCAGGGAAATAGCGGTACGCATGCCGCCTCCTTATGTACAGCGGTTTGTTTTAAACGAATTGAAGAGTATCGCCGAAGAAAAATAATTTTTTTCAAAATGGTATGGAATGATATACTCTTAGGTGATAAAATAGTATCGTAAAGATCTGGGTCGAACAGGCCCGGATCTTTTCTTTTGCCTGCATAGGAGACGCGGGAGCGGCGGAGGGCGGGGTTATGACACAGAAACAATTCTATAAGTCGATGGCGTGGCGCAGGGCAAGAGATGCATATATCTCTCTGCGTAAAGCTCTTGATGGTGGAATGTGTGAAGTGTGCGGCGATGAGCTGGGCAAGGTTGTGCACCATAAGACCTGGTTGAATGACCAGAACTGCAACGATCCGGACATCGCTCTCAATCCGAAGAACTTTCGGTATGAATGCCAAACCTGCCACAATCGTGAGCGGGATCCGGCAGAAATAAAACAAATCAATCCTCGGATCATCTTCGGTCCGAATGGTGAAGTGCTGAAGCGAGGGGATTATTGAGATCTCAAACCGCCCCCATTCAAAACCATTTAATCGCCGCCAGGAGACCGAGGGGCAGGGTTACGAAAAACTCTGCAAGGTTGCGTGAAGGGGGTGTCCATAGTTATGAGCAATATTACAAGTGAAAAAGAAAAGGAAATCAAAAAAGAAATCAAGCGATTAAAGAAAATTTTCGCCGATTTGGATGAAAATAAGCTGAAAACTGTGGAAACTTTGATCGATCGCGCCGCTTTTTTGACGGTCAACATCCGGGAGCTGGAGGAGCAGCTTAATGCGGAGGGATGGACCGAGGAATATAAGAACGGGCAGAACCAATCGGGCATCAAAAAATCCTCGGCAGCGGATGTCCATATCAGCCTGACAAAGAACCTCAATTCGATCATGAAGCAGCTGATCGAGCTGACTCCGCCGGCGCGGAAAAAGGGCAGTCGCCTGGAGGGGTTGATGGCTGAATGATCACTGCACCTTATTCCAGTTATATTCACGAATATTATCACAAGATCAAAACCGGTGAGATCGTCGCCGGCGAATGGATCAACCTTCTATACGAGAGGATCACCGCGGGGCTCCGCGATGGTCTTTTTTATTTTGATGCCAAAAAGGCAAATAAAGCGATCAAATTTATTGAGAATTTCTGCCACCATCAGGAAGGCAGAAACGATCTGATTACTTTGGAGCTTTGGCAGAAGTCCACAGTATCCTTGATGTTCGGCATCGTGGATGAAGACGGGCTCCGGATCTTCCGCGAGGTCTTCATTGTAATGGGCCGAAAAAACGGAAAGAGCCTTTTTGCTTCTGCCTGCATTGCATATGTCACCTATCTGGATGGAGAATTTGGTGCAAAGATCTACTGCTTGGCTCCGAAATTGGAGCAGGCCAATATCGTTTTCGATAACTTCTACAAGATGGTACAGAGCGAGCCGGAACTGGCAGAACTGGCGGTTAAACGCCGGAGCGATGTCTATATCGAGGACAGCAATACGGTAATCAGACCGCTGGCATTCAATGCAAAAAAATCCGATGGTTTTAATCCGCATATGACTATTTGCGATGAGATCGCCAGCTGGCCGGCACAGCAGGGTTTGAAGCAGTATGAGGTAATGAAGTCGGCACTGGGAGCAAGAAGCCAGCCGATACTTCTTTCTATCAGTACTGCCGGCTATGTAAACGATGGTCCCTATGATGAATTGATGCTTCGCTCCACAGCCTGGTTGCGAGGCAACAGCAAGGAGACTCGACTCCTGCCGATCCTCTATATCATTGACGATATCACAAAGTGGAACGATATCAACGAGCTTCGAAAATCCAACCCCAATATGGGGGTCAGCGTTAAGGAAGATTTCTTTTTGGAGGAGATCGCTATCGCCGAGACATCGGCATCAAAGAAAGCGGAGTTCCTCACCAAATATTGTTGTATCAAGCAGAGCAGTACCGCTGCCTGGCTTCCCTTTGAGGTGGTCGATGAGGTGTGTGGTGATCAGTATACCTTGGAGGATTTCCGAGGCTGTTACTGTGTGGGCGGAATCGACCTGTCGCAGACTACCGACCTTACAGCCTGCAGCGTAATCATTGAGCGGGCGGGTAAATTGTATGTGCTTTGCAAATTCTTTATGCCGGCAAACAAGGTGGAGGAATTGCAGGAGCGGGACGGTGTTCCCTATCAGTTGTATATTCAGCAGGGTCTTATTCAAACCAGCGGTGAAAACTATGTCCTTTATACCGACTGCTTTGATTGGTTCCGTGAGCTGGTGGAAAAATACGAGATCCTGCCTCTAAAGGTGGGATATGACCGTTATAGTTCACAGTATCTGGTGCAGCAAATGACCAATTACGGTTTCCATATGGATGATGTTTATCAGGGCGAAAACCTTACCCCGGTCATTCACGAATGCGACGGACTTCTGCGGGATAAGACCTTAAAGCTCGGATCCAATAATCTGCTGAAAGCACATTTTCTCAATGTGGGAATGAAGCAGAATATGGAGACGAGAAAGATCCGCCCGGTTAAAATTGATGTGCACGGTCATATCGATGGCTTTGTATCGGTGATGGATGCATTGACCGTCCGCCAAAAGTATTATGAGGAAATCGGCGAGCAATTAAAAAATGTCGCATAGGAAGGAGAAACATGGGAGCATTAGATAAACTTTTTCAAAGGCCAAAGATCAAAAAGCAGGTCAATGGTTACTTTCAAATGTTGGACGGATATACGCCGGTATTTACCAATTATGACGGTGGCGTATACGAAATGGAGACGACGCGCTCCTGCATCCACGCCTTCGCCAATCATTGCAGTAAACTGATGCCGACGGTGAGCGGGGCAGATCTGAAAGGATTACAAAGCCTGCTGAATGGCAAGCCCAATCCTTTTATGACCTCCGCGCAGTTTGCATATAAAGTGGCAACGATTTACGATGCCCAAAACACCTGCTTTATTGCACCGATTTTAGATAAGTTCGATAGAACGGTCGGGTATTATCCTGTTGCCCCTCGGCAGACCGAGCTCCTGGATGTAGGCGGCGAGCCCTGGCTTCGGTTTAAATTTGCCTCCGGAGAATATGCGGCTATAGAACTGGCCCGCTGCGGCGTGGTTAGCAAATATCTTTATAAAAGCGATATTAAGGGTGAAAACAATAACGCCTTAAATCCGACGCTTCAATTACTAAATGTGCAAAACCAAGGTATTGCAGAGGGCATTAAGAACAGTGCAAGCTTTCGCTTTATGGCGAACATTACCAATTTTGCAAAAAGTGAAGATCTGAAAAAGGAACGAAAAAAATTCGTTGATGAAAACCTTGGGAGCGATTCGGGTGGGCTTGCCCTTTTTCCCAATACATTCACCAATGTTCAGCAGATCCAAAGTCAGCCGAAAATCGTTGATCCGGAGCAGATGGAAATCATTCAAACCAGAGTGCTGAATTATTTCGGATGCAATGAGGAGGTCTTGCAAAACAAGACGGTCGGCGATGCTTGGAATGCTTACTATGAGGGAAAAATCGAGCCCTTTGCCATTCAGTTGTCCCAAGCGATGACTGCAATGACCTTTACACCGGCAGAACTCGCCAGAGGTAACGCTATTGTGTGGAGCTCGAACCGGCTGCAGTATATGAGTAATCGGGACAAATTGCAGGTTTCCAGCCAGATGTTTGATCGAGGCGTATTGTCCTTGAATGATATTATGAGCATCTGGAATATGCCTCCTGTGGAGGGTGGAGATAAGCGGTATATTCGAAAGGAATACATCGAGATCAGCCAATTGGACGAAGTAGCCAGACTAAAAGGAGAACTGCAAGCGCTGCAGATTGCCGCTCAAAAGCAAGCAAAAAAACCGAAAGAAGATGAGGAGGATAATGATGACGCCGAAAGTCAAACAGAAATTGAAGGATAATATGCAGGTCAGAACGCTGCAATTATTTAATCCCAATGCCAAAAACAAGCGGATCGAAAGCAATTACTATGTGGAGGGCTATGCTACTACATACGAGCCCTATGTCCTTTTTGAGGATGAGCAGGGGCCTGTATATGAGCAGTTTGAGCTCGGTTGCTTCCGTGGCTGTGATATGTCTGATATTATTTTCCAGCTCAATCACCAAGGTACGGTGATGGCTCGGCAGACCAACGGCTCGCTTATCGTGGAGCCGGATGATGTGGGGCTCTTTACTGCGGCGGATCTTTCCAAGACTGCTGCAGCCAGAAACCTATATGAAGAAATCGGCGCCGGAATGATCACCAAGATGTCTTGGGGATTTATTCTCGGCGACTATACCTATGATGCCAAGACTCGGACGATCAAACACCATAGTGTCAAAAAGATCTTTGATGTATCTGCGGTGTCGATCCCGGCAAACCAAAACACAGAAATCAACGCTCGCAGTTGGGTCGACGGAGTGATCGACCTGGCGGCCCGGAGTGAGGCAGAGCTTGACGATAGGCGCAGAAAACTGCGCTTAAAAATTACTATTTTAGGAGGATAAAACTATGAACCCCCGTATTGTTGAAATCAATACCAGACTGGCCGCAATTGCGGCCGAGCTCGAAAGCGCAACCGGTGACGCTCTCACCGCGTTGGAAAATGAGGCAAATGCCTTGATCGCCGAAAGAGCCCAGCTCGAAGGTGATACCAATCGCCGGCAGCAGCTGCGTGGCAGAGTGGCCGCCGGCACCGTTGGCACTATCGTGGAGCCTGCGGGCGATCCTGAACCCGCCCAGAGATCCTATGCGATCGACAGCCCGGAATATCGCACCGCATTCCTGATGCGCCTGCAGGGCAGAGAACTGAACGCAGAGCAGAGGGCGGCTGTTACTGCTTCCGGTGCAATTCCCACGCAAACGATGAACAGCATCGTTGCGTATTTGGATGAAAGCCCCATTCTTTCCCTTATCGACCTGACCTATATCCCCAGCAATGTAAGCTGGCCGGTTGAGAAAACCACTACCGCCGCCCAATGGGTGGCTATGGGAACCGCTGCCACCGACGGATCCGATGCAGTTGATACCATCTCTTTGATGGCGTATAAACTGATCAAGACTGTGGAGATTACCGCTGATGTTCAGAATATGGCTATCGATGCCTTCGAAAAGTGGCTGATCAACTCTTTGGCGGTCAAGGTTGAAAATGCTCTGGGTGCTGCAGTATTTTCCGGCACAGGCAATAACCAAGCAACTGGTATTTGCACTACGATCAAAGACTCTACCGGCACCTTCACCAAGGCCAAGGCGACCTATGCAGATATCATCAAAATTTTGGCTGCGCTTCCTGCGCGTTACGCAAAGAACGCAACCTTTGCTATGCCTCGCGCACTGTTCTTTACCGATGTGATCGGCATTGAAGATGCAAACAAGCAGCCTATTTGTCACCCTGATCTGGAGAGCCCTGCCAAGTATAATATTCTTGGTTACCGCGTCACCTTGGATGAAAATGCGCCTGCTGATACGATTCTTTTCGGCGATTTCAAGGCCTATAAGATGAATATCTCCAACGGTCCCGATGTGACCGCAGACGATTCTGTTGCGTTCCGCACCGGTTCGCGTGTATATCGTGCTATGGCTTTGGCGGATGGTAAACTCGCTGATTCTGCAGCATTTGTTAAGTATACCCGCGCGACTTCCTGATGACCTTTGGCGGGGCGTAACAGCCCCGCCTTTTTCCCAAGAAAGGAGGAGCCTATGGCAGCCGAAAGCACGATCTCAAAAATCAAAAAAACAGTACGAATCAGCCATAGTGTGTTGGATGGCGATATCGGCGATGAAATTGATGCCTGCCTTGCGGACCTGAAAATGGTTGGTATCAAAGAGCCCAATGAGGCGGATCCGCTCATATTAAAGGCAATCAAACTCTGGGCTCGCGCTGTATATACCGATGACACAGCCAAGGCGGAATCGTATATGAGCCGCTACAATGAAATGAAGGCTTCCCTGATGATGGCCTCGGGGTATGGAGGCGTTGCCAATGAATGAGATCTTAAAACTGATCAAACAGATTAAGGATACCGATGATGCAGGCGATGAAGTAACCATCGAAACCGGCAGAGAGGTATTCTGCGCTGTTGCCAGCATCGGTCAAAAAGAGTTTTATCAGGCACAGGCAGTCGGCCTACAGCCGGAGATCAAATTCGTATTGGCGGATTACCTTGATTACGAAGGTGAAAGTGTGTGCGAGCATAGCGGTACAAAATATCGCATTCTCCGCACCTACCGCACCGGTCAGGAATTGGAAATCATTGCTTACCGCGAGGTGAATAAACCGTGAGTTTGCCTAAATCTGTTATACGCTTCAGCAAGGATGGCATTACTTATACTTCAAGCGTTGATCGCACAAAATACACTATTACGGAGCTGACCAGAGCCGCTTTGCGGGATGTGGGAAAATATATTTCTCGAATCTGCAATAGCGAGGCGATGAAGCTTCCCGGACTGAAACGGTCCCGCCGAGTGCGAGGCCGCACCTCCGCGTTTCAGTATTGGGTGCGTAAGAGAGAAGGAGATCTTCAAGTAGGCATCAAGCATGACACTTGGTATGGTGTTGATCAAGAACTGGGTAATAAGAATCAGCCGAGACGCCAAATCTTGCGCAACAGCGTATATAACAACATACCTACGATCGTCGAGATCGAAAGTAAGTATCTTTCCGCTTTGGAAGATGAAGCCGCTGCTCTCCGGCTTATTGAGAGCGAAGATGACTACCAGGGAGGAGGCGAGGACGATTGAGTAAGACAGCAGATCTTCGCAAGTTGATCAAAAGCCGGCTTGATCAAACGGAAGGAAAAACCTATCATCGCAAAGCTGCAGATGATGCGGTTATGCCATATAAGGTTTATACCCTTCAACGGATCGGGCTCGGAGATCCCGCGCGAGATGATCATGATCTTTGTGTTGACCTTTGGGGTCGGGATGAAGACATAAAGGTGGTTGAAGAAATCGCCGATCATCTGGAGGATTTATTCAATACCGTCAATCTCCCACAAGATACGATTCTCCCGACCTTCTTTCGGGACAGCCGATATCCGGTGGAGGATGCCGATAAATCTCTGGTGCATTTACAATTACATTTTACCATTCAAAATTATGTGAAAGGATAAGAGTGAAAAGCAATGGCAGAAACCAAATTGACCGGTGCCGGAAGAGTTCTTTCCAGCGACACCAAGTGTGTCAAATGGGTAGGCAAAACTAAAGGCAACAAAGCGGTAACTATTGAAATGCCGAGGGCTTTCTGCAGATCAAATCCTGATTGGACCTTTGCCGAAAAGGATGATACCGTGCCGGAGATCGAGTTTGAAGGTATGTATCAGGATGAAAACCTTGAAAAGGGAGATCGCACCGAGCCCTGGACCGTCACTTATGCTGATGGCACCAAGGCGGGCAATGAAGAGATCATTCTTGGTGTCGGAAAGTTCTATGTTGGTGAAGTCGACAAAGAGCCTACTCATATCGGTTTGACTCGCGGAGGCGGCTCCTTTGTCGTTGAGCGGGAATACCGTGAGATCAATGCAGATGACGATCCCGGCCTTGTGGAGGGGCGCATCGAGCAGGAGGCCGGTAGACCTAAGCTGAAATTCAAAGCTTTGCAATGGATTACCAAGGCGGCGACTCTGTATGCCGGTATGAAGACGGTGGAAGCGGCCGCACAAGCCGAGCAAACTGAAACCACTTGATTTTAGGGGCAGCCTTGGGCTGCCCTTTATTTTTTTAGGAGGATAAACCTATGAGAAAATTGAAAACAACTGATATTCCCGCTTTTTGCCGGTGCATCAAACGCATTGGCGTAAAGGAGGAAATTAAAAAAATCGCCAAGAGTGCAGACAAACTGAAGGATGCCTGGAGTCAAGGTTTCGAATTGTTTTGGAATATCTTTGATCTGGCGACCGAAAAAGAGGGCGAGACCCATCTTTATGAATTTCTTGCAGGTCCTTTAGAAAAAACTGCAGAAGAGGTCGCCAATATGGATCTGGAGGATCTGTTTGACAGTATGGAGACTCTGGCGAAAGAAAACGATCTCAAGCGTTTTTTCAAATTTGCAGCAGCTACGATGGAGAAACAGAACTAATCGATCTGCTGCTGCATCGATATCATAATATCGAATATGTCTTATCGATGGACCTGGAGTCCGGTATGGATCTGATTGAATGGGCCAAGGAAAAAGAGCGAGATGCGCGTATTTTTCAGCAATGGGTCGTTCAATTGCCCGTTATGGGCATGACCGATGGCTTTATTAGCTTCTCTGATTATAAAGACCGCGTCACCGGCGCCAATGTCGATACCAGATCCTTGTGGGAGATCCTGCAGGAACTGGATGAAGTAGAAAAACAATTTGAAAGAAAGGAGGCTTTCGATGGCTCTTGAAATCTTCAAGCTGGTCGGATCGATTTTCGTAGATTCCAGCAAGGCGGATGAATCTCTTTCCAAGACAGATTCGAAGGCCTTAAATATAGGAAAAACCCTTTCAAATGGGGTTAAAACTGCTGCAAAATGGGGCGCTGGTATTTGTACTGCCGCCGGTGCGGTTGGTACCGCAATGTTCGCCACAGCGAACAATACCGCAGATGCGGCCAGCACGATTAAAGATTCTTCCCAAAAGGTTGGCATGAGCGCAGAAGAATACCAAAAATGGTCCTATGCGGCATCAATGTGCGGAATGGAAGCATCCGCCTTGGAAAAGGCGATGATAAAGCAGCAAAAAACCTTTTCCGATGCGGCAGAAGGCTCCAAGGTTGCCGCTTCTGCGTATGACCGATTGGGCATTGATATAACAAAGATCAGGTCGTCTTCAGAGGCTTTTGACCAAGTAATTGCGGCGTTGTCGAGTATGGAGGATGAGACAACCAGAAATGCTTTGGCAAATGACATTTTTGGGAAATCCTATGCTGATCTTGCACCGATGCTCCAGGAGGGCAGCGAGGGGCTGAAAGCTTTGAAGAAGGAAGCGGTAGATCTCGGTGTCGTTATGAGCAATGAGACGGTTGATGCAGGTGAAGCGCTGGGCGATACGATGGACAAAGTAAAGCAGTCCGCTGGCGGTATAATGAACAAGCTGGGAGGCTCCCTCATTCCTATGGTCCAAAAGGGCTGTGACTTTTTACTCGCCAATATGCCGATGATTCAAGGGATTATTTCGCAGATGGCGCCGGTTGCCTCAACTTTATTTGGCGGGCTTTTACCGCCTTTGATGAGTTTGGTTTCATCTGTTTTCCCATTGTTGATCAGTTTGATCACAACCATAATGCCACTGGCTACCCAAATATTCGAGACAGTGCTCCCTATTGTTGTGGAACTTTTAAACAAGCTCCTACCCCCTCTGATTGAGGTGGTAAGCGTATTGCTACCTCCTCTTTTGCAATTGCTAACGCCGCTGATTGGTTTGCTCTCCCCGATCATCGAATTATTGAATCCGATCCTGTCTTTGCTGACCGGAATCCTGGTGCCCATCAGCGACCTGATTACCCATTTACTGACACCGTTGATCACGATTATTTCAAAATTGATCACGGTTGCCCTTGAGCCCCTGACCAACAGATTTCAGGTATTTTCCGATATTCTGCAGGGGGCGGTAAAATTTGCTATTGATACGATTATGAATCGGGTCAACACAATAAAGGGCGTTTTTTCCGGTTTGATCGAATTTGTAAAGGGTGTCTTTACAGGTGATTGGGAAAAAGCTTGGTCAGGCGTAACCAAAATATTCACATCCATCTGGGAGGGTCTGAAAAATTCCTTTAAAATACCCATTAACTTTTTCATTGATGGGATCAATGCTCTCATTCGAGGCATTAACCGTATTGAAATTCCGGATTGGGTGCCTCTGGTTGGCGGTAGCGGGTTCAATATCAAAGAGATTCCGCGTCTGTATCAGGGCGGTGTCCTTGAAAAAGGGCAGACCGGCTTTCTGGAAGGTACCGGCGCCGAGGCGGTGGTACCTTTGGAAAACAATCGCAAATGGATCAATGCTGTTGCCCGAGATATGGATTCCGCTTTTGGCGGTGCATCCGGCAGCCGCATCGAAGGGATCCTTCTGGAAATGCTGGCGCTGATCGAAAGATTGGCAAAAATGGGAATTTATCTTGACAGTAAAAAGCTGGTAGGCGGATTACTGGATGAGATGGATCGGCAGCTTGGAATGCTGGCTGCAGAGAAAGCGAGGTCTTAATATGGGATATACCATTTTTGGGCGAATCAATAGCAAGGCTGATCTTCGGATCGTTCAGCAAAAGGTTGAGGTCGCTCCTGCACCGCCAAAATTGAATTTCATTGATATCCCCGGCGCCAACGGATCCAAAGATGCAACCGAGGCGCTGGGGAACGGAGTAGTCTATGGTGATCGTGAGATCAAGTGGACTTTTGCCTTATATCCGGGCGACGATTGGGAAACGCGCAAAACCATCGTAAGCAATGCGATCAATGGTATGCGTGACAACATCATTTTATCGGATGACCCCGGTTATTACTATGTGGGGCGGATTGTAGTCGAGGGATATACCAAAGATAAAATGCTTCGGCAGATTACCGTTAAAGCCACCTGTGAACCGTATAAACTGAAAAATCGAGAGGAGGTCGTGAGTGCTGTTTTAAGCACCGGCGAGATCCTGGAACTTCAGCTTTGCAATGGCGGAAAAATGGCAGTCATTCCCACCCTCGAATTCACCGACGAAGTCCGACTTCAATTATACGATGGCACCACAGGAGATGCGGTGAGCGGGAGTATTGCCAAAAGCGCAGGAAAGTATCTGATTCCCGATTTTCAGCTTTTGGGCAAGTCTTTATATACTCTTAAAATTGAACATCTCGGAGAGGCATCTGAAACCACGCTCACAGCCACTTGGCAGGAGGGAGATTTATAATGTATCAGGTTTATTTTGATAAACACCTTATTTATGATCCTCGCGTCAAGGGGCTCCTGATCCGTAATACCGATTTGAAATTGACGGTCAATGAGGCCGGAAGCTTTGGCTTTACGGTAGACTCCGATCATCCAATGGGGGATATTTTATCTCGTCTAAAGGGGGAACTGGAACTTCGCTCTGATGATTCGGTAATATATCGGGGAAGGATAATCCGTGATAGTCGAGATTTCAATCTCTCAAGACCAATAAAAACGGAGGGGGCGCTGGCGTATTTGAACGACAGCGTGATCCCTCCGTTTAATTTTCCTGAGGATTTTGAAGAGGATGCTGATTATGTGGCGGCCGCCGAAACCGGGAATGTGATCGCCTTCTTTCTTGGATGGCTTTTGCAACAGCACAATAGCCAGGTCCTTGATGATCGCAAGATTTTTCTTGGCGATGTGACGGTTAGCGATCCGAACAATTATTTTTCAAGGGATTCCACCGAATATGCCTCAACATGGGAGACTATTAAGAGCAAATTGTTTGAAGGGTCGCTGGGTGGATATGTCCTTCCACGGTATGAGACCAACGGTACATATCTGGATTATTTTTCTGAATTACCGCTGACCAATACCCAGCGTGTAAAATATGCGGAAAACCTCTTGGATCTTCAAGAGGAGACCGATTGTGCCGAGACCTATTCCATCATTCTCCCATTAGGTGCGGATGGGCTGACTGTTGAATCGTTGCCGGATGGCGACATCGATGATGATCTGGTGAAGAAAGGGCGGACGGTCTACAGTAAATCGGCAATTGAAGACATTGGTCGCATCACAAAACAGAAGAAGTGGGATGATGTGACGGATCCGGAAAACCTTCTTTCTAAATCCAGCGCCATGCTGAAAGGTTCGGGCATTTATGCCTCAAAAACGATAAATGCCACTGCTTACGATCTGCATTGCAGCAGTAAAGAGGTGGAAAGCTTCCGTGTTGGGCGCACTGTTCTGTTGGATAGCGCTCCCCACGGTTACGATATAGGCTTTCCGTTGATGGGTTTGGATCTTGATATTTTAGATCCCGCTTCCGCCCAAATTACAATGGGCGCAAAAGCGATGAGCCAAACGCAGCTGCAGCAAAAGCAGCATCGCCAAGAACTTGAAATTGTCGAGGCGTTGGAAAAGAAGATCAATAAGGATGTGACCGGCCTCTCTGAATCGGTCACCACGCTATCGACCAGCATTCTTCAGAGCTGCGAAGACATCGTGATGGAGGCTACCAAGGAGTATGTGTTGACCGGTGATTTCGAGACTTATCAGCAGAAAGTTTCAACACAGTTTTCACAAACTGCCGAAGAATTCAAATTTTTATTTGAATCCGTAGATGAAAAGGTTGACGGTGTTAATGGGGATCTTCAGTCAAAGTATAATGAGCGGGTCAAATACATCCGGTTTGTTGATGGCAATATTGTTCTTGGAGAAGAGGGCAATGAGATCACTTTGGTACAGTCTAATGACCGCATCAGTTTTATGCAAAAAGGCAAAGAGGTGGCCTACTTTGCTAACAATAAACTTTATGTGACCGAGGGCGAGTTTCTTCAGTTGCTCAAAATAGGAAAATTCGAATTTGTTCCAAGGAATGATGGCGGCCTTGGATTCAGGAAAGCGAGCACATGATATGGCAGAATTCAAAGTATCAAATGCGAATAGTCGGTTTACCTTGCGGCTGACAGTAACGGAGACGGAAACAAGCACCCCGAATAATTCATCGGAGTGTTCATACAGCCTGGATCTGATCGCCAATACCTCGTATCATTTCAGCAATTATGCGATTGGTTTTAGTGTGAGCCTTGATGGTGCGGTCGTGAAATCGCAGGCAAGATCTGCGAATAATCAATATAGCATCGCATCGTATGGCTCAATAAATCTGTGCAGCGGCTCTGTGACGGTGAAGCATAGCGATGACGGAAGTAAAACCTTGCCGGTGGCATTTTCGATTGATATGCAGAGCAAAGATTTTACAGCCGGCGCCCTTTCGGGCACGGGAAGCATGCCACTGACCAAGATCGCCAGACGGTCCACGCTAACTATTGGTAATGGAACATTGGGCGTTTTGCAGCAGTTAAAAATAACAAAGCAGTCCGATAGTTTTACACATACCATCACCTATAAATGCGGAAGTTTATCCGGGACCATTTGCAGCGCATCTGCAGCTACTACGATCCCTTGGACGCCCCCGTTATCTTTGGCAAGCCAGAACACAACCGGAACGACATTGTCGGTCGTTGTAACAATAACGACCGATGGTGTGGGAAGTTATTCAACAACCATCATATGCACTATTCCATCATCCGTCAAACCGTCGGTGGTGCTGTCTGTTTCGGATGCCGCGGGTTATTTTGATACCTATGGCGCTTATATCTTAGGAAGAAGCAGGCTGTCTATCAAAGCAACGCCAACACCTGCTTATGGCTCGGCGATCAAATCCTATTTGATTATTGCAGATGGCAAGGCATATACGACTGATGCGGTAACGACCGAGGTGCTCCAGAACAGTGGAAACCAAAAGATTACCGCAAAGGTGACAGATCAGCGTAATTACTCAAGTAATGAGGTGTCTTTCCCTTATACAGTGTATCCCTATAGCGTACCCTCAATCACAATAAATGCCTACCGCTGCAATTCTTCGGGTGCGGTCGATGAAGAGGGCGCTTATATGAAGATTATCGCCTCCGCAGTAATTGCCGGCCTCGGTGGAAAGAATTCAGCTCAATATATTATTCGATATAAAAAGGAGACCGATTCCAGCTGGACTACGGTGAGCGGATCGGGAACATCATACACTTCCGGAATCATTGATTGCGATAGTAGTGTTGCATGGAATATCGAGGCGACCTTCACTGATGCCATTGATGAAAATACCAAAGCCGCAACCGTTCCGCCGGCATTTTCTCTGGTGGATTACTATAAGACCGGAAAAGGCATTGCTTTTGGGCAAATTGCCACGCGAGATGGGTTTGATTGTAATCTCGATGCACACTTCTTCAAAAATGTGCGAGGTCCTGTTTTGGGTCTTCGCGGTACCACAAGTACCATGGGAGAAAATGGTGATTTTAATGATTATTTGACCCCGGGGGTCTATTCTGCAGGCGACAACAAGATTTACAGTACTCTTAAAAATAAGCCGCCGAGTGTGGGCACCGGCACATTGCGAGTTTGGACTGCAACTGGATCCACCAAATTGACCGGTGCATGGACCTATATTATGCAAGAGTTCCGCCCAGCATCTGCATCGGATACATATTATTGGCGTATTTGCAAAACTGATGCAAATGGCGTGTGGTCCTTTGGCGAGTGGAGTTGCGATCTGTTTCCGACTATGCTCTATGAGGGAGCGACGATCCAAATGGGAAATGTTACGCTTAATGATTCTGTGAGCAATTATAGATTTGTTGACATTTTCTATGGAGATAATGGTGGAGGAATTAACGGATGCACGCGCATATCAACAGAAGGAAAGTTTTTTTCCATTGATATTATGCAAGCGAATGCCGGATCTGTATATATGCTGACGAGCCAATATAGAGTTGATAACGGTAAAACGCTGACGCGTTTGTATTCACAAAAAACAGTCTTTGAGGGGACTGCTGTATCTACCACTTCGGTCACAGGTTCCGAGGCTTTTGGAATTCGAAAGGTCGTTGGATATCGTTAGAAAGGAGAAAATAAATGGATATCAATATCACAGTAACAAAGAAGGTGGCGATCCCCGTTGAGCCACCCATCATTGTGTGCGGCAACGCTGGTTATGTTTTGAAATTCCAATTTGATGAGGAGTGGAAAGATGTGACCGGAAAGGTTGCCCGCATCAATTTTGCAAAAGACGGCAAATGGCAATTCATCGAAACCGATCCCTTTGACGGTGATTCTGTAGAAATGGATCCACTGTATGGTGTTAGGGAAGTTGAGGTCGGTGTGTATTCTGGAGATCTAAAGACCACTACTCCGGCAGTACTGAAATGCCGAGAAGGGATTTTGGATAAAGGAAACCCCAAGGATCCCCCGCCCGATATTTATCTTGAAATCAAAAAAACATTTGCTGCTGCACAAGAGTTTGTTGATTCGGCTATTGTAAAAGCAGAGGTAGTGGATGATAAGCTGATACTGACCTTTGCCGATGGGTCGCAGTATACAAGCAAGACTCTTAAAGGCGAAAAAGGTGATACAGGTGCCCCGTTTACCTATGAGGACTTTACTGAAGAACAGCTCGCTTTGCTTAAAGGCGAGAGGGGTGAGCCGGGAGAAGTATCCATGAAATACGCCCACCATACCTTCGCAGAATCACTCAAAGGAAGTGTTGAAGGAACGAGCGCGACTCTTAACGATGTTTCTCCGATGGACCATACGGTTAAAACCACAATTTTGAGTAAAAACGCTCTAAATTTGGCCGGAATGTGTAACGATTGCTTTGTTTATAACGAGGCTGATCATAGTTATACCATTACAAAGACCAGTGCTGATGATTATAAATCAGCAATAGCACCAACATTCCTAAAGGCTAATACTCGATATTTGTTTAGTGCGAGTGTTGCTGAGGGAAAAACGACGCAAACAAAATATTTGGTATTTCATTGCTGGGGCAAAGGAGAAAACCCAATTTGTTATATCGCAAGGGTTTCGCTTGGAAAAAATGTTCACAACGGATTGTCGATTACATTTCCCGAGGATATCGTCGAGTTTCAGATAGTCCTTGATGATGATGATGTTAAAGACGACTATATCACCATATCAGGTGATGCGGTGTTGGAGGAGAAAAGTAGTGGTTTTTCTCAAAGCGTCTATACGGCTTACGCGAATGTCTCCTCACTTTCCGTCGAAGTGAGGAATGCTGAAGGAACCGTGGTGGCGGAATACAAGCCCACTGACAAGGGCGTAGTTGAAATAGACAGTGTTTATCCGATAATGTCGATCTCAACTGTCTTTCCCGAAGGAATCAACTCGGGGATGGTGTCTATGAAGACGGAATACAACAGAGATCTCAACAAGGCTTTTGCAGAGTTGCAGAATGCCATCATCAGTTTAGGAGGTAATATATAATGTTTAGTTTAAGAAATTTTATTAAAAAAGGTCTTTTAAATGCGGTGGGAAAAATGGCTGACTATCAGGTTATCCTTAACGCCGCAGGCTGGTATGAAAAAGGTGTTCTCACCGAAGAAGATCTGAATGAGATTCAAACAAGTATTGACTCTCTTTGCGCCGATGAAACCGAGGAGGAGTAAAAATGGAAAAATTGAAATATTTCGTAGCAGTTGCAGGTGGTGTCTTGTTCACCTATTTTAAAATGTATGCCCCGCTTTTTATCGTGGTGGTGCTGGTAATGGCGTTTGACTTTTTTACCGGCATTGTGGCGGCAAACCTGACCGGCGAGGGCTGGAACAGTAACACAGCCAGAGAGGGTGCAATGAAAAAGGGGATGCTGATCGCCGCCTTGTTTTTCGGGATCCTCTTGGATTTCATCCTTCCGATGGCAGCTCAACAGGTTGGTTTCGCCTTTGATGTGCATCTTTTATTTTCCAGTATTATTGGATTTTACATTATCTTTACCGAGTGTGTCTCTGTATGCGAAAACTTTTATGAATGCTGCCCCAATTCTTTTCCTAAATGGATCGTGAAATTTTTGACAGCTGGTAAAGATCAGCTGGATCAGTTGGGAGAGACCATCACCGAGGAGGATGAGCAAAAATGACGAACTTACCGATTACTGGCGCATTCCGTATCACTGCTGTCTATGGGCAGAAGGGCTCTCATTGGGCAAACGGCCATGAGGGTATCGATTTTGTCGCTGATGATAAGCGGATCTTCGCCACCTGTGACGGTACCGTGCGCACCGTTGCCTATGATCCCGGTGGATGGGGTCACTATATTTCCATCGGTGACGCCGAAGGGCGGCGTCATATCTTCTGCCATTTGGAGGCGGGAAGTGTACGAGTGAAGATCGGACAGACGGTGACCCGCGAGACGGTCATCGGCACCATGGGCGCCACCGGCAATGTGACCGGAGTACATCTGCATTACCAGCTGCAACAGGGAACGGTTGTTATTGATCCCTGTGGTTATCTCGGCGTTCCCAATAAGGTGGGATCCTACCATTCCAAAGATTACGCGCTGGAAAAGGCGAATATCTTGGATCGATTTAAGGATGTAAATCGAATCCCAAAGTGGGCGCGTGATGAGCGGGTTGCTGAAAAGGTCGTTGAAGCCGGCATTGTAAAGGGCGATGATGATGGCAAACTGCGCCCCGCCGACAACATCAAGCGCATTGAATCTTGGGCGGTAATCTCCCGGGCATTGGGGCTTTCCTATAATGGAACAGAGGGACTATTGAACCATTTTAAAGACTCGGCGCGCATTCCTCGCTGGGCTCTTGATGAATGGGTTGTCGAAAAGGTCGTTGCTGCTGGCATTGTGAAGGGCGACGATAACGGCAATTTGCGCCCTGCTGATGATATTACTCGCGTGGAGGCGTGGGCGGTGGTTGCTCGCGCTTTGGGTTTGACCTACAATGGCCCCGCAGACATCCTGATCCGGTTTGGGGATGTGGATAAAATCCCCAAGTGGGCGCGTGATGAGCGGGTCGTCGAAAAGGTTGTTGCTGCCGGCATTGTAAAGGGCGACGATAATGGCAACTTACGCCCTGCGGATGATATTACCCGCATAGAGTTTTGGGCAGTTGTTGCTCGTGGTCTCGGTCTCTGATATTCCCAAACGCTTGGGAATTTGTTAATTTCTATTACTCCTCTATTACTCCATTTTTGTCAAAAAAGTGAGGTTTTAAGCCAAATCCTTTTTGACTGGGGGTCAAGAGGCCGCAGGTTCAAGTCCTGTCACTCGGACCAATCTGAGTGTTCTTATAGGATTTTAAAAGTCCTTTAAGAACACTCATTTTTTATGCCCGTTTTTGTGATTGGTTTATGCTGTAGTTGGTTGGTAATTTACGCTAACGCCCTTTCGGGTTTCCACCTGAACTTCGGGAGTATCTATCGGCGCATCTTCGGGAACATTAATTACTCCTGCACAGTTGTAGTGAATCACAAGTTTTTGTGTTTTTACTCCGTCAATACGTTCTGCGTGATGCACTTCAATATACTCTATCAGTTCATTTAACATTCCGGCAGTTACCTTTTTCCTCCTTGCAAACTTCTTTATTGATGTAATAAAATCCTCGGTTGTTAAGGTTTTTTGTTCAATTGCATCCAACTTTTCACGAAGTTTTATCATTCTTTCGGATATCTCTTTTTGCTTAACTTCATAGCTTGAAGTCATCTTCATAAATCGTTCGTCGGTAATCTTTCCGTTAAGATTGTCCTCGTAAAGATTCTCAATGATACGGTCAAGCTCTTTATCACGATTGGAAAGTCGTTTTAATTCACTCTGGTAGCCTTCTTGTTCAATCTTAAAGTTTTCCTTTGAATACTCCCCAACAACCTTTATAAACTCATCCTCGTGCTTTAGAGCAAACTTTATGAGTCTTCGTATTTCTGCAAGAACTACCTTTTCTAAGAAGTCAACACGGATATAATGTGTTGCAGAACAAACTTTGCGTTTGCCTTGGTTGTACCCCGGACAATTGAAATACTTAATGTCAGGATTCCCTTGATTAAAGTGATAGTGCAAAGTTCTGCCACAGTCGGCACATTTAAGCAATCCCGAAAACAAACTATGCTCACCATTCTTCATCGGTTTCTTTCTTGTGGACTTGCGCATTAACTGTATCTTCTCAAAGGTTGCTCTTTCAATAATCGGCTCGTGAACATCCTTGAATACCATCATGTTTTCAGGACTGTTCTCGTGCCGTTTTTTGTTTTTGTATGATATGGAATAGGTTTTAAAGTTGATTACATCACCGCAGTATTCTTGAAGGCAAAGCATATTGTTCACCGTTGACTTATTCCAAAAATAAGGATCTGGATTTGTTTTTGAACTAGATTTGCGAATGCCCTTTACTTTTGCATATTCGGTTGGTGTTAATATCTTTTCCTCGGTTAATACCGTTGCGATTTGTTCACTACCTTTTCCATCCATAGCCATTGAGAAGATTCTGCGCACAACTACCGCCGCTTCAGGATCAATTACCCACTTGTGAGGGTTGTCCGGCGATTTGATGTACCCATAAGGCGCAGGACCTAACGGAATGCCCGAACTGCCCTTTATCTTGTTGCTGATACGTCGCTTCTTGCTTATATCCCTTGAGTACCACTCGTTGAATAGATTCCTTATAGGAGTCATTTCATTTTCGCCCTCTGCGGTATCTACGTTATCCGATACCGCTACAAGACGGATATTATGCTCGGGAAAAAACTCCTCGGTAAGTTTACCAACTTGTATGTAGTTTCTGCCGAGTCGGGATAAATCTTTGACAAAAACAGCCGCTGCTTTACCAAGTTCTAATTGCTTAATCATTTCGTTAAACTCAGGGCGGTTCATAGTGACTCCGGATATACCGTCATCGCAAAAGGGAACAATGTGAGTATATCCTTTTTCTTTTGCTATCTTTGTCAGCAGCTTCTTTTGATTGCTTATGCTGTAGCTTTCACCCTCCAGCTCGTCATCTCGGGATAAGCGGACATATAGAAAAGCAGTTTTCTCCCGACTGTATTTTTTATTATTTGACTGACGCATTATTCCTCCTTTCCGCAGTCAAATAAACAGTACCGAATTTCATTTTAATAAGTTGATTGTTGTTGTCAAAGTTCGTTTGTTTCTTTTCGACACTGTAAAGGCACAAAAAGCCTTTAACTATGCCATTTGAGAGCATTAAAAATATTTTTTCATTTGTGTGTACAGCAGATTATTTCGGCCTCATCTGCTATAAGATACACTGCATCGGTTGACATTCCGCTTTGTATATTGTCACACAAAAGCAATATACAGATGAAATATCATTGCCGTTAAGCCATACGGCAAGTGTCTGTCCGATGTCTTGGCGACCGCACGTTTGTCAGACGGCGGATTTCCGTTATTCGTCGCTTATCGGGTTATACAGTGTATTACCATGATGCTGAAATCTTCAGCATATTTGTCAAAGTGCAAGAAGGGTATTTTTTGCCCTTTCATAAAGACCACAATCCAAATTTTCTTTAAATTTGAACCCTTTTTTAAAAAAATCACAGAAAGTTCAAAAAAAGGTTTCATTTCCCCTTCATATAGGCAACATCGTTTTTTCGGTTAAAAAATCAACCATTTGAAAAACTTTTTTGAGTTTTTACCCTTCTATAAAAATAAGAAGTACGGTACCTATCAAAAGGTGAAATGAAAATCGAAATTTTTTAGAAAAATATAAAAAACACCGTTTTTGGCAACATAAAGTTGCTGAAAACGGTGTTTTGCTCACAATAACTATTTATTATTGTAAGGTTTAAATCAAAGGTAGTATGTAGTTTTTCGAAGATTTAATATGAGAGGGAAAAAAGGTAATGAATGTTTTTATTAGTTGGTCTAAAGCAAAAAGTATGCAATATGCGCTCAAAACAAAGGCACTTTTAGAAAGTCTTGACCCTTCTATAAATGCATTTGTTTCAGAAGTAGACATACATGGTGGAGAAGATGTTCAAGAAAAAATAATACATAAAATTATCGAATGTGATAAGTTGGTTCTATGTTTCAC
>JAZUNB010000049.1:0-3147 GCA_045603925.1 Eubacteriales bacterium
TCCGACTTCCCTTCTGGAGCGGGCTTCTTACCCCTGGGAATGTCTGCCTTATTTAAAAGACTTCATCCCCGTTTACGGCGCGGGGCTTTCGGCAGCGGAATATGACCGACCCGCCGAGAGCCTCTGGATCCATAAGACCGCCCAAGTGGCGCCTACTGCCTATCTGGGGCCGCGGGTGATCATCGGTGCCGGTGCAGAGGTACGCCACGGAGCCTTTATCCGCGGCGATGCCTTTATCGGCAGAGGCGCGGTGGTGGGCAATTCCACCGAGCTGAAAAATGCCCTGCTGTTTGACGGGGTGCAGGTGCCTCACTATAACTATGTGGGGGATTCGGTGCTGGGCTATGGCGCTCATCTGGGGGCAGGGGTGGTGCTCTCCAATTTTCGCAGCGATAAAGGAAATGTCCCTGTTCGTTTCGGGAAAGAGACGGTGCCGACCTCTCTGAGAAAATTCGGCGCGATCTTAGGAGACGGCGCCGATATCGGCTGCAACAGTGTATTGAACCCCGGCTGTATCATCGGCAGAAATACGGTGGTGTATCCCCTTTCTATGGTGCGGGGCGTGGTCCCCGAGGGGCATATCTATAAAAATAAAAATGAGATCGTAAAAAAAGAGCCGCTTGTATAAGCGGCTCTTTTATGTTATGATGATAAGAGAGGTGAGAATATTGAGAAAGATCGATGCTCATGTACATATCGATTCCCCCATCTCTTTGGAGGAAACGGTTCAAAACTATAAAGAATTGATGGAACGCAAGGGCTATTGCGGAATCGGCCTGATGTCCCTGGGGGAGGGCGGCGAGAGCCGCACCGCCGCCGAGAGCAATGCCTTTGCCTTAAAGCTTTTAAAGGAGCTGCCCGGCTCTTTTGCCTTTGCGGCTTTGGAGCATGAGCGGGATTTTGCGGAGCAGATGGCCGAGCATCTGGAAAAGGGCTTTTGCGGTATTAAATTGCTGGAGGGCAAGCCTTCGGTCTGGAAGCATTACGGCTATGGCTTGGATGATCCCCGCTTTGCCCCCTTCTTTGCGGAAGCCGAAAAACGGCAGATTCCCCTTTTGGTGCATAATAACGATCCCTTTGTCCATTGGGATAAAGAAAAATTGGATGCCCGCTCTATTGCCAACGGCTGGTATTACGATGAGACCATGCCGAAGAAGGACTATTTTGATGAGGTTCTGGAAGGGATCCTAAAAAAATATCCCCGCCTGAGGATCGCTCTTGCCCATACCGCTTTTTATGCCGATCGGCCTGCCAAAATGGAGGAGTTTTTGGAGAAATACCCCAATCTGATGATGGATCTCACACCCGCTTTGGGAATCTATAAGGATCTTTCCGCCCATAGGGAAGCGGTGCGGGCATTGATTTTAAAATACCCCCACCGCTTTTTCTACGGCACCGATGCCCACAATGATCTTTCGGGCTTCAATCGGGAGTATAACGATAAAAAGACTTCCGTGATCTTTGCCTTTCTGGAGGAGACGGAGCCCCGCACCGTCTGCGGGATGGAGATCAGCCCCATTGGGCTTCCTCCGGAAATTTTAGAGCAAATATATTATAAAAACATCTTGCATTTTATCGGCAAGGAATGATAGAATAAATGCAGTGTGATCTGCAGGGAGGAGAAGACCTTGAAAAGAGTTTTAACATTGATCTTGATTCTGGCGTTGGCGGTAGGGATGATCAGCGGCGGCGTGTTGCCTGCCGCGGCGGCCTCCAATGTGGCCGGAGATGTGAACGGTGACGGCAAGGCCAATTCCCTGGATATCCTGGTGGCTGTAAGGGTTTTGGCGGAGCAGGACTATACCGGTACGGTGAATACCCGCGGTCTGTTTGTAAACGGAGATGCGGTGGCCGATACAGCCGATCTTGCCCTGCTGCTGCGGAATGCTTCCCCCAATTATCAGGTGACCTTTACCGCTCCCGGAGCCACAGAAACGGTAAGCTATGAGAAGGTCTCCAAAAGCTATTATATTACCGAGCGGTCGGTGCGCCTCCTCTCTCAGAATATTCAGCACGGCAACGGAGGCGCCCGCGTGATCGATGGGGTAGAGGTGGATTCCCGCGTCTACCGCAAGGAACGGATGAAGATCCTGATGGGGCTTTATGATCCCGATGTCATTGCCCTGCAGGAGTATCGCAACGATGAGTGGTTTGCCGCCTTTGAGCAGAATATCTTCCCTTCCTCGGATTACGGCAGTTATATTGTGAGCCGCGCCGATTCCAAGCGGGATACGGTGGGGGAGGCCAAGGCGCTGACCCGTGCCAACGGCGGTGTTTTGCGCCCTGAGGATGCCTATCAGCCCGATGAGCGGCTGGCCATCTTCTGGAAGAAGGACCGCATTGAGGTCTGCACCCGCGCAGACGGAACAGAGATCAAGGGAAAGTATTGGAATTCCGAGACCCCCAATGTCAATTCCCCCTCCTTCGGCACCTCGCTGGAGGACTGCTATGCTTCGGATAACGGGGAATATATGATCGATCCCACCCTCCGCATCACCATTTGGATCAAGCTGCGGGATAAGCAGACCGGCAAGGAATTCTATTTCTTTAATGTCCATGGCCCCAACGCGGGAGATACGGTGGAAGCCGCCAATGAATGTCTGGTCCCCACCGTTCAGCTGCTCAACAGTATGATCACCTCCGCCCGAAAGTATTACGGCGAGGCTCCCGCCATCGCAGGGGGCGACTTTAATATGAACTATTATCTGTACTGTGATAAGGTTGCTTTCGATGAGATCGATAAGAATTTTGTGGAGATCGGGGAATATATGGGCGATGTGCAGGGCACCTTCCCCAAATGGGGCAACAATGTGGATGCCTATGGCAAGGTAACGGCTCGGCTGGACTTTTTCCTGGATTATAAGGGGATGACCCTTCCTGTTCATTACCAGGTGCTGGAAGAAACCTTTGATCTCAAGGGCAATATCTTAACCGGCTTCGGCGGCTATAATGCCGATTATAAAAACAATACCATTGAAGACGATAAATATAACGGATATTGGGCCTCCGACCATCTGGGGATCTGCACCGATATCATCATAAAATGATCACTAAAAACGAGCAAAGCCATCGCGCATTGCGGGTTTTTTGCCTATTGAAAAATGAAAAACTTCATAATATAATACTTATTTATTTTTATATTGGAGA
>JAZUNB010000050.1:0-16888 GCA_045603925.1 Eubacteriales bacterium
ACTCATCCCGAAGGATGAGCTGATCGCCGCCTATAAAAAAGGCTGCACGGATCCGTGGGGCCTTGCCGAGTATTTTGAAATAACCGAAGATTTTATGAGAAAAGCATTGGAATACTATTCCGCATGATATAGGAGATTCAATATGTCTATTACAATTACATTTGGACCTGATGGGGTTGTTTTTGGTGGGATCGGCGCCCGCTCAATAAGAGAAGCCAAAGGAAAGAGCCTGATTGCTTTTCCTGCGGATTATACCGTGATCGATCTGGAGACCACAGGATTTGATCCCTGTTTTGATGAAATCATTGAGGTGGCCGCTCTGCGTATTCGCAATGGGGAAGTAGTGGAATCCTTTTCCTCGCTGGTAAAGCCGGAAAACGAGATAGACGAATATATCACCCAATTAACCGGAATCACCAATGAGATGGTCGCAACAGCTCCCACACCTGCGGAGATCTTCCCGTCATATCGAAATTTTCTCGGCGATGATATCCTGGTGGGGCACAATGTGAATTTTGACATCAACTTCCTATATGATAATTTTGATACCGTTCTCGGAGCCCCGCTCACCAATGACTATATTGATACTCTGCGGATCTCCCGAAAGGCTTTGCCGGACCTGATGCATCACCGGCTCGAAGATGTCTCGGCCGCACTCGGCGTTTCCTCTAATGGTGCCCATCGTGCGCTGGCAGATTGTCAGACCACCGTTGATTGCTTCTGCAAATTACAGGAACACATTGCGGCCGGGGGTAGTCTTGACGAATTTATCGGCAGTTTTAAAAAGCACCATTCCGGATCGAAGCTCGATCTGCGGACCCTTACCGCCGAAGGCGATGCTATCGATGAGACCCATATCCTATATGGAAAGCATTGTGTATTTACCGGAGCCCTTGAAAAAATGACTCGGGCAGAGGCGGCACAGCTGGTGGTCAACATCGGCGGGATCTGCGATAATGGCATCACCAAAAAGACCAATTATCTGATCCTCGGCAATAATGACTACTGCAAGAGCATCAAGGATGGCAAAAGCAGTAAGCAGAAAAAGGCCGAAGAGTATAAACTCTCCGGAATCGATATCGAGATCATCCCCGAGAATGTTTTCTACGATATGATCGAATCCATATAAAAGAATAAGCCCCCGCCGAGCGGCAACTCGACGAGGGCAACGACCAAACTCCACAAGCAAACAGAGATGGTACTTCCATATTCTACCATCTCTCTGACCAAAAAGCAAGAAGGGATGGTGTTTTTATGCCCAGACCAAAGAACCGGGGCAACGGTCAAGGCTCGGTTTATAAAGAGGGAAAAGGCTGGACAGCGGCCAAGACGATCTGCTATGAAGACGGTAGTCGTTACACCGTCAAAAAGCGGGGCTTTCCCACTAAAAAAGCGGGAATTGATTATCTACCTTTTCTTAGCGGCAACCCCAAGACCATCAATACAAATAGCACCTTTAAGCAGTTGGCAAAGCTGATGATCGAAAACCACGAAAAAAACGATGTAAGCAAGAGCACCATCGATTGCTATAAGGCGGCGTTAAAATACTTTGCACCGATCGAGCACTTTAAATTTAAAGAGATCGGCATCGAGGATCTTCAGGAATGCCTTGACGATTGTCCCAAGGGAAAGCGTACCAAGCAAAATATGAAGGTGGCCTGCGGCTTAGTTTATAAGTATGCGATTCCCCGGGGGTATACTGAGGAAAAGGTGAACCTTGGAGAATATCTCCGCATCAATGCGGAAGACGGTGAAGAAAAACCACCCTTCACCCTCAAAGAGGTGGAGATCTTCCGGAAGAATTGCGATGTCGTTCCATACGCCAAATACATTTACGCTATGTGCTATCTCGGATTTCGCCCCAGCGAATTCCTATCGCTGACGGTAGATAACTATGACCCCGAGGAGAAAGCCTTTGTCGGCGGCGCCAAAACCGAAGCCGGCAAGAATCGGACGGTCACCATCAGCCCCAAGATCCAGCCGATTATTGATGAACTGATCGCCAGCACAAAAGACGGATATATTTTTCACAAAGACGGTCACAAAATGGGTCTGAAGACCTTTCGGGAAAAATGCTTTTACCCTGCACTCGATCAGATGGGGATCCCAAACCGAAACCCCAAGCGCACCCCGCATTCCTGCCGGCACACTTTCGCCAACCTGATGAAAAACATCAAGGCAGCAAACATCGATAAGATGAAACTGATCGGGCATAGCAGCGAGGAAATGCTTCGCTATTATCAATCGGTCAGTTATGACGATCTGCGCTATATCACCGACCGAATTTAGGCATAAAAAAGTGGAGTAATAGGCGGAGTAATAGGGGACAAATTCTCACTAATTCCCGCAAAACTTCAAAATTGCCCAAGAAAAAAGAAAAAACCCGCAATGTAGCAACCAAGCCACATTGCGGGTTTTTAATTTGGTCCGAGTGACAGGACTTGAACCTGCGGCCTCTTGACCCCCAGTCAAGCGCGCTACCACCTGCGCCACACCCGGATAACGCTAAAGTATTTTATCATAAGAAACGAAGTTTGTCAACACTATTTGATAAAAAAATCAGAAATAAAAATATTTAAATTAGGGGTTGATTTTCTTGAGAAACTATGTTATCATATTATTCGCTTTGAGAAAAGCAAATGCGCTGGTAGCTCAGCTGGATAGAGCGTCTGACTACGGATCAGAAGGCCGGGAGTTCGAATCTTCTCCAGCGCGCCATAAAAAAAGACCTTGCTGTATGGCAAGGTCTTTTTTTATGGCCTACTGATGGAAGATTTGAACCGTTTTCCAATGAAAAACGGTTCGTCGAAGCAGCCGAGCCGCAAGGCGGGTCGGACTGCGGAGTCACGAGTAAGGCGATTTTTTCAGGTCACCGCCAAGGGCGGTTGAAAAAATGCCGACGCAGTGCATCTTCTCCTACTTTCGAGCAACGAAGATTTTTCGTAAGCCGCCGACCCGCGGCTCGAAAAATCGAGCGGCGCAGAGTATCTTCTCCCTCTTCATTTTCCATTTTCTTCCATTCCCTCTAAAGGATATCTTTCCCGCGCATTCTTTTTGACGGTTGAGGAACACTATCCTTGAACCATTCAAGGAGGTGACAACTGTGAAAGAAAACCGCAACAACAATCAAAAGAATAACAAAAACGATCGCAATTACGAAAACAAAAAGAAGAACAACGATTATCGCAACGAGCGCAAGGAAGACAATCGCTGAATCCTTTCGCAAAAAAGAGAAGTATCAGGACTGATACTTCTCTTTTTTAATGTTTTGTTTCACCTTCGGGCCCATGGCCTTATACAACCGCAGGTAGCGGTTGGTATAAAGGAGCATAGACAACAGGATAGCGGCGCTTTCGGCGGCCACGGGGATCAATACGCCCAGTTCTCCGGGATCGGGCACCAGCAACAAAATAATGGTCACCAGGAAGAAAAGAACGGTGGTGGCTTTTCCATACCACACCGAGCCCTCCACCGTATCGGTCTTATGGATAAAGACCATTCCGATGATACCCATATAGATCTCCTTGAGGATCAGCAGCACCAAAAGGTAGCGCATCGGGACAAAACGCCATGCAAGACAGCAGGCCACCGCGATCTGGGTCAGCTTATCGGCAATGGGATCCACGATCTTGCCCCAATCGGTAATGAGGTTATAACGGCGGGCGATCCAGCCGTCCACCACATCGGTGGCACCGGAAACGGTAACCAGAATTGCCGCCAGAATATAGTCCTTCAGCCCCACATACACCCACACAATAACGGGGATCATCAGCAGCCTTACATAGCTTAACACATTGGGAATGGAGAAAAATTGTCCGTGAAATCGGGTTTGTTTCATAGCACTCACTCTCTTATAATATTTCAAGTATATTGTACCCCATTTTAAAGAGCAATACCATAGATAAAAAAATGTTCGTGCCCAAAATTTGGGCACGAACACAAAAATGTACTAAATTTTTTCAATAGCCTGCTTCATTCCGCTGAGCACCATCTCAGCCAGAGCAGGCACCAGATGCTCCGGTTCGCCGGCATTGCCGGTCAACCAACGGGTCACGGTACCGGTAAGAGCGTCGCTGTAAAAATCAATGATCAGCTTACGGTTTTCAACCGGCACTGTTTTCCCTGCCGCCAGATCATCAAAGATACGGTTCATAACCATTTCCAGAAGATCGGTCATAAACCGATTGATCTCTCCGCTTTTGGGAGAGCGGAACAGATGCAGGATAGTACGCTTATTGGTTGCCATCTGGCGGGCGATCAACAGCAAAAAGCTATCCCAGGTCTCGCTTTGATTCATCTCTCCCAGCCTCAGGATCAGCGTCTGCTTGGCAAGATCAAACACATCGGCAAAATGATAATAAAAGGTATTGCGGGTGATGCCGCACTCCTCCACAATATCCTTCACCCGAATCCGATCCAGCGGTTGCTGCTCGATCTTACGGGTAAAGCACTCCATGATCGCCTTTTTGGTCAGTTGGGACATTTCTTTTTATCGCTCCTCTCGGTCCAATGGATGAGCTGCTCCGGCACCTTTTCGCCGGCGAGAACGGTCGGTTCCTTTCCTTCAAGCAATTCCCTTCCATTACGGGCAAAATCGGCGCAAGTGAGGTTTTTACGGCGTTTTAAGGACCTTGGACTCTCAAAGCCGATCTCATAGAGCCAAGGACCGCAATAGCCCGCCTCTTTGAGGGCTGCCAGGATCTTTTGCCAATTCAGCCGCCCTTCACCGGGAAGCCAATGGCGCTCATCCAGAAAATCATAATCGGAAATATGAACGGTGACGATCCGCTCCCCCACCCTCCGCACAAACTCTGCCGCATCCTCCATCAGGAGGTGGTTGGTATCAAAGCAGCAACGCAAGGCGGGATGGGCACTTAAAAGCTCTAAGATCTCATAAGAATTACGCCCCAGGCAGGTGCGGGGCAGATCCTCTACCGCAAGGGTACAGCCCCGTTCCGCGGCAAATTCCGCCAATTGCCGAAGGCTCTCTTTGGCATAGCGCATACGCTCCGGTCGATCCTTCTCTTCAATAGGCTCTGCGCTGGGATGGATCACAAAGACCTTGATCCCCACAGCCGCTCCCCGGCGGATCATCTCCCGATCCAATTCCACCGATCTTTTCCGCCGCCCCTCATGGGGATCGGCAATATCAATGGGCAGCTTGGAGGAAAAGGGCAGATGGAAGGACCAAAGGGTCACTCCCGCCTCCTTGGCAAGACGCGCCGCCCGCTCAAAATCAAAGGCTTCACATTCGGCGGCAGGCACAGAGATCTCCGCCACCTCGATGCCGGCGGCCTTATACTCCAGAAAAACAGAGTCCTTATTCAGTTTATTACCGCAGGTAGATAAGCCGAGCTTATACATTTAATAGTTCTCCTCAAACAACAGTAGTTTTTGCTGCAGGGTATGATTAACGGTGACCACCTGCATCCGCATATAAATAACGGTAAACAGCACCGTGATCAAGGTCAGCACCGCGGTAACGGGGATATTCTTCAGCCACAGGCCGCCCACCGATAAAATGACGGCGGCCGCCGCGGCTCCGATGCCCAATACCAAGAGAACCCGTTTCCTTTTTTCGGCGCGGTATTTCTTTATCAGGCTTTTTCTTTTTTGTTGATACTCTTCATAACGCTTGGGATCCACAGTTTTCACCTCAAGGAGATTATATAAAAACAAAGCAGAAAAGTCAACGCACTGCGTTGACTTTTCTGCAAATGATCATCTTATACCATAGTTCTCGATAATATAATCCATATCCTTATCGCCTCGGCCGGACAGGCAGATCAGCACCGAGCCCTTGCCCATCTTTTCTGCCAATTTGATACCATAGGCAACAGCATGAGAGCTTTCGATCGCAGGAATGATCCCCTCCATCCGGGAAAGACGGAAAAAGGCATCGATGGTATCGTCATCATTAATAACATCATACTTTACACGGCCGATATCCCGTAAAAACGCATGCTCCGGTCCGGAGGAAGGATAGTCCAACCCGCTTGCCACCGAATAGACAGGAGCAGGCTCACCGTTTTCATCCTTCAGCATAATACTGTTGAAGCCATGCATCACGCCCTCGGTACCGTACTGCAGGCTGGCGGCATGATCCCCCAAAGCCGTACCTCTGCCCAAGGGCTCAATTCCATAGATCTCCACCGGATCATTGAGGAAGCCTGCAAAGAAGCCGGCGGAATTCGAGCCGCCGCCAACACAGGCCACGATCGCATCCGGCAGTTCCCCTGTCATTTCCGTAAACTGCGCTCTTGCCTCGATTCCCACAACACTTTGGAAATCCCGCACCATCATGGGGAAGGGATGGGGGCCTACTACCGAGCCGATGCAATAGATGGAGTTTTCATAATCCTTGGCATAGGCGGCAAAGGCGGCATCCACCGCTTCCTTTAAGGTAGCCAGGCCTTCGGTCACCTCCACCACATTGGCGCCCAGAATCTTCATTCTGGCCACATTGGGTGCCTGCTTCTTGATATCCACAGAGCCCATATAAATATCGCATTCCAGGCCGAAATAAGCCGCAGCGGTTGCCAGGGCAACACCGTGCTGACCGGCGCCGGTCTCAGCAATCAGCTTTTTCTTCCCCATATACTTTGCCAAAAGAGCCTCGCCCATACAATGATTCAGTTTATGGGCACCGGTATGGTTCAGATCCTCTCGCTTGACATAGAGCTGGACCTTGCCCAAGCTATTGGACAAACGCTCCAGATGGGTAATGGGAGTAGGTCTGCCCTGAAACTCCTTACGGATCCGACGCAGCTCATCGATAAACTTGCGGGATTTACAGATGGTCTCATACGCATCATTGACCTCCTTCATAGCCTTCAGCAGTTTATCGTCTACATACGCGCCGCCGTATTTCCCGAAATAACCGTTTGCATCGGGATAGTTCTTAAAATAAGTATCAAAATCGATTCCGTTTAATTTCATTTGCGGTTCCTCCTTAAAATAAAAATCCCATACTTCCCTTGCGAGAAGTATGGGACAGAAAACAAATTTCTGCGGTGCCACCCAAATTGATGAAAGCTCATCCGCTTAATCCGCACAATCATGCGGTGCGCTACGGTAACGGGCGCGCTCCCCGTCAACTGCTACTGACGAAATTTCTTTCGCGTTCGGTTGCCCTCGCAAGTCCATTCAGAATTTCTTCCGCTACCGCAATCCCAGCACCTGCGGCTCTCTTGGAGCTTTCGAAAACTCTTACTTACTCTTGCTCATCGGTTTTCACTGTATGAACTAAATTTAGCACATTCACCGCAAGATGTCAAGACCTTTTTAAAAAAATCTTTATCGCTTTAGCTCAGCAAAGCGCGGTCATTGGCAAACTCGGTGCCGCTGCTCTGGCTGAATTTTTCCATCAGATCGTCTACGGTAAGCTTCTTCTTTTCCTCGCCGGAAACATCGAAGATGATCCTGCCGTTGTGCATCATCACCAGGCGGTTGCCGTGCTTGATGGCGTCCTTCATATTATGGGTGATCATCAGGGTGGTCAGGTGATCCTTTTCCACGATCCGATCGGTGGCCTCCAGGACCTTGGCGGCGGTTTTGGGATCCAGCGCCGCCGTATGCTCATCTAAAAGCAGCAGCTTAGGCTTCACCAGACTTGCCATCAGCAGAGTCAGCGCCTGGCGCTGACCGCCGGAAAGCAGACCTACCTTAGCCGTAAGGCGATCCTCCAGCCCCAGATCCAGAAGCTTCAGCAATTCATAATATTCTTCCCGCTCGGCAGAGGTGATTCCTCTTTTCAGACCGCGGCGCAGACCGCGGCGCTTGGCCAGCGCCAGATTTTCCTCGATCTGCATGGTGGCGGCGGTGCCGGTCATGGGATCCTGAAACACGCGGCCCAGATACTGAGCCCGCTTATATTCGGGCATCATGGTCACATCCACCCCATCCAGAAGGATGGTACCCTCGGTGGTGATAAAGGTACCGGCCACCGCATTGAGCATGGTGGACTTACCGGCGCCGTTGCCGCCGATGACGGTACAAAAATCCCCCTCATTCAAATGGAGATTCAGACCGTCGAGGGCGATCTTTTCATTGATGGTACCCGCATTGAATACCTGCTTTACATCTTGAATTTTCAGCATTTCTCTGCGGCCTCCTTTGCTTTTTTATGATGATGCTGGGCCAAGGCGCCCTTCCAATAGGGAACGGCCAGGAAGATGGCAACCACTGCGGCGGTGAGGAGCTTGAGATCGTCGGTCGAAAGGCCCAACCGCAACACCACCTGGATCACCACATAATAGATGATACCGCCCACCACGCAGGCAAAGAGCTTCAAGCCGAAATTGCGGAACACCTTGCTGAACAGCACCTCGCCGATAATGACTGCCGCCAAGCCGATCACAATGGCACCGCGGCCCATATTGATATCGGAGAAGCCCTGATATTGGCTCAAAAGCGCGCCGGAGAGGGCCACGATTCCGTTGGAGATCATCAGACCCAAGACCTTTGCGCGGTTGGTATTGATCCCTTGGGCGCTGGCCATCCGCTGATTGGCGCCGGTAGCGCGCAGGGAGCAGCCGATCTCGGTACCGAAGAACCAGTAGAGCAGGAAGATCACCAGAGCGCAGGCCAAGACCAATACGATCAAGGGATTCTTCAAGGTCCAGCTCAATACATAGCGGGCAGAGACCAGAATGTTATACTTATCCACACTGATGGGCAGGTTGGCCTTGCCGTTGCCGGTGCCCCAGCCCATGATCCGCAGGTTGACGGAATAAAGCGCCAGCTGGGTGAGAATACCGGCCAGAATGGCGGGAATACCGCAACGGGTATGCAAAATACCGGTCACAAAGCCTGCCAGCATACCGGCGATCAGCGCCGCGATCATAGAGATCCCAACAGGAACACCGTTTAAAGTCAGGATGACGCAGACTGCCGCGCCGGTGGTGATAGAACCATCCACCGTCAGATCCGCGATATCCAGGATCCGATAGGTGAGATAAACACCGATGGCCATAATACCCCAGATCACACCTTGGTTCAAGGCACCGGGCATGGAATTGATCAATGACATCAAAAAGTCCATTCAACTTCCTCCAAAAAACATAATGATAATATAATACAGAAATTGGCGGAAAAAGGCAAGCCTTTTTCCGCCGTTATTTCATTTTCGCTAAAATTACTCCATCACAATGGCTTCATAGCCGGCAGGAGCGGCAATACCAAGAGCCTCGCAGTTGGCAGCGTTGTACTTCTTGGTCACCTCGGAAACGATAGCAATGGGCATGGTCTTCACATCGGCGCCTTCTACCAGGATCTTATAAGCCATCTCACCGGTGGCATAACCCATATCATAATAGTCGATGGAGAGGGTCGCAACACCGCAGCCCTTGCAGATGCCTTCCTCACCGGCGATGACCGGCTTCTTAGCGGGCAGAACCACATTGGCGATCGCCTCGGTATTGGAGGCGGCGGTATTATCGGTGGGGATATAAATTACATCCATCTCATCGCAGGCAGTCTGGGTAACGGAAGCAACATCATTGGTATCGGTGAAACCGAACCACTTCACCTCAAGACCGTCTGCCTTCAGGAACTCTTCCACCTTGGTGCACTGATAAACGGAGTTGGGCTCGGTGGTGCAATAGAGCAGACCCACCTTCTTGGCCTCGGGGAACATCTCCTTGATCATGGCTGCCTGCTGATCCAGTGGAGCCAGATCGGATGCGCCGGAAACATTGGTGCCGACCGTACCGGTCCAATTCTCGATCTCCAGAGCAGTAGCGTAATCGGTAACAGAGGTGCCCAAAACAGGGATGTCTGCGGTAGCGGCAGCGGCGGCCTGCAGAGGAGCAGTGGCGTTTGCCATGATCAGATCTACCTTGGAGGCAACAAAGCCATTGACGATGGTGGAGCAGTTGGCGGAATCGCCGGAGGCGTTCTGCGTATCAAACTTCACCTTATCCTCACCCAGCTTATCAATCAAAGCCTGCTTAAAGCCTTCGGTAGCGGCGTCCAAGGCATCATGCTGAACCAGCTGACAGATACCGATCTTATAAACACCGTCGTCTCCGCCGCAGGAGGTCATCGCCACCATACCGGTCAGCAACATGGCAACAATAGCCAATACAGAAATTACTCTTTTCATCTTCAAAAATCTCCTTTTTTAACCGACTGATTGTCGGATTCACTTTAACTATTTAAGATTTTAACGCTTTTATGTGTTAAAGTCAAGTGTTTTTTTAAAAAAAGAAGGAATTTTTGTTTTGGGCAAAAATTCCTTCTATATTATAATAGGGTATTTTCGGGGGTAACGGGATCGGCAACGGTCACATCGGCGAAATAAGCATCAAAGATATCTCTTGCCACCGAGCCCACATAATTTCCGTGAGCGCCATGCTCCACCACCACGCAAACCGCGATCTCCGCATCCTCGGCAGGGGCAAAGGAAACAAAGATTCCGTTGGCGGTTCCGCTGGGCACCGAGGCCGTACCGGTCTTGGCACCGGCGGTGATCCCATAGGAATAACCGAAGACCCCTGCGGCGGTACCGGTGAGGGCGCATTCCACCATTCCGTCCATGATCGCGTGGTAATTCTCATCCTTCATTTCAAGGCTATCGAGGGCCTTGATCTGCTCCGGCTGCAGGCAAACACCGCTGGTTGCATCATAGACCCCCTGCACCAGATGAGTCTGATAGCGGGTTCCGCCGTTCACAATGGTCCCCACATAATTGGCCAGCTGCAACGGAGTAAAGAGGTTATCCGACTGGCCGATGGCCGCCTGCAGGGTATCACCGGGATACCAGATCTCATCAATAGAGGCCCGATAGGCAGGTCCTGCCAGAAGGCCGCCGGCCTCCCCGATCTCTACCCCTGTTTTGGTGCCCAGCCCCAATTTGGTGCAATAGCGGTTGAGGGCTTCGATGCCCATACGGTCTGCCGCCTCATAGAAATAATAGTTGCAGGAATTCTTCAGCGCCGCCACAATATCCTGAAGGCCATGGCCTCTTCCATAATCGGAATAGACCCAGCAGCGGGGGCTATAGCCCTGATATTTCACATAAATACCCGTATCGCGGATCTGCTCCCGCAGGCCCACCGCCCCTTCCTCCAGAGCGGCGATCCCGGTGGCCATCTTGAAGGTGGAGCCGGGGGCATAGGTGCCGAAAAAGGCACGGTTCCAAAGAGGCTTCATCTCATCGGTGGCCAGAGAATTATAATTATTGTCGAAATCATCCTGGGTATAGGTGGGATAGGTGGCGCTGGCTAAGATCGCCCCGCTGTTTACATCCACAACCACCACTGCTCCCGCATTGGCGTCTTCTCCGTCCCGCCCCGGCTCATGGGCGCGGCGAGCGATGGTCTCGATGCAGTTCTTTAAGGAATTCTGGGCGATCTTCTGCAGATTACTGTCGATGGTCAGCACCACATTATTGCCGCTTTCCGCTTCCTTCAGAACCGTTACATTCAAAACCTTACCGGAGGAATCCCGCTCGATCACGCGGGTACCGTCGGTTCCCTTGAGGACCTCCTCCATGGCCTTCTCAATGCCGGCCTTGCCCACCGAATCGTTCATGCTATAGCCCTTGGCGGCAAGATCGGGATATTCCTCAGCCCAAATCTTATCCACATAACCTAAAATATGGGGCGCGATGGCGGGATCGGTATAATAGCGGATGGGCTCGGTATCGATATCCACACCGGGATATTCATCGGAAAGCTGCTTGATCATGGCCACCAGCTCCACACTGACATCCTCGGCAAATTCATAGGGCACCGAAAGAGAAAAACCGGCCAGCTTCATCTCATAGCGCACCCCCGCGATCTTCCGCTGCTCCTCGGGGGTATATTGCTCCAATTCAAATTCCTCCACCAAGGCCGCGAAGGTCTCCCCGGCGGTGGGGGCGCCCTCCAATTTGAGGGTCTTGAATAATTGCCGCAGAGCGGCATCCTCCGCCCCTGCGGTATAGCCGTAGGGCGCTTCCGCCGCCAAAGGCAGGCGGTCAAAATACCCCGCCTGATATTGCTCCATCAGGCGGATCAGGCGCAAAATAATATCGTTTTGCTGCTCCCGCGGCATCAGGGCGCGGGTAAATTTAATGCAATAGCCGGTCGTATTGGTCACCAGGCTCACCCCATTGCAGTCATAAATGCTGCCGCGGGAGGCGGTAATGGTCTCGGTGGAGTAGATCTTCTGCTCCGATTGCTCTTTATAATATTCGCCGTCTACCAGCTGCAGGCGGATGAGGGTGATCAGATAGCTGACAAACACCAGCACCACCGCCGCAACAGTCAAAGCATAGCGCAGTTTTCCGTTCTTGAAGGTCATGCCAATTCCTCCTCGATGCGGAATTTGCGGTCATAATACTTCATGATCCCGTAAAGGGGGAAGGCGCAAAGACCGGTGAAAAAGAAAATGGGCAGGATGCGATCCACCAGCGCGATCCCGAAGGGAACCCGCTCCCAGATCAATACCCGATATAGATATTGAAGCAGCTGCTGCACCGCCACGCCGCCTAAGCAGATGGAAAGATACACAAAGAATTTCCGTTGCAACACCAGCTCCAGCGCCACGGCGGTGAAAAAGCCGATAAACATAAAAAGGATCCCGTCCAGCCCCACAATGGTGGAAGTGGTCAGCTCCGCCAGAAGGCCTGCCGCCAGCCCGAACCAGGCGGCAAAGGCGGGAGACTCAAAGAAGGCGACCCCTACCGTCAGCAGCAGCAAAAGAGAAGGCGCGCACCCCAAAAAGCGCACGCCGAAAGCCGGTACGCTCTGCAAAAGAAAGCATACCAGCGTCAAGATCACATATTCAAGAAATTTCCAATAATTTCCCGATCTGCTGAACATCAGTTCTCACTTTCAAAATTGGTAATGACAAAAACGGTGGAAACGGCGTTGACATTGACCGCCGGCTCCAATACCGCATATTGGGAGATGCCATGGCTCTCGGTCTTCAGCTCCCGCACTCTGCCCAGCAAAATGCCCTTGGGGAAGACTCCGCCGACGCCGCTGGTCTCTACCGCGTCGCCGCTGCTGAGCACCACCCCTGCATCTAAATAAGCCAGCTTCAGAAGGCCGCTTTCCGAGAGGGCATAATCCCAGTCCAGAACCCCCACATCACCGGTGGCGGTCACAATGGCGCCCATCTCGCAGGAGGAGTCCAGCACAGTGGTCACCTTGCACCAGGTCAGCCCCAGCTCATTGATATAGCCCACGACTCCATCGGCGGTCATCACCAGGTCCTTTTCCTCCAGCCCGTCTGCCGAGCCCTTATTGAGGGTCAGGGTATGGGAATAGCCGTTCTGGTCGCTGCCCACCACCGTGCAGGCGGCGAATTCAAAATCCGCGTGCTGCTCGGCGATACCCAGCATGGCCTTCAGGCTTTTATTCTCATCCACATAGCTTTCGGCATCCCGCAACAATTGCGCGATGGTCACCAGCTCGTTTTTGAGTTTTTCATTTTCTTCCTTCAGCGCATCGTATTCGGTATAGGCCTCCACCAGATTTCCGCCGTAACGGATCACGGTGGTGCAGAAATTCTGCAGCGGAGTGATCAGCGTACCGCCCAGATTCTCCAAAAGGTTCATATGCCCGTCCGATGCGGTATCCAGCACCATCATTCCCAGCAGCAAAGCGGCAACAATGCAGATGGCAATAAAGGTGCGGCTTCTTAAAAACCCTCTCATCTGCGGGTGAGGGATGCCCAGAGAACGGGATTCTCCAAGCTCTTACCGGTACCCAGCGCAACGCAATCCAGAGGATCCTTGGCAATATAGACCGGCATACCGGTAGTCTTGCTGATCAGGGTATCCAAGCCCCGCAGGAAGGCGCCGCCGCCGGTGAGGGTAATACCGTGGTCAATAATATCGGCCGCCAGCTCGGGAGGGGTATCCTCCAGGGTCTGCTTGATGGCATCGATGACGATCTGCACCGATTCCGCCAGCGCTTCCCGAATATGAGCGGCGCTGATGCTGATATTCTTGGGCAGGCCGGTGATCAGATCGCGGCCGCGGACGCTCATCTCCCCTTCTCCGTCGTAAGGATACGCGGAGCCGATCTCAAATTTGATCTCTTCTGCGGTGCGGTCACCGATCAGAAGATTGAAATGCTTCTTCACATACGCCACAATGGCGGCATCAAAGGCATCGCCTGCCACCCGCACCGAGCGGGAGGAAACGATTCCGCCCAGAGAGATCACCGCCACCTCGGAGGTACCGCCGCCGATATCTACAACCATACTGCCGGTAGGCTCGCCCACAGGCAGCCCGGCGCCGATGGCCGCGGCCAAGGGCTCTTCAATGATCCGAACATCCTTGGCGCCGGTCTCATAAGCGGCATTCTCCACCGCCCGATGCTCCACATCAGTCACCCCGAAGGGGATGCAGATGAGAATTCTCTTTTTGGTAAAGGCACTGCTGCCCATGGTCTTGCGCAGGAAAAAGCGCAGCATGGCAGAGCCGCTCTCAAAGTCGGCAATAACGCCCTCCTTCAGGGGGCGGACGGCACGGATACTGTCGGGCGTTCTGCCGATCATATCCTTGGCCTCCTGGCCGACGGCTACCACCCGATTCTGCACCGTATCAATGGCGACCACGCTGGGCTCTCTCAAAACAATGCCCTTGCCGCCGCGATAAACGATGGTATTGGCGGTACCCAGATCGATTCCGATATCGGTATAATTCCAAAATTTCAACGCCTTCAGGCTCTTTTTCAGTTTCTTCATAAATCCTTCGTTCATATTCTCCATTATTTTTTCACACTCTTTCCGAAAACGCTCTGTCGGGAAACCCATTACTGTATGATAACTGCCGCGGATCTTTTCCACAAATCCGCTGTCCTGCACCCCATAGGCACCCGCCTTGTCATAGGGCGAGCCGGTGGCGATATAAGCGGCGATCTCCTGCTCCGAAAGGGCGCGGAATACCACCTCTGCCATATCGCAGAAGACCCGCTCCCCTTCTCCTTTTCGCAGGTATACGCCGGTATAGACCCGATGGGTCTTGCCCGAAAGGCGGCGCAGGGTGGCAAAGGCTTCTGCCTCATCCTTGGGCTTGCCGAGGATCTCCCCCTCGTAAACCACCACCGTATCGGCGGCCACCAGCAGGGCACCCTTTTGGTTCTTGACCGACCGCCCCTTGCCCTTGGCCAGGGCCTGCACATAATCGGCAGGCTCGGTAAAGGGAACCGCGGCCTCATCGAAATCGGGCTTGATCACTGTAACCGAATGCCCCTGCTCCTCCAGCAATTGCTTGCGGCGGGGCGAGGCGGATGCTAAAAGAATTCTCACGAGCCGAACCCGATCTGACCCATCTCGTATTGCTTCAGACGGTCGCGGAGCTGCTCATTCTCCCGCTCCAGCTTTTCCATCTCCTGCTCATGGGCCTGCCGCAGCTTAAACTGCTCGGCGCCCATCCCCTCGATCTGCACCAGATAACGGCGCATCTCTTCCCGCAGGCGGGCGCAGGCTTCCCGATTTTTTTCATTTTCATCGCAAAGATCCAGGCAGACCAGAATAGATGCCAGGCCGGTGCTCAGCTTGGGGCTTTCGGTCAAAAGGCCGCGAATCTTGCTATCAACCTTCTGCGCCAAAGACAAGGTATAGTCCCGCGCTTCATCGGTGGTAACCACAAATTCATTTCCTGCAATGGAAACACTGATTTTATTACTCATAAAGGTGACCCCCTATTATATTATCACTCCTCTATTATATAGCATATATAAAAAGATTTCAAGATAATAATTGACAACTTTCACCGAAATCATTATGATATTAAAAGAACTTTGAGAGGAGTATTTTGAATGAGCGCATTTTTAGGCTATATGCTCACCGCCTTTTCCCAGGTCCTGATTCTGGCCATCCTGGTTTCGGTGGGCTTTATCGGGGATAAAACAGGGCTTTTTACCGAAAAGACCGCAAGAGCCTGCAATAATCTGTTGTTTTATATTATAACCCCCGCGGTGATCGTCAACTCCTTTTTGAATGTGGAATTTAACCGTGCAAACGGCAAGGGCTTTTTGCTGGCCTTCCTGATCGCCCTCGGCTACCATGCCGCCGTTGCTCTGCTGCTGCCCCTGCTCTACCGTAAAAGCGGCGCGGATCGCCCCATCTTCCGCTTCGGAACGATGTACGGCAATGTAGGCTATATGGGGCTTCCCTTGGCCCAGGCGGTGGCCGGCGATATCGGCGTTTTCTATACCTCCGCTGTGGTGGCGGTCTTCAACGCCTTCGCCTTTACCCATGGCATTCAGATCATGAAGGAAAGCAAGGAAACATTCAATTGGAAAAAGCTGTTGCTGAACCCCGGCTCCATCGGTATCCTCATCGGCCTTCCCCTCTTTTTGCTGAAGGTGAACCTGCCTGCGGTTCTGGAAACGCCCATCTCTTATCTGGGCAGCCTCAATACCCCGCTGGCCATGCTGATGTTCGGCACCTATCTTGCCCATACCGACCTGCCGGAAATGTTCCGCCGCAAGGAAAACTATCTGGCGGCTCTTTTGAAACTGCTGGCCTTCCCCCTTGCCACCATCGGCGTTTTATGGCTGCTGGGTGTGCGGGGCGAGCTGCTGCTGGCCTCGGCCATCTTCGCCGCGGCGCCCACCGCCAATAATACGGTAATGTTCGCCGCCAAATACGATAAAAATACCGGCACCGCCGGGAAACTCAGCGGCTTCACCAGCGTCCTGGCCATCCTGACCATGCCCATCTGTATCGCCCTTGCCAATTTAATAGGCTAAACAGAAAGCCCCGAAGCATTTGGGAAATGTTCTTAGCGAACATTTCCCAAAAGTTTTATTCGCCTTGCGGCGAGTTATATTGCTTCGCAGTGATATTTGGCTTTCAGCCAAGTGTTATTCGCTTCGCGAGTTTTAGAGGCGAATAAAATATCACTGAAACCGTAAGGTTTCAATATCACTTTTGCTTAGCA
>JAZUNB010000051.1:0-15366 GCA_045603925.1 Eubacteriales bacterium
CCCCTCCCAAACAAAATGTTGTGCAGGGGGATTCTAAATGAATGCCCTTTACACACCGGATTTTTTAAGATAAATGCCGGTATAGCTTTGGGGACAGTTTGCCACTTCCTCGGGAGTACCGGTAGCCACCACGGTGCCGCCGCCCACGCCCCCTTCGGGGCCCAGATCGATGATATGGTCAGCGGTTTTGATGACATCCAGGTTATGCTCGATGACCACCACCGTATTGCCGGTATCCACCAGCCGCTGCAGTACGGTGATCAGCATCTGCACATCGGCGGTATGGAGGCCGGTGGTGGGCTCATCCAGAATATAGATGGTCTGGCCGGTGGGGCGCTTGGACAGCTCGGTAGCCAGCTTCACCCGCTGGGCCTCACCCCCCGAGAGGGTGGTAGAGGGCTGGCCGATCTTCACATAAGAGAGCCCCACATCATAGAGCGTCTGGAGTTTTCTTTGGATCTTGGGATGATTTTCAAAGAAAGAAAGCCCCTCCTCCACTGTCATTTCCAGCACATCGGCGATGGATCGATCCTTATATTTGACCTCTAAGGTCTCCCGATTATACCGCTTGCCCTTGCAGACCTCGCAGGGGATATACACATCGGGCAGAAAGTGCATTTCGATTTTAATAATACCGTCGCCCTGGCAGGCCTCGCACCGCCCGCCGCGGACATTAAAAGAAAGGCGGCTGGAGGTATAGCCCCGCGCCTTGGCGCCGTTGGTGGAAGCGAAAAGGTCGCGGATATCGGTAAAGACCGAGGTATAGGTGGCAGGGTTGGAGCGGGGAGTTCTGCCGATGGGGGACTGATCGATATCGATCACCTTATCCAGATGCTCAAGCCCCTTCAGCTCCCGCACCTTGCCGGGATAGGCTTTGGCGTTATTCAGCTCATGGGCGAGGGTACGGTAGATGACCGAATTGACCAGCGAAGATTTTCCTGAGCCGGAAACGCCGGTCACGCAGGTGAAGGTCCCCAGGGGGATCTTCACATTGATCTTTTGCAGGTTATTCTCTTCCGCGCCCAACACTTCCAAAAACTTTCCGTTGCCCCTGCGGCGGGTCTCGGGGATGGGGATCTTTTTGGCCCCGGAGAGATACTGACCGGTCAAGGACTCCTTGCAGGCCATAATCTCCTGCGGGGTTCCTGCCGCCACCACCTCCCCGCCATGGATCCCGGCACCGGGGCCGATATCCACAATATAATCGGCGGCGCGCATGGTATCTTCATCATGCTCCACCACAATAAGGGTATTGCCCAGATCCCGAAGGCGCTTCAGGGTGGCGATGAGCTTATCGTTGTCCCGCTGATGGAGACCGATGGAGGGCTCATCCAGAATATAAAGAACGCCCATCAGCGAGGAGCCGATTTGAGTTGCCAGACGGATCCGCTGACTCTCGCCCCCCGAAAGGGTACCGGCGGAGCGGGAGAGGGTGAGATACTCCAGCCCCACGCTCTTTAAGAAATTCAGCCGCTCGATGACCTCTTTTAAGACTCTTGCGCCGATCATCCGATCGGTCTCGGAGAGGGTGATCTGCTCAAAGAACTTCACCGCCTCCACCACCGAAAGATCGGTAACCTCGGCGATATTCTTCTCCCCGACGGTAACACCCAGCACATCGGGCTTCAAGCGCTTTCCTTGGCAAGAAAGGCAGGGGCAGTCGCTCATCACCATTTCGATCTCCCGGCGGACCCATTCGCTGTTGGTCTCCTTAAACCGCCGCTCCAGATTGGGGATGACCCCCTCAAAGGAGGTATTATAGTTCATAGAGCCGAAGGAGGAATTGCGCTGCATCTCCAGCTTCTCGCCGCCGTTGCCGTAAAGCAAGATCTTTTGCTGCTTTTCAGTCAACTGCTCAAAGGGAGTATCCAGAGAAAAATCATATTTATCCGCCAGAGCGCGGAAATACATCCTGGCAATATTATCGCCGGATGATAAATACCAGCCGCTGGCCTTAATGGCCCCCTCATTGATGGAGAGCCAGGGCTTGGGGACCACCAAGGAGGGATCCACCTTCATCAAAAAGCCCAGTCCGTCGCAATCGGGGCAGGCGCCGAAGGGATTATTAAAGGAAAACATCCGCGGCGAAAGCTCCTCCATGGAAAAGCCATGCTCGGGGCAGGTGAAATTCTGGGAAAAGAGGATCTCCTCTTCCCCTTCGGGGGCAACGATCACCAAGCCATCGGCCTGATGGAGCGCGGTCTCGATGGAATCGGTCAGCCGCTGCTGAATGCCCTCCTTCATAATTAAACGATCCACCACGATCTCGATGGAATGCTTGATATTCTTATCCAGGGTGATCTCCTCGGTCAGCTCATAAAGACTGCCGTCTACCCGCACGCGCACAAAGCCGCTGCGCTTGGCATCCTCCAGCAGTTTTTCATGGCGCCCCTTTTTGGCGCGCACCACCGGCGCCAGCACCGTCAGCCGGGTACGCTCCGGCAGGGTACAGACCCGATCTACGATCTGATCCACCGTCTGCTGGGCGATCTCCCGCCCGCAAACAGGGCAATGAGGCTTGCCGATGCGGGCATACAAAAGACGCAGGTAGTCATAGATCTCTGTTACGGTACCCACTGTGGAGCGGGGGTTTTTGGAGGTGGTCTTCTGATCGATGGAGATGGCAGGCGACAGCCCGTCGATACTATCCACATCGGGCTTATTCATCTGCCCCAAAAACATCCGCGCATAGGAGGAGAGGCTCTCCACATACCGCCTGCGCCCCTCGGCATAGATGGTATCAAAGGCCAGCGAGGTCTTGCCGGAGCCGGAAAGCCCCGTAAACACCACCAGCTTGTCCCGCGGGAGCTTCAGATCCACATTCTTCAGATTATTCTCTTTTGCACCCTTAATGGTAATAAATTCGTGTGCCATTTTATTCCTCTTTAAGTTGTTCTATCTTATCCCGCAGCATAGCGGCGTATTCGAATTCCAGCATCTTAGCCGCCTCCTTCATCTGCTTCTCCAGATCGCGGATCATGGCGTTCTTCTCGTCTTGGGAGAATTTCATTCTCCGCCGCTCGGGAGCAGCGGGCAGGGCGCCGATGTTCAATACCTCGTGCACCGCCTTGGAGATGGTCTTGGGCACAATGCCGTTGGCCTTATTATAGGCCTCCTGAATGCCGCGGCGGCGGACGGTCTCGGAGATGGCCCGCTCCATGGAAGCGGTCACCTGATCGGCATACATGATCACCCGCCCGTTGGCATTGCGGGCGGCGCGGCCGACGGTCTGGATCAAGGAGGTCTCGCTTCTCAAAAAGCCCTCCTTATCGGCATCCAGAACAGCCACCAGGGAGACCTCGGGAATATCCAGACCCTCCCGCAGCAGGTTGATGCCCACCAGAACATCAAAAACGCCCAACCGCAGCTGGCGGACAAGCTCCATCCGCTCCACGGTTTTTACATCATAATGCAGATACTTGACCTTCACGCCCATCTCTTCCAGATATTCAGTAAGATCCTCCGCCATCCGCTTGGTGAGGGTGGTGACCAATACCCGCTCTTTTTTCTCAACTGTCGCATGGATCTCCGCCAAAAGATCGTCCATCTGCCCCTCCACCGGGCGAACCGAAATTTCGGGATCCAAAAGGCCGGTGGGGCGGATGATCTGCTCCGCCACCTGGGCGCTGCGCTCCAGCTCATAGGCGGCGGGAGTGGCGCTGACATATAAGACCTTATCCAGACGGTCGGTAAACTCCCCGAAATTCAAGGGACGGTTATCAAAGGCGGAGGGCAGGCGGAAGCCATAGCCCACCAGCATCTCCTTGCGGGAGCGATCTCCGCCGTACATTCCTCTGACCTGAGGGAGCGTTACATGGGATTCATCCACGATCAATAAAAAATCATCCCCGAAAAAGTCCAGAAGGGTATAGGGCGGGCTCCCCGCCTTTCTGCCGCTCAATACACGGGAATAGTTTTCAATACCGGTGCAAAAACCGATCTCCCGAAGCATCTCTAAATCATAGCGGGTGCGCTGCTCGATGCGCTGGGCCTCTAAAAACTTGCCCTGCTCATTGAAATAAGCGATCCGCTCCTCCAATTCTTTTTCGATCTCCAAAAGGGCCTTCTCCCGCTTTTCATCGCCGATGACATAATGGGAGGCGGGATAGATGGCCACATGGGTCAGCTCCCGCTTCAGCTCGCCGGTAAGATGGTCGATCTCGGTGATCCGATCGATCTCATCCCCGAAAAACTCGATCCGCACCACCGTATCGGTGGAGGCGGCGGGAAAGACTTCCAAAGTATCCCCCCGCACCCGAAATTTATTGCGGGTGAAATCAAAATCGTTGCGCTCGTATTGAATGCCCACCAGCTCTTCGATGACCTCATCCCGATCCTTCACCATACCGGGGCGCAGAGAGATAATGAGGTTTTTATACTCCTCGGGATCGCCCAACCCATAGATGCAGGACACCGAGGACACCACGATCACATCCTTGCGTTCCAAAAGGGAAAAGGTAGCGCTGTGGCGCAGCTTATCGATCTCATCATTGACCGAGCTGTCTTTTTCAATATAGGTATCGGAAGAAGGAATATAAGCCTCGGGCTGGTAATAATCATAATAGGACACAAAATATTCCACCGCATTATGGGGAAAAAACTCCCGAAACTCCGAGCAAAGCTGGGCGGCGAGAGTCTTATTGTGCGCCAGCACCAGAGTAGGCTTATTGATATTGGCAATGATATTGGCCATAGTAAAGGTCTTGCCCGAGCCGGTAACGCCCAAAAGGGTCTGTTCCTTCATGCCCTTTTGCAATCCTTCGGTCAGTTTTGCAATGGCCTCCGGCTGATCGCCGGTGGGCTTATATTGGGAGACCAATTCAAAATGATCCATGGCCAACATCCTTTCTCTTAAGATAGAACTATTGTACCACAATTAATTATAAAAATAAAGGTTTTTATATAAAAAGAAGGGGTGCGCAACGCGCACCCCATTTTTTATACAATTAAAAGAATACACCTTTCGCCTGCTCCTTTACCTCTTTGGAAGCGATAAAGGGGATTCGGGTGGTATAGCCGTTTTTGGCGGCAACGATCATCTTGGTAGGCCAAGCGAAAATATCACGGTTCCATTCATTGATGGTATCGTTGTAAAGTTCTCTGGCCGCGGTGATCTCTCTCTGGAGATACATATTCTGCTGCATGGCATCGGCGATCTCCCGATGAGCCTGCAGATCGGGATAGTTTTCTACCGCCACATTGATGTTTCTGGAAATGGTATCGATCTGACCGCCCAGCTCATTACGGGCGGCATCGGCATCCCCATGGTTTCCGGCTCTGAATTTCGCAATATTCTCAAAGGTGCTCTTATCCAGATCAATGGCCTTATCCAAAAGGCGGGCACAGTTCTGCAGAACCATCACTCTCTGCTCCAGATAGTTATCGATCTGAGAGGCATTGCGCTGGATCTTCTGCTGCAGCTGATCAAAATGCTTCTGGGCGCTGATCTTCATAAACAGAAAGATCAGGCCGGGCCAAATGCCCATCAGCCAGAGCGCAATTTCAAAAACCTTGGAGCCTGCGCCTACTTTTGCGGGGATCTTTGTTGCGATCACATTGGTGTCTAAACCTTCTTCTCTTACCTGAGGATTGAGTTCGTCTAATTGAGTTGCCATTTTTTACCTCTCCTTTTTTTAATTGTATATGCACAGACCGTTCCGCCGCGCAATTACATTTTTATTTTCCGCATACTGCTCGGCGGAAATATAAAACCGATTTTCTGCCTGCAGAGGCAGATATTCCTTCCATTCCACCGGAACATCATGCCAGCGCCCGTCTCCACCGTGCACCGGAACAAGATCCACATGGGTCTCAATATCATAGGAAAGGGCGGTGATGCAGGTCTCCTCCACCTGATCCTTTAAGCCCTTAAAGGTGGTTTTCAAAATGCCTTGGGTTTTGGAATCGGGATGCAAAACATATTGATCCTCCACCCGATTGGCCAAAACCTCGCATTCCTTCACCGAATACAAACGGGAAAGATCCCGAACAGGCTTTAAGGAATGAACCGGCCGCTCCTGATAGATGGGGATCGCCCAAAGGGGCGCGAAATCAAAGTAGACCGCGCGGAAGAACTCTTGGTTCTTTCCAAGGAAATTCTCTCTTATAATGTCATAGGAATAAGAGGGATACTCTCCCGCAGAGAGGTTCAACGCTCTGCCCTGGCTATGCTTGGCAATGATCTTATTGGAGCGCTTGGCTTTGATGAAATGAAAATCATCCCCATATCCCTCCTTGGAAAGGATCAGATCCACCATATTGGTTTGGGCCAAGGGGGTAAAGAGGGTGCGGAACTGCACCTCATTGGTGCGGTCCAGAGCATCGAAGAGCACCTCGAAGTCTGAATTGGACATACTCATAAAATCGCTCTCCTGCCCGATGGCCTGATCGGTCTTCCGCTTCAGCCGTTTCTCCCCCCGCTTCACAAACCGCTCGATCTCCTTCTCGCTCATCCGATCCAGATGGGAAGCATCGCGGGTAAAGAAGAGCTCCGGCCCGCCCTGAGAGCAGTAGTTCAATACCACCTGCGTATTAAAGAAGGGCCTGGGCTTGGTGACCGAGGCGTGCAGAGTCTCGCTTCTGGTGCGGGTCTTCAGTTTTCCGTCACTGTCCCGATAGGTTTCGGTCCAATGAATGGTCTTGCTTCCATGGTAGGTTTCCTCCCCCATGGTGTGCACCAGCTTATTCTCAAACAAAAAGGGATTTTCATTATAGCGGCCGGCCAATACATCCAGCGCCGATTCCTCTGCGCCGCCTTCGCCGAAATCATAGTTGATCCGCATATCCTCTTCCTGCTCTGCTGTGAACTGCTTTTCAAAATGCAGCTGGGGAAGGGTCTCTTGGATCAGCTTCAGGGCATCATCGTCGGTAAACAGCTGATTCAAGGGGAGCATCTGCCGAGTAGCCTCCGCCAGCAGCTCCTCTGCCCGCCGATCCGCCTCCTCGATCTCTGCCCGAAGGGCTTTGATGATGGGCGTCAGTTTCAACACAACAACGGGGATCAGCACCAGCGTCATGCACATCAGCACCCGCCAGAACCGCCGCCAATTCAGTTTTTTCCTCCGCTTTGCCAGATCTTCCTTCAGCTCGGTATACCGCTTGACCGTATTCCGGTTCTCCGCAACATTCACTCCCGACTGCTGCACCAGCCCGTCAAAGAATTTCTCGGCATTCCTGCCATGGAGTTCTTTATATTTTCCGCTGTATTCCTCCAGCGGATCATAGATGACCGCGTTCATGGTTCTTCCCTCCCTTATATCGACATTATAACTCCTTTTTCGCCAATTGTAAAGTCAACGGGGCTTTTAGTTGCATTTTTTCGATGTTTATGGTAAAATAATATCAATAAATCAAAGGAGGAATTTACTATGCCTTTTGTAATCGGATTATTGGTTCTCTTGATCCTGATCCTTGCCACCTGTCTGAAGATCGTTCCCCAAGCTTCGGAGTATGTCATCGAATTCCTTGGGAAATATAAGACCACCTGGTCGGCGGGTCTGCATTTCAAGATCCCCCTTCTGGAGCGGGTTGCAAAGAGAGTGACCCTCAAGGAGCAGGTTCTGGATTCTCCCCCGCAGCCGGTAATTACTAAAGATAATGTAACTATGCAGATCGATACGGTGATCTACTACGCGATCTACGATGCCAAGCTTTATGCCTATGGTGCGGTAAATCCCATCTCCGCCCTGGCCAACCTGGCCGCCACCACCCTTCGAAATCTGGTGGGTGAGCTGGAGCTGGACGGTACCCTTACCTCCCGCGATACCATCAACGGAAAAATGACCGAGATCCTGGATGAAGCCACCGATAAATGGGGCATCAAGGTTCATCGGGTGGAGCTTCGAAACATCATCCCCCCCGATGAGATCCAGAACGCCATGGAAAAGCAGATGAAGGCCGAGCGCGACCGCCGCGAGACCATGCTGCAAGCCGAAGGCCATAAGGCCGCCGCCGTTACCCGCGCCGAAGGCGATAAGCAGGCCATGATCCTCGCCGCCGAGGGTGAACGCGATGCCCGCATCGCCCGCGCCGAAGGTGAAGCCCGCGCCATTTTCCTTGCCAAAAAGGCCGAGGCAGACGGTCTTCGCGCCCTCAAAGAAGCCGGCGTGGACCTGTCGGTGCTGGAGCTGAAGAAATATGAGGCGCTGGTGGCTATGTCCAACGGCACCGCCTCCAAGATCATCATCCCCACCGATGCGGTGCAGATGACCAAGGCCAATGTGCTGTTCTCCGAAACCACCGGCCTGGGCGATACCACCAAGGAAGCCCCCAAGCCCAAGGCGGAGGAAAAAGGCGACCCTTGCTGTGATTAAAGCCCCGCAACAATAAGCGCAGAACAAAAAGGGAACAGAGAAAAACTTCTCTGTTCCCTTTTTTAGCCCTTTTTCCAATATTCGGCGTATCATATACGCCTGAACATTGGAGAAAAGACCTTCTGCATCTTATTCTTGCGGAGCTTTTATTTTCTCGCGTTTTTTCTCTGTTGCATTTTGCTTGTATGCACAATTCAATTGGGCATTTTAGTCTGTATGCACAATTCAATTGGGCATAATTGCCCAACCTGTCAATTCAATTGGGCATTTTCGCCTGTATGCACAATTCAATTGGGCATTTTAACTCTTTCTGTCAATTCAATTGGGCATTTTGGCTCATATGCACAATTCAATTGGGCATCGTTCCTCATTTGTCCATTCAATAGACAAGTTGGATCCTCTGTACCAATTGAATTGGTATAGATACCAAACAATTTGGTACACAATGCTTGAAATACCAATTGAATTGGTACAAAACCCAAATGAATTGGTACAAATCGAGGAGAATACCGAAAGCATCGGCTCCCGAACGGTAAAAAGAAAACTCCCAATCTTGCTTCAATACTCGATTGAGAGTTTTTGTGATTAAATCGATATGTCGGCCTTTGGCCGACTCGATATGATATAAAATCCTTTTCTTGTCCCGAAGGGACATATCGCGCCGAAGGCATATGGAATCCAAAGGATATATCGAAAATTCCGAAGGAATTTATATCGATGCAAAGTGCCCCGAGGGGCACTTTGCAAGCCACATTTTTTATTTTTTCATCACTTCGTTATAGATCTCGTTTTTCGGCACGCCGCGGTCCGATGCGGCGGCTTTGATGGCATCCTTTTTGGAAAGGCCTGTTTCCACATAATACTCCACATGAGCGGCGGGAGAAAGCTTTTCCCAAAAGGCGCTCTCCTGCTTTTCCTCGGCGGCGCCCTCCACCACGATGACATACTCCCCGCGGGGGTCATTTTCTTCATAGAAGGCGATCATTTCGGTAACGGTCCCCCGCTGAATGGTTTCATGGAGCTTGGTCAACTCGCGGCAAAGGGCGATACGGCGGTCGCCCAGAAATTCCAGCAGGTCGCCGAGGGTATTGCGCAGTTTTTGGGGCGCCTCATAGAAAATAAGGGTCTCTTTGGCATATTGCACGCCCATAAGGTGCTCGCGGCGATTTTTCTTGGCGGTAGAGAGAAAGCCCTGAAAGGAAAACCGACCGGTAGGCAGCCCCGAAAGCACCAAAGCGCTGATCAGGGCGCAAGGCCCCGGCACCACCGACACCTCATAGCCGTATTCCACCAAAAGCTTCACCAGATCCTCGCCGGGATCGCTGATGCCGGGCATTCCCGCATCGGTGACCAGGGCGCAGGTCTTTCCCTCTTGGATACGGGAGAGGATCTCCATCCCCCGCTCCCGTTTATTATGCTCAAAATAGCTGATGAGGGGCTTTTTGATGCCCATATAATTTAATAATTTCAAGGTATTGCGGGTATCCTCGGCGGCGATAAAATCCACCTCCTCCAGGATTTCTCTGCAACGGGGCGAAATATCCCCCAAGTTCCCGATGGGAGTACCCACCAGATATAAAACAGGCTGACTCATTGGTCTCTCCTTAATGTCGGTTCCACAACCAACTCTCGCTTACTATGCAAAATGCCTTCCATCAACACCAGAGCGGGGCGTTCCCCCTCTCGGAATTCCACCATCTGCAGGCGGCTGACGGCAAAGCCATACTGCTCCATAAACCGAAAAATTTCCGGCAGACGAAAGGGGCGATGGATCAACACCAACCGCCCGCCGCTTTTCAGAAGATAGGCCGCGGCGGCGATGATATCCTCCAAGGTGCAGGCCACCTCACGGCGGGCCAGCTCCCGATGAGGATTCTGCCCCAAAATGCCCCGCCCCAAGGGTTCATAGGGCGGGTTGACGGTCACCAGATCATAGGCGCGCCCCTCCGCAAGGGAGCGGATCTCCTTCACATCCCCTTCGATGACCTTCATCCGCTCGGCGCATTGGTTTTCCTCCACGCTCCGCTCCATCAGGCGGCAGAGATAGGGCTGCAGCTCCAAGGCCTCCGCCTTTTCCGCCTGCCCCTTTGCCAGAAGGGTAAAGGGAACGATCCCCGTTCCGCTGCAAAGATCCATCAACCGCTCCTTGGGGGTGCAATGGGCAAACTCCGCCAGCAGAACCCCATCAGTTCCGAAACGGAAAAAGCGGCTGTTTTGCCAAACCTTCCAGCCGCCCAATTGCAGATCGTCCAAACAGTCAAATTCCTTGAATTCCTGCATTATTTTCCCTCTTTAAAGGCCTTGATCCTAAGATCCTCGCCATAGAAAAAGCAATAGGCAAAATTTCCCAAAAGGCGGGAGACCACACGCTCATCATAGGCCTTCTGAATACCGTCCAGATTCAGATTGGTGGAAAAGAGGATCTTGCGGCCGGTACGAAGCCGCTGATCGATGATATCCGCCAAGGTGGCCATGGTATAGGCGGTGGTATTCTCGGTGCCGAGATCATCCAAAATCAGAAGATCGGCGGTAAAGAACTGCTCCAGATCGGTCTTATCGTCTTTAAACCGCAGATCCTCCAGGCGGCGCACAAACTCCGGCGCGCTGATATAGATCACGCTCTTTCCCTTCTCCAGAAGGGCCTTTGCCACTGCGGTGGAAAGATAGGTCTTCCCCAGGCCGGTGGCGCCCACAAATAAGAGATTTTCGCGGGTCTCATCAAAATTGGCCACAAACTCTTTGCAAAGATTAAAGATCTTTTTCATATTCTCCCGAGGGGAGAGCAATTTCCCTTGCGCCTCATCGCTGAAGAGGGACCAATCGAAATTCTCAAAGCTCTGCTCGGTCAGCGCCTGCTCCAGATTGGAGGAACGGAAATTCTCGGCGATCAGCTCCCGACGGAAGCATTCGCACATTCCCTCCGCCGCCATGCCGGTATCCTGACAGATGGGGCAGGAAAAATGAGGTTCTAAATCCGCGCCGATGGCGGCCAAAAAGTCCTCTTTCTGCTTTTGCAGAGCGGTTAATTCTTCCCGAAGGGCATCGGCATCTCCCTCTCCCGCAAGGGCAAGGCAATAGCGGGCGCCCGCATCGGTGATCTTGCGATCCAATTCCGGCAGGGCGGGGTTTTCCTTATAGATCCTCTCGCGGCGCTCGGCGGCTTCATATACCGCCTCCGCATGGCGGGCGGCAAAAACGCCCCAAAGCTCTTCGGTCTTTCTCATACCTTACCTCCCTGCATCCGTTCAATGGCGATGCGCTCCAGCTCCGACAGACCCTCATGCTGCTGCCTGCCGGTATCCACCTTGGTCTGCTCTTCAATATCGCGGACCTTTTTATAGCCGCGGCTTGCCCAATCCTCTAAGATCTTGCTCATATAGGGGAAGGACATCTGATTTTTACGGTCCATACACCGATTATAGGCCTCCACGATCAACTCCTCGGTAAGCCCCAAAGCCACCCATCCTGCGATGGTCTCTTTTTGCTTGGAAGAAAAAGCGGTGCGGATGCCGAAGGTCTTGGCCAGGCGATTTTCCAGGGCGCGGGATTCCTCCAAGGCGCGGATCTTTTCCTCCGCCTTTTCAAAGGAATCGATGCCCTCATCATACCAGCCTGCGGCCACCGCCTCCATATACCGATAGGAAAACTTGCCGATACTGTTGCAATAAGCGGCCAGCTGCACGATCATTTCGGGGGAAAAATGCAGGTTTTCTGCCATATTATAGAAGAGGGAGATCATCAGGGAATTGATGGGCTTGCCGCAAAGACGCTGGATCTCACCGATGAGATCGCGGAAATCCTTGGTGGTCTCTTCCAGAATGATGGTGGGCTGCACACGGGGCAGCTCCTTGGTCTGGATGGTTTTGGTACCGCCCACCAGCCGCAGCTTGCCCTGCTCCTTCACAAAGATCCGTTCCTTCACCCAAAAGTCAATGGCGCTTTCCACATCCTCTTCGGGGATATTGCAGAATTTGGCGATCTCGCCCGCCTCATGGGCCAGCTTATCAAACCGCATCAAAAACAGCAAGACCTTCAGCTGAGCGCCGGTGGCAATGCCTAAAAGACCGTCCACCACGCGGGTAGGGACGGCGATACTCTGCATTCTGGTTTCCTCAAATTGATACTTCATACTTGCTCCTAATCCATTATTGATTTCATTATATAAAAAATCTCTTTAAAAATCAATAAGAATATGTTAGAATAGGTATTTAGAAACGAGGTGCAGCTATGCTCTTTGATAAATTCAAGAAGGAAAAATATATGATCGTGGGGCTGGGGAACCCCGGCAAGAAATATGAAAACACCCGCCACAATGCCGGTTTTATGGCCCTGGATGTACTGGAGCGGGAATGGAACGCCTCGCCCTACGGCAATAAAAAGACCGCCACCCTCTCCCGCGCGCGGGTAGACGGAAAAGAAGTGATCCTGGTGCGCCCCCTGACCTTTATGAACCTTTCGGGAAATGCGGTCAACGAGGTGGGTGCCTATTATAAGATCCCCCCCGAGAATATCATTGTGATCGCCGACGATGTATCCATGGCGGTGGGCAGAATGCGTATCCGCGATAAGGGGAGCGACGGCGGGCACAACGGCCTTAAGGACATTATTCGGGTCTTAGGCAGCAGCAACCTGCTGCGGATCAAGATCGGAGTGGGCCAGAAGCCCCATCCCGATTATGACCTTGCCGATTGGGTCCTGGGCAAATTTCCCAAGGAGGACCTGCCCGCCTTAAAAGAGGTATTGGAGACCATCCCCGGCGCGGTAAAGCTTTTGATGAACGGCGACCTTTCCAAGGCGCAAAATCAATATAACAGGTAGGTTCTATGGACATTCTCTCTTTGCTGGGCAAGGAGCCTGCCCTTGGGGGGCTCCCCCCCGAACGCCCCCATCCTGCCGCCATCAGCGGAATGCAGGGCGGGAGCAGTATCCTTGCCGCCGCATATCTCTCAAAGCAATTGAATCATAAGGGGATCTTCATCGCCCGCGAGGAGGCGGGGGTGCAGGAGATTCTCGCGACCTTCCGCGCCCTTTTGGGGGATAAAGTCTATTATCTGCCCGAAAGGGACTTTTTGTTTGACCGCTATTCCGCCGTCTCCCGCGAGCGGGAGAGTCAGCAGGCGGAGACCTTGAAAAAGATGCGGAGCGGGGATTATGATCTGATCGTGGCGCCTCTTTCCGCCCTTCTGATGCCCTGCCCGCCCCCCATGGAAGGGGAGGCCGAGGGCCGCATCTTGAAGGTAGGGGACTGTTGCGATTTAGAGGAGCTGACCCTCTATCTCACCGAAAGCGGCTATTCCGCCTTTGAATTGGTGGAGGGAAGCGGCAGCTTTGCCCGCCGCGGCGGCATTTTAGATATCTTCTCCCCCAACTATCCCGATCCTCTGCGGATCGAGTTTTTCGGGGATGAAATTGACCGCATTGTCTTTTTCGATGTATTGACCCAGCGAACGGTAGAAACGGTGCAGGAGGCAGAGATCGCCCCCTGCCACTCCCGCAAGGGAGAGGAAAAACGCCTCTATCCCCTCTTGAAAGCCCTCCAAAGCGACCATCCCGCCATCAAGCGGGATCTGGAGCTTTTGGAGCAGGGAGGCTCGGTGGCCACCGACCGCTATATCCCCTTGCTCTATCCCCAGCTTTATACCCCCTTGGATCTCCATCAAGGCCTGCTTTTTATTGAAGAATACGGCCGCCAGCAGAAGGTCTTTTCCTTTATGGAATGGCAATTGCAGGAGGAGATGGAGCGCCTTTCGGAAAAAGGCGAATATATGGCCGACGGCGCCTATTTTCTGGATCGCGCCGCCTTTGAGCAACGCTTCAGCGAAAAAACCGTGCTGTTTTCCGCCCTGCCCGAGGGGCTTTCCGACCTTCCCCTGGGCGCTCTTCGGCAGATGCGGGTTTTAGAGGATCATATTCCCTTTTATCAGGAGGATACCCTCCTGGGCGAGCTGAATGCCGCCTGCCAAGAGGGTTATACCGTTCTCCTTGCAGGGGAGCGAAAGGATCAATTGAAGGCCACCCTCACCGAGCGGCATATCCCCCTCTCGGAGCGCCCCAAGGAGGGGGCGGTCTGCTGCGTGGGGCCCCTCTTTTCCTTTAATCTCCGCCTGCCCGATGCCAAGGTGCTGCTTCTTTCCGACGGCGGCAAAAAAACCGCCCGCGCCCATCGGAAGGGCCATCCCAAGGGCGAGAAGATCCGCTCCTTCAACGATCTTTCGGTGGGGGATCTGGTGGTTCATGTATCCCACGGCATCGGTGTTTATAAGGGCATCCGCCAGGTGGAAAACCAGGGGGTCACCAAGGATTATATCGTCATCGGCTATGATAAGGGGGATACCCTTTTTGTACCCTGCCCCCAATTGGATCTTATCTCCAAATATATCGGCGCCGCCGAGGATAAAACGGTGAAGCTCTCCCGCCTGGGGGGCTCCGCCTGGGAAAAGACCAAGGCCAAGGTAAAAAACCAATCCCGCGAGGTGGCAAGAGAGCTGATCGAGCTTTATGCCAAGCGGCTGAAGGCCCCCGGCAACCCCTGCGACCCCGATACCGATTGGCAGCTGCGCTTTGAGGAGCAATTCCCCTATGAGGAGACCGATGATCAGATCCGTTGCGTGGAGGAGATCAAATCGGATATGGAGCAGCCCTATCCCATGGATCGTCTGCTTTGCGGGGATGTGGGCTTTGGCAAGACCGAGGTGGCTCTTCGGGCCGCCTTCAAGGCAGTAGACAACGGCTTTCAGGTAGCCATCCTCTGCCCCACCACCATCCTTTCGGAGCAGCATTTTCTCACCGTGAAGGAGCGGTTTTCCGATTTTCCCATCGAGACCGCCGTTTTGAACCGCTTCCGCTCCCCCAAGGAGACCAGGCAGATCTTAGAGCGTCTGGCAAGCGGTAAGATCGATATCATCATCGGCACCCACCGCCTGCTTTCGGGGGATATCAAATTTAAAAAATTAGGGCTCCTGGTCATCGACGAGGAGCAACGCTTCGGCGTGAAGCATAAAGAGAAGATCAAGGAGCTCTCGGTGGGTGTGGATGTCCTGACCATGAGCGCCAC
>JAZUNB010000052.1:0-7078 GCA_045603925.1 Eubacteriales bacterium
GCCCAAAGAAGAGGAGATGTTCTCAAAGCTGTCGGGGGTAACGGTGGTCTCCAGCTCGGTCACGGTGCCTGCACCGCCGGCGGGGGCGTAAACATAAACATCAAAGGTCAGAGCCGCGCCGGTGTTGGCGGTGTCGGGATAGGTATAAGAAACCTTCTTAAAGGAAAGGGGAGTGGTCTCGCCCTTCTTATAGAGCTGGAACTTGGCGCCGGTCAGGCGAACGGCAGACAATACACCGGTAGAGCTTTCTGCTCTCTTGGTGATGATAGTATGCCAGGTGTAAACATTGACCGAATCGCTGGTGGTTGTGGTGGTATCCTCCTGGGGATCGTTGCTGTATTCCAAAGTCACGGTGTTGAGGTGCTTCAGCTCGGTGGTCTCCAAAAGGGTAGCCTGATAGGTGATCTCGATGGGAGCCTTGGCCTCCAGAGCGGGGACGGTCAGGAAGGAAACAACAAAGTCTACGGTGCCGGTACCGGGAGCGGTAACGGTATACTCGGTGCCCTTGACCATCTCGCGCTGAACACCGCCCTCGGTGATCTTCACAACAATGGAATCGGCAACCAAGGCCAGAGCCTCGCTCATATCATCGGATACATTGAAGGTATAGGAATTTCCGTAGAGATCATGGTTGGGAACGGCGGTGGAGAGCTTGAAGTCCATCACATCGCCGATGGAGGAGGAAGTACCCTTCGCCCAATTGAATGCGGCGGAATCGTCATCGTCCACAAACTTCTCAATGGAGGGGCGGTCTGCCTTCAGGGTCACAACTGCATTGGGAGCAGCGGTGGTCAGCATGGCGGCGGAGCGAACCTCGGCCTGAGAAAGGGTGGAATGATCGTAGACCAGATAGTAGCCCATCTCCAGACCGGTGAAGGTATAGCTGGTGGCAGACTCGCTGATCTCGCCGCTGGTGGCGGTTACGGGGATGCTCTTCTCATGAATGTAATCGTGGAGCAGGGCGGCCATGGTAGAGAAGGCGTGGTTGTCCTGGCTCAGATTCTTCATATAGGCCTCCACATCGTGGATGGTACCTTCCGCAAGACCGGTCACACTGTATTTGGGATCGGTGCCGAAGAAGAAGCCATAGTAGATGCTCTTGGTGGGATCAGTGGGATCGGTGATATCCATATTCCACTGATAAGAGACGCTGGATGCGCTCTTGGTGGCCTCAAAGATCTTGAAGACATTGAGGGTCTTGCCGCCGACGCCTGCGTTGGAATCGGTGGCGTTGTTGATGGTGATGGTGCCGGTACCGGCTGCCGCAACAGAAAGAGCAAGAACGCTCAATACCATGCACAGGCAGATCAATACAGACAAAATGCGCTTGGTCGTTTTCATTGTTTTTTTCTCCTTTTTCTTTATATTTTTTTGAAAACGAGGGTTAATGGATCTTCCACCTCCTTAGATCAGAGGTGTATATGTAAACGCCTGCCGCCGCTGCGAAAAAGAGCAGCCCCAGAGCGTAATACATCGCGGTTCCGCCTCCGCCGGATTCCGGCAGGGGAACGGCCTCGGCATTGCGGATCAGAATATTATAAGCAGTGGTACCGGCTTCGGCATAAAAATGCTTTTCCACCTCCACCGCCCCATCCTCGCGGATGGTGCAGTAAACGGGCTCGGAGATCAAATGGTAGCCCTCGGGGGCGGTGATCTCCGTCAGCCGATAGCGCACATCGCATTTCATATTATCAAAGACTAAAACGCCTGCGGCGTTGGTGGTTCCTGTTTTCACCACCTGATCGGGCAGGAGCTCGCCCTTTGCATTCACCGCCTCTAAGCGGAAGACTGCATCGGGCAATTGAGTGGTGCGGTAAAGATCGGTCTTGGTCAGGCGGAGCATCACTCTCTTGGTGGTGTTGGTCACCTTCAGCAGGAGGTGCTGCTGCCCGTTTTCATCCTCAGTGGCAACCGGCAGATCATAAGAGGCCAGCCAGTTTACAAAGGTACCGTCGGCCTTGGCCTGCTCCTCGCCGATGGCGATCTCTCTTACGGTCCAGGTAACCGGCTGACCGTTGAGGTAAAGGGGAAGCTCCTCCCAGGTATATTGCCAATTGTTGTCGGCACTTAAGACGGCGCGATTTTCAATGCCGCCCACCACTGCGGAGCTGGGTACTCCGTTGGCCAGCAGCTGGACCGTAACCGGCTGCCATTCGGTCTCGGCGCATTCCCATTCCTTTTGGGCGGTGACCGAAACCGCATCGGTAGTATTGCCGATGACCAGAATGCCGTTATTATAGGTCACCATCTCCGAGTCGCCGGTGAGGATGCCGATGGTCTGCTCCTCGTCGGTATGGCCGATCTGAATGTCTCCGATGAGGGTGTAGCCGTCGGGGGCGGTGTGCTCCTGCACGGTAATGGGGCCTAAGGAATAGTCCAGATTATCCACGCAGATCTCAAAGTAGCCGTTTTCCGTTCCCCGCAGGATGGTCTCGGTGCCGTTCTCGCCATCCAGCAGATAGCGGTTGGTCTCGGTATTGTAGGAGAACCGCAATTCCGTATCGTTTTGCAATAAGCGGAAGGCGGCACCGCTTAAGGGACTGCCGGTGCGGTGATCCTGCTTTTTGATGATGATGGAGTCGGCGCGGTTATAAATATTGTTGAAGGAAACGGTCAAGGGAGCCTGATCCCCCTCGTCGATGGCCTTGGTCACACCGTAGACCGTTACCGAAAAGCCGCTTCCTGCGGTGGACTGCCCGCCGTGGGTATCCAATACGGTATATTCGGGGTAAACGCTGTAGCTGATGGTACTGTCGGTAAAGGCATCGGCGATCTCGGTGATCTGCCAGGGGTCGCCGTGCTCAACAGGGGAGATCTCCCAGATATAGGCATTGCTTTCGGCATCATAGACGGCATCGGCCGGGGTGAAGGTCTGCGTCTCGCCGGTGGCGGTCTGCACCGCGTTGAAGGCAAAGACCTCCTTGGCCTGCTCGATCAGCTCTTGGTTGCCCGCAAAGGTCTTGCGCAGCTCGATAGAGCCTTCCTTTTTCACCAGCTTGCCGTCGATATGCCAGGCATCGGACTGCACCTTGAATACATACCAGCGGATGGCATAAGCCTCGGCGTTGAGATCCTCGGCGGCCACCGCCTCTCCGTCTACCGAAAGGTGGCCGGTCTCGGCGTATTGCTTCAGCTCTTCAAACATCTGCTCATCGCCGGGGAAGGAGCCCAGCCAGACCCCCTCGCTGCGCTCTCCGTAAAGGGCGCGGATCTCCCGGTCAACGGTAAAGGAGTTGTCCTGGGAAACATCCGCCAGATTGTATTGCTCCAGGGTGGAGAGGGAAAGGGAGGTGTCGATCCCGCCCACATAGGAGGCGAAGACCTCTTTGGTATAAAGATTGGAGTCCTGGCCGGTAATGTTGCCTTCGGTATCTACCGCCACCGAGTCGAAGCGGATAAAGAAGCTGGCGGTCTGGGAATAGGCATAGTCCCATACGCCCCGCAGAGTCAGGGAAGCGCCGTTGGCATATTGGAGCAGCTCGTCCCATACCAGGGTGGTGTTGGGCTGCAGGATCACATCGGAATCGTTGACCTGCCAGCCGCGGAATTGAATGATACGGGAAAGGCCCGTGTTGTTGCCGTTGACCTTTCCTTCCACCGTCTGATTGGATACGTTGCGGAGCACCGCGGAAGTATTTTCGGAAAACCCGTCGGTCACATGGGTGGAGGAAAGCCCCGCCATGGTGGGGGCGGTGGAGACCGTAACGCCGCTGACGGTGGGGAAGTTCACCTCGTAATTAATGCTCACATGGGTGATGGGCCCCAGCAGTTGGGCGGTAAAGCGGGTGGTGTTGGTAATGGTGACGGTCTCTCCGGCGGTATAGCTGTTGCCGTTCTGGTCGAGCCAGAGGTAATTGCCGGTGGGCAGGGTGTAGGTGGAATTGGCGCGGAGGTAATGGGGGGTCTCCGAGCCGTCGGGATATACGGTGGTCACCGTGTAAAAGCTGAAGGCGGTACTGGTGGCGGAGCCGTTATAGGGGATCAGCCGAACATACCGCGCCGATTGAGCGGCGGTGCGCTGCTCCCGATAGGCAATGATGGCGGTGGTGGCGTTCATTCCCAGATTGGAGGAGCTGTAGCCACTGTTCAGGCTGGTGGAAGCGGAAAGATCAAAATCGTTATAGTCGTAGTTGGTTCCCAATACCCCGTTGACCAGCCCCAAGACATCGGCGGTGGGGATGGTGTAATTATAGCGGTTGCCGTTGGCGGTGCGGGTATATGAGAGGGTGCCGATGCAGGTCCATTGGCGGTCTAAGTAAAGATAGAAATTGGCCTTGTTCTGTCCGGTACTGGGGGTATCCCCCACCGCATAGGTGGTGGTACCGCCGCTTGGAGCGGCATCGGGCAGGGTAACGGCAGGCTGCTGTTCGGGAACGGTGGCGTAGGTATTGATGTTTTCGTTCAATACCAGATCCGGCAGGGTCTCGCTTTGGGAGATGGTGGCATTCAGCTGGGCCACCGAAGGATCCTCCTCTCCCTGCAGGGTCTGAGCAGTGGTGACCGTATGGTCGATCACCGCTTCCAGAGAGCGCTCTTCTTCGTTCATCAGGTTGAGCATATTGTTGATGTCATTGTCCCCTAAAAGCACAATGTAGCAATTGCCGTTGTGAGAATGAGCGGGGGTCTCGCAGGTGAGAAAGTCTCCGTTGTAGCAACCGTCGGTATGGATGTGCTCCTCCATGCCGCAGCGTAGTTCCTGCTCCAGCGCAATGGCGGGGGAGATGGTTCCGACCAGCAGCCCTGCCCCGATCAGGAGAAATAGCAGCAACATTCCCAAAAAGAGCGCAACCCGATATAAAGTTGTCCGGGGTTTTTTGGCGTTCATTGCTTCTCCCGTCAGGAAATGGTTTTAAGAGGGTTCAGGGAAAGGATCACCTTCCCAACGATCTGATCCTCCGAAATGGCGCCGATGTCTGCCAGACGGCTGTCCATGGCGCTGTCCCGATCATCGCCCAAAACAAAATAACTGTTGGCAGGAACATTGTAAGGGAAGGGCAGATCGCATTGCCCCAAGGTCTTGTCGGCGGCGTAGGGCTCGTCCAGAACCTCGCCGTTGACCGAAACATTTCCGAAAATATCAATGGCGACCTGCTGGTTGCCGGTGGCAACCACCCGCCGCACTAAAATACTGTTGTTATAATAAAAGGCCACCAGATCCCCCGCGTGCACAGCGGCAGGCTTGCAAACCACCAGGATCTGCCCGTCCGAAAGGGTGGGGGCCATGCTGGTGCCGAAATACCGCACCACCGGGGTCACATAAGTATATAAATTTAAAAACAGCGAAGCCGCCACCACCGCTGCGATCACCAATTTCACCGTGAACCGCACCGGAGCGGCGCGAAAGAACCCTTTGATTTTGGAAGGTCTTGATGCCCGGGCCATTCTTCCTGCTCCTCCATTAATGTATAGATAGTAAATATAATAATACGAATTTTGCCGTTTGTAAAGAGTTGTGATGAAAAATTGTAAAGATCTGCGAAAAAAGGAAAATGCGAAGCCCGAAGGCCTCGCATTTTAACTGTTCAGAACATGCTTATACATTTTTTCAACCGCCGGAGACATATTGATCGGAATCAATCGAACCTGAGGGCATTCTTTTTGAAAAACCACAAAGATCTGGTGTGCAAAACCCTGGCCGATCCATTCCAGACCTTCGAAATCCAATTCAACCTCTTCAAAGTTATCCAAACGACTGCAAACGCGTTTGGCTTGGGAGCGGGAAACCGGAGCGGGTCCAAAAAAGTTTTTCAATGGAATCTTTGTTTTCCAAAATCCACCATCTATATCGGAAAAGGTATCAAAGATTTCCTTTGTTGTTTTGTGCGTTTGGTTGGAAAGGGACATATAAACGCAGGTTCCGGAGTTCCAATGGGTTTCGACTGTAAATACCTTGGTATCGTCGAAGCGGTTTTTGGCAAATAGCTTTTCGTCCGAGAGAATCATAAAGTCGTCCATTAATTTGGATGTGAAAAAGATTCCTTCTCCGGAATGATTTTCAGAGTCGGTGGTCAGTTTCCCTTTAAATAGCTCACAAATGGCTTCGTCCAAAGACTCCAACTGAAAATGGTCTTTGATTTTTTTAAAAATGCCGATTCCGTTGTCGTCGATCCATACGGAGGTTTTTAAATAGTCTTGCTCAATGGAGATCACAACATTTTCGGCATCAGAATGATCCATAACATTGTTGATCATTTCAGTAAAGGCATAACTCCAGATGGTCTGCACATTTTGAGAAAATGACTTAAGGTGAGGCTCCAGACAATAATGAAATGCATAGGTGTCGGATGCCAGGTCGCCGTTGTTTCGGGATAGTTGATAATCGGCGCGCTGTTTTTTTAATACGTATTCACCGCGGTGGGCCCGAAGGATGACCTCCTTCTCAACCAATTCATTGATATAGGCGTGTACCGTCGTCTGATTAATGCCCAACTTTTCGGAAACAGTTTTGGAAACCGATTTACAGCCCTCGTCAATTTTTTCCAAAATATAATAAATAATAGATTGTTTTTTTTCTTTGGGGAATTTCATGGTTATCACTCCTTATCTGTATTATATATGTTAACCGATTTGAAGTCAATAATTATTTGGAATAAATTAAATTTTATTTGAGATAAATAAATTTAAACCAAATAACTCCCGATATCATAAGAAAATGGGGGCGATTTTTTATAGAATTTGCTCTGCTATTTGATTTAAACAAAAAGTTATTTGGAATAAATAGCTTTAAACCAAATAACGAAAAAATCAGTACGCCATGGTTCACTGTCGTCAACTCGGTCGGGAGGGGCAAGAGGTTGGGCGTTCGAGTCGCCCCATTTGACCAAGAAAATATAAAAGAGGGCAGATACAAGATCTGCCCTCTTTTATGTGGTCGGAGTGAGGCGACTCGAACGCCCGGGCTAACGGGCAAAATATAGTCGCCTTTCGGCTTTCGGGAAGCTCGTGATGAAAAAAGTGGTGGGGGCGAGCCGAAACGCTCGTTATTTTGCCTCACCTGCAGCCTCCCTTCATCCGCCACCGGCGGCGGTCGGCTTCGGTACTTGGTCCCGAATTGGTTCGGAACAAACAAGAGGCGCGG
>JAZUNB010000053.1:0-28555 GCA_045603925.1 Eubacteriales bacterium
GGTTGGGCTTTAGATCCAGACGGGGAGAGTCGATGTGGGCGGCGGCGATCTGGGCACCTTCGGCAAGGCTCTTGCTGCCAATGCGGGCCAGCATCACGCTCTTGCCGCGGTTGCAGACGTACAGCTTGTCGCCGCTCTTCACGTCCATGCCCCGCACATAGGGCTTGTAGCCGGCGGGCCCCGCCCGCCGGGGGGGCCGGCCGCCGCCATATAGGTTCCCGCCTCGATCTGGTCGGGAATGACTGCATAGGAGCCGCCGACCAGGCGGGGGACACCCTCCACCTTGATCACATCGGTACCGGCTCCGCGGATGTTGGCACCCATGGAGTTTAAAAAGTTGGCAACATCCACGATATGAGGCTCTTTGGCCACATTTTCAATGACCGTCAGCCCTTCGGCCTTGGTGGCGGCCAGCATGGCATTGATGGTGGCGCCCACCGAGACCATATCCAGGTAAATATCGTTGCCGGTGAGCTTTTCGGCGTGGCAATTCACATTTCCGTGGACCACATCCACCGTCGCCCCCAGCTGCTCAAAGGCCTTGATATGCTGGTCGATGGGGCGGGCACCCAGATGGCAGCCGCCGGGCAGAGCCACAGAAGCCTCTCCGAACCGCCCTAAAAGCGCGCCTAAAAAATAATAGGAAGCGCGGAACTTACGGGCATATTCATAAGGCACCGCCGTACTGCGCACACCGGAGCAGTCCACCTCCAGGGTCTTCTCACCGGGGCGGCGCACAATGGCGCCCATGGCGATCAGAATATTACAGATATTCTCCACATCGCTGATCTGCGGAATATTTTCGATACGGCAGACACCGTCTACCATCATAGCGGCGGGCAGAATGGCCACAATGGCATTCTTGGCGCCGGCGATCTCTACTTCCCCTTCCAATCGGCAGGGACCGTTGATGATGATCTTATCCATGGGTTCACCTTTCAAAGCTTTAGTCTGCTTTTATTCTACCATATAATTTATGAAAAATAAAGACTCTATGTTAAAAGATTTTTCCCTCTTTTTCGGATAGTTCACAAAATGTGTTTAAAAAACCACATAAGGTACTACCCATTCTCATAATTATTTGTTATAATTATAGCAATATTGGGTCTTTCTCTCTTTTAGAGAGAATTTAATGACGCTTCGGGCGTTCTTGCGCCCATTTTCAGGAGGTACATTATGTTTAAGAGAGTAAGTTCTTTGGTACTCGCTGTTCTGATGGTTCTGACCATGCTCGGTGCCACCGTCTATGCCGCGGAAGCGGAGATCAAGGTGAGCGTTTCGGTAAACGATACCGTTGTTGAGCGTGGGGAAACCGTTACCGTTACTTATTATGCCGAGAGCGCCAAGGCCTGGAACGCTGTTTCCATCGAAAGCGCTTATGATCCCGCTGTGCTGACCTATGTGTCTGCCCAGATGGATGGCGGCAGTGTTGAGGTGCATGATAACGGCGGCCTGATCAAGTTTGCCGCTGTGGGCTGTGAGGCCGCCGCCGGCAAGACTGCGGTTGCCACTGCCAAGTTTACCGTGAAGAATACTGCGGTCAACGGCGCCGAGGCTGTTGTTACCGCCAAGCTTACCGCCGCAAGCAAGGATAGCACCCATCTGGTATTGGATCCTGCCGAGGCTTCCGCCAAGGCAACGGTGGTCTGCTTCCATAGCGCTGTGGCGGTGGATGAGACGCATCACGCTTATGACTGCCCCACCTGCGGGACCGGCGAAGAGGCTTGCCAATTTGTGGTTCAGCTGAATACCGTCACCAATGTGGCTCATGGGGAGTATCCCTATGATGTATGGCAGTGCGCCAGCTGTACCAATGTGAAGAAGGTATATCACCAGAATAAGATTCCTCATAACAGCGACGGTATCAAGAGCCTGGGCAACGGCAATGCCGATAAGAAGCACCAGATTGTTTGTACCGTAGACGGTACCGTAATGGGCACCGAGGCTTGTACCTTCAGCGATCAGACCGGCTGTCAGATGACCTGCGACCGTTGCGGCGCTGTTTATGCCAACGATGCAGCCAATGTTATTCATAAGGAGACCGAAGAGCATTACTATGCTCCCGCAGAAGGCGGTAAGATCACCGCTCTTTGCACCATCTGCGGCAAGGAAGAGACGGTAAAGACCGGCTCCTGGAGCTTTGCCGATGTCACTTCCGAAAAATGGTATTATGATGCCGTAACCTTTAATAATGCATACGGCCTGTTCAACGGTACCTCCGCTACCACCTTCAGCCCCTCCAAGACCATCAACAGAGCTCAGGCCGCTACCGTTCTTTCCAGAATGATGATCGCCGCCCTCAATGATGCCGCAGGCAGAACCGTGATCACCGAGGATGCGCTGAACGCGATGACCCAGGCAGAGATCACCGCTTTTGTGGGCACCACCCTCAATGCTCTTTACGGGCTGGAGACCGTTGCAAATATCCCTGCCTTCGCCGATGTTCCCGCCGGCAGCTACTATGGCGGCCATGTTCGCCTGATGGCTACTCTGGGGATCATCAACGGTAAGAGCAGCACCTCCTTTGCTCCCGCCGATACCATCACCCGCCAGGAATTGGCCAAGCTGATGGCCGGTATGGTGAAGACTCTGGAGAAGATCAATAAGGAGACCTATACCTCCTTCGGCGCTCCTGTTGCCGCTTATTCCGATGCCGCCAACATTTCCGCTTGGGCCAAGGAAAGCGTGGAGTTCGTTCGTTCCACCGGTCTGATGAACGGTAAGAACGGCAACGCCTTCGATCCCAAGGGCACCGCCACCAGAGCAGAGGTTGCGACCCTGCTGATGCGTGTGAAGGTTGCCGCAGACGATATTACCACCCATATGTAATGTAAAGCCAAAAGCCTCCCCAAGGGCATCCTTCGGGAGGCTTTTTTGATGCTTATGAAAAATAGGGTGTGCATCGCACACCGTATTTTTTGTTTTAGTATTTGGCAACGATGGCCTGCATCTGATCCTGCTTCTCTTCCATTTCCTTTACCAGCTTGAACTGGGTATGGCAGCGAACCAGGTTATGGTCCTCATAAGCGGTCTTGAAATAGGTGTCGCCGTTTAAGTAGTCGGTAAGGAAGCGAACACCGCATTCAAAGGTCATCATCCAGGCGCCGGTGGGAAGGAGATCCCGCTCGGCATCGGTAAGAGCATTGTTGCAGCCCTCCAGGAAGCCTTTGGTATAAGCCTCGAAAAGTTCCAGATCCATGGTCACCTTGGAGAGATCCTTCTCATCCTCGGCGGCGGTGGAAGCGCCGAACCGAATGGAATCGCCGAAATCAAAGATGGCCATACCGGGCATAATGGTGTCCAGATCGATAACGCAGGTGCCTGCGCCGGTCTCGGGATCCAGCAAAACATTGTTGAGCTTGGTATCGTTATGGGTCACCCGCAGGGGCAGAACACCCTCGGCGGCAAGATCCATCACAAGTCTTGCAGACTCTTCTCTTGCCAGGGCGAATTCCACCTCTTCCTTCACACTGTCCAGCCGGCCGGCGGCATTCTTTTCAATAGCCTCCTTCAGCTGGCGGATACGGTCGGGGGTATCGTGAAAATGAGGAATGGTCTCATGAAGAGTCTCGGCGGGATAGTTCCCCAGCAAGGCCTGGAACCGACCGAAGGCCTTTCCGCTTTCATAGAAATCCTTGGCATCGCGGCAGGCGTTCAGCGCCATCAGGGTATCCTGGAACCGATAGGCGCGCCAGGCACCCTCTTCCCCATTGTAAAACAGCTCGCCGTTCTTGGTCTTGATAAAGGTCAGGGTCTCCAGGTCGGGATTTCCCCCTTGGGCGGCGATCTCTTTTCTCAAAAACTCGGTGACTCCGAAAACATTCTCCATCAGCCCCTGGGGATCCTTAAACACTGCGGTGTTCATTCTCTGCAGGATATACTGATTTTGATCGGTGGTCAGCAGCAGGGTATCATTGATATGACCGCTGCCGAAGGGCTTTGCTTCCAGAACCGTACCTTCAAATTCAAAGGCGGCAACAACATTACGCAGCTTTTCCAGCATGTTGATTATTCCTCCCAAAGCTTATCGGGATACAGGCCGGCATCCTTCAGGGCCTGAATGCCCGCCTCAACAGTGGGCTTATCCTCTTTGTAGGTTACGCCGAACCACTTATCGGCGCTGTGGAGCACCTTAACGGTAGCCTCTTTGTCCTGGAGCAGCTCATCGACTACCATGGGCAGGAAGAACTCGCCCTTCAGGGGATTCTCCACCACCGTCTTCTTCAGAAATTCGGGGAACTTCACTTCCAGCGCCTTCAGATAGGCCAAGGGGAAGCCCCACATATTCATGGAAACGGGAGCGGTATTAGACACAGCGGTAAAGGTCTCGCCGCCGTCCTCGGAGAAATGAGCCTGACCGTCGATCTTCTGGATCATGGTGCGCTCATCGATCTTCTGCAGATAATCATTCTCATCCACCACGCAAACGCCGCGGGCCACATGGCCGTTGTCGGTCAAGGTGTTCTCCAGAATATAGCCCACCATGGAGATCTGCATAGGATCGGAGACCTCGGTATTCTTCAGGAACTCATAGAGCTTCACAAAGGCATCTCTGCCGTAAAAATCGTCGGCATTGATCACAGCGAAGGGGGCGTCCAGATATTCCTTGGCGCAAAGGATGGCGTGGCCGGTGCCCCAGGGCTTTACCCGATCTGCGGGCATCTCGATCACACCCTCGGGGATCTTATTGAGCTCCTGATACGCGTACTTTACCTCAACGACCTTTTCGATGCGGTTGCCGATCACCTCTTTGAAATCCTTGGCGATGGCATCCTTGATCACAAAGACCACCTTCTTAAAGCCGGCCTTCATGGCATCATAAATGGAATAATCCATAATGATCTGACCCTGAGGATCTACCGGGTCGATCTGCTTCAGGCCGCCGTAGCGGCTGCCCATACCTGCGGCCATAATGACTAAAATCGGTTCTTTCATCTTGCATACTCTCCTTTTTCGGACGGTTTTCTTCCTTATTTATAATATAAGGATCATTTACTACCCCACATTATACCATTTAAAAATCCCAATGTAAAGAGGAAAGGGCAAAATCCTATATTTTTGGGTGAAAATTTATCAAAAACACAACAGATTGTGGTTTGTGCAACCTGCAAGAAATTTCGGGAAAAATTTTGTGAAAAAATTCAAAAAAAGACTTGAAATTCCCGGATGAGTGTGTTATTATATTCAGGCTGACTGTTCATGCGACGAAGCGGGAGGTGGCCATAGCGCCGACTTTTCTCCGGTGCATATGGGGAATTTCCGCAGAGCAAGTTCGGCTTGAAGCCGGGCGAAAAAGTGAGGAAAAAGCAAAGGTTGCCATTCCTTGGAACTGCGCGGGCTTGCCGCGTAAGCCGCTTTGAAGGATCGTAAACCGGGATCGGACATTTTGTCCGAATTTATTTTAACACCGCGGTGAAACACCCGGCTGTGTGTTAAGATTTTTCCGTCAAAGTCGTGAAGGTCAAATTTAAAAAGGAGGCTACAAGAAATGGCTGACAAAATCAGAATCAGAGTAAAGGGTTATGATTCCACTTTGGTGGATCAGGCTGCTCAGAAGATCCTGGAGACCGCTCAGAGAACCGGCGCCGTTGTATCCGGCCCCATCCCTCTGCCCACCAAGAAAGAGGTCGTTACCATCCTGCGTGCTGTTCATAAGTACAAGGATTCCAGAGAGCAGTTTGAGCGTCGGACTCACAAGCGTCTTATTGACATTGTGAAGCCTGCTGCCAAGACCGCTGAGGCTCTGGCAAGCGTCGAACTTCCTGCCGGCGTAGAGCTTGAGATCAAGCTGTAATCAACCGGGAAGAAGGTCATGTTGGTGAAAACCAACCAATAACCATAATGGAGGTAAAACAAATGAAGAAAGGTATTATCGGTAAGAAAATCGGAATGACCCAGGTTTTTGACGAAATGGGTAATGTCATTCCGGTAACAGTCATTCAGGCAGGTCCTTGCACCGTTGTTCAGAAGAAGACCGTTGAAAACGACGGCTACGCTTCCTTGCAGCTGGGCTATCAGGATGTTGCCGAGAGCAAGGTAACCAAGCCTATGAAGGGTCACTTCGATAAGGCAGGCGTTACCTATAAGAAGGTTCTCAAGGAGTTCCGCCTTGAGGATGCAGACAATTATAATGTAGGTGATGTGATCACCGCAGACGCTTTTGAAATCGGCTCCTGCGTTGATGTCACCGGTATCTCCAAGGGTAAGGGCTTTGCCGGTACCATTAAGAGATACAATGGTCAGCGCTCCGGCCCTATGACCCACGGTAGCGGTCCTATCCACCGCCACGCCGGTTCCATGGGCGCATGTTCTTCTCCTTCCCGTATTTATAAAGGAAAGAAAATGCCCGGTCATATGGGTGCTGTGCAGGTAACTGTTCAGAATCTCGATGTAGTAAAGGTCGACATGGAGAATAATCTTCTGGTTGTTAAGGGTGCGATCCCCGGCCCCAAGGGCTCGATCGTCACCGTAAAGAACACCGTTAAAAATGGTTGAGTAAGGGGGAAATAAATCATGGCTAATGTAGATGTATTTGATATGAGTGGCGCTAAGGTGTCCACCATGGACCTGAACGATTCCGTTTTTTCCGTAAAGGTCAATGAAGCTGCTATGCATATGGCAGTGACCAACTATCTGGCAAATCAGCGTCAGGGTACTCAGTCTGCTCTGACCCGCGCTGAGGTTTCCGGCGGCGGCATCAAGCCCTGGAGACAGAAGGGTACCGGCAGAGCCCGTCAGGGTTCCACCCGCGCTCCCCAATGGACCCATGGCGGTATTGTGTTCGCTCCCAAGCCCCGCGACTATCGCTTCAGCATGAATAAGAAGGTGAAGAAGCTGGCTCTTCTGAGCGCCATTTCTTCCAAGCTGGCTGAGGGCAAGCTCATCGTTCTGGATAAGATCGAGATGAATGAGTATAAGACCAAGACCGTTGTCGGTATGCTGGCTGCTCTGAAGGCAGAGAACGCTCTGGTCGTCAATGCAGACACCAACCTGTTCTTTGTGAAGAGCGCTGCCAACATCCCCGGTGTGAAGGCTGCCCGCGTCAACACCATCAACACCTATGAGATCCTGAAGCACGACACTCTGATCCTGACTCAGGATGCGGTGAAGAAACTCGAGGAGGTGTACGCATAATGAAATCGAGCTACGATATTATTATGAAACCCATTGTCTCCGAAAAATCTATGGCTGCTATGCAGGATAAGACCTATGTCTTCCAGGTAGCAAAGGATGCCAATAAGATCGAGATCAAAAATGCGGTTGAGGAAATCTTCAAGGTTTCCGTTGAGAAGGTTACCACTGTGAATGTCAGCGGTAAGGAAAAGAGAATGGGCGTCCATGTCGGCAAGACCGCCGCTTGGAAGAAGGCCTATGTGAAGTTGACTGCCGATTCAAAGACCATCGAGTTCTTTGACGGTATGATGTAAGGAGGAGAACAGTTATGGCAATGAAAACTTATAAACCGACTTCTCCCGCCAGACGCCAGATGACCAATGTGGACTATAGCTGCCTGTCCAAGGACGCTCCCGAGCGCTCCCTCCTGACCAAGGTCAAGAAGAATTCCGGCAGAAACAGCTACGGCCGCATCACCGTTCGTCATCAGGGCGGCGGCAACAAAGTGAAGTACAGAATTATTGACTTCAAGAGAAATAAGATGGATGTTCCCGCAACCGTGACCTCCATCCAGTATGACCCCAACCGTACCGCTTTCATCGCTCTTTTGCAGTATGAAGACGGCGAGAAGGCCTACATCATCTGCCCCGAGGGCCTGAAGGTAGGCGATAAGGTCATCGCAAGCGCTTCCGCCGATATTAAGCCCGGCAACGCGCTGCCCATCGAGAATATCCCTGTGGGTACCGTGATCCACAATGTAGAGCTGTATCCCGGCAAGGGCGCTCAGCTGGTTCGTTCCGCAGGCAACAGCGCTCAGCTGATGGCGAAGGAAAACGGCTATGCGCAGATCCGTCTGCCCTCCGGTGAGGTTCGTATGGTTCGTCTGAACTGCATGGCAACCATCGGTGTTGTATCCAACAGCGAGCACGCCAACGTATCCATCGGTAAGGCCGGCCGTAAGCGTCATATGGGTATCCGTCCCACCGGCCGCGGTTCTGATATGACCCCCTGCGATCACCCCCACGGTGGTGGTGAGGGTAAGTCCCCCATCGGCCGCAGCGGTCCTGTTACCCCCTGGGGTAAACCCACTCTGGGCTATAAGACCCGCAGCAAGAAGAATAAGTCCGACAAGTTCATTGTGAAGCGTCGGAATGCGAAGTAATCTGGAAGGAGGAAAATTGAAATGAGTAGAAGTGTCAAAAAGGGACCTTTTGTGGATCCCAAGCTTTTAGCCAGAATTCAAGCGATGAACGAGAGCGGCGAGAAGAGAGTTCTCAAGAGCTGGTCCCGCGCATCCACCATCTTTCCGGAGTTTGTAGGCCATACCATTGCTGTCCATGACGGCAGAAAGCATGTGCCTGTATATGTAACCGAGGATATGATCGGTCATAAGCTGGGTGAGTTCGCACCCACCAGAACCTTTAAGGGCCATGCAGGCTCCAAGACCACGAAGTAAGGAGGAACATGAAAATGCAAGCAACTGCACATTTGAAATATCTCAGAATTTCTCCTCGTAAGGTAAGCGTGGTTCTGGATCTGATCCGGAATAAGCCTGCTAAGTACGCAGTAGCAATTCTGCAGAACACCCATAAGGCCGCTTCTGAGCCCGTTTGCAAGCTGCTGAAGAGCGCCATGGCAAACGCCGAGAACAACAACGGCATGGATGTCGACAAGCTGGTTGTAGCCAAGTGCTATGCCTGCCCCGGTCCCATCCTGAAGAGAATCATGCCCAGAGCACAGGGCAGAGCGTTCCGCATCAATAAGCGGACCTCTCATGTGACTATCGTATTGGAGGAGGCGTAAACAATGGGTCAGAAAGTAAATCCCCACGGCTTGAGAGTGGGCGTTATCAAAAATTGGGATTCCAGATGGATCGCTGCTGACGGTAAGGTCGGCGACCTGATCCTGGAAGATTATAAGATCCGCGAGTTTCTGAAGAAGAAGCTCTACGCTGCCGGCATCCCCAACATCGAGATCGAGCGTACTGCCGACGGCAACAGCATCCGTATCTTCCTGCATTGCGCGAAGCCCGGTCTGGTGATCGGTCGCGGCGGTGCTGAGATCGAGAAGCTGAAGGGCGAGCTGATGGCTATGACCGGCAAGAAGGTCAACATCAACATCGTTGAAGTAAAGAACATGGACACCAGCTCCCAGCTGGTTGCCGAGTCCATCGCACAGCAGCTGGAGAAGCGTATTGCGTTCCGTCGCGCCATGAAGAAGGCCATCGGCAACACCATGCGCACCGGCGCGAAGGGCATCAAGGTAATGGTTTCCGGCCGTCTGAACGGCGCGGAGATCGCCAGAAGCGAGTGCTACCATGAGGGTACCATTCCTCTGCAGACTTTGAGAGCTGACATCGACTACGGTTTCACCGAGGCCAATACCACCTACGGTAAGATCGGCGTTAAGGTCTGGATCTACAAAGGCGAGATCCTCTCCGATGTCAAGAAGGCTCCCAGAAAAGAAGGAGGAGCTAAGTAATGTTAATTCCGAAGAGAGTAAAATACAGAAGAGTTCAGAGAGGCCGTATGAAGGGTAAGGCTCATCGTGGCAATACCATCGCTTACGGTCAGTATGGTCTGCAGGCTTGCGAGCCCGCCTGGATCACCAATAATCAGATCGAGGCTGCCCGTATTGCCATGACCCGTTACCTCAAGAGAGGCGGTCGGGTCTGGATCAAGATCTTCCCCGATAAGCCTGTAACTGCGAAGCCTGCTGAGACCCGCATGGGTTCCGGTAAAGGTTCTCCCGAGTATTGGGTAGCAGTAGTTAAGCCGGGCCGGATCCTGTTTGAGATCGCAGATGTACCCGAAGAGCTGGCACGCGAGGCTATGCGTCTGGCTATGCACAAACTGCCCATCAAGTGCAAGTTTGTGGTGAAGGAAACTGAAGGTGGTGACGAAGAATGAAGGCTAATAAAGTAAGAGAAATGAATGCTGAAGAGCTGAAGAACAAATTGAATGACCTGAAGAAGGAGCTTTTTAACCTGAAATTCCAGCACGCGACCAACCAGTTGGATAATCCCCAGCGGATCGCTGCCACCAAGAAGGACATCGCTCGTGTAAATACGGTTCTGCGTGAGCTTGAGCTCCGTGAGTCCAAGTAATCTTATAAAGGAGTGATAAGGAAATGGAAAGAACTTTGAGAAAGACCCGCGTTGGCGTGGTCGTCAGCGATAAGATGGATAAGACCGTCGTCGTTGCAATTAAAGACAATGTAAAGCACCCCTTGTATAAGAAGGTTATTAAGACCACCTACAAGCTGAAGGCTCATGATGAAAACAATGAGTGCGGCGTTGGTGATACCGTCGAGGTTATGGAGACCAGACCTCTTTCCAAGGATAAGAGATGGCGCCTTGTTCGGATTATCGAGAAGGCTAAGTAATAAAGGAGGACGAAGTCGTGATACAGCAACAAACTTATCTTAAAGTTGCCGACAATACCGGTGCTAAAGAGTTGATGTGCATCCGGGTACTTGGCGGTACAAGAAGAAGATACGCAGGTATTGGCGATGTCATCGTTTGCTCTGTTAAGAAAGCTGCTCCCGGCGGCACCGTGAAAAAGGGTGACGTTGTGAAGGCTGTCGTTGTACGCACCGTAAAGGGCGTTAAGAGAGCAGACGGCTCCTGCATCCGGTTCGATGAGAATGCGGCCGCAATTATTCGTGATGATAAAAACCCCAGAGGTACCCGTATCTTTGGGCCTGTAGCCAGAGAGCTGCGTGACAAGGACTATACCAAGATCCTGTCCCTTGCTCCCGAAGTACTGTAAGGAGGGAAGTCAGAATGAACAAATTGCATGTTAAAAAAGGTGATACCGTTCTGGTGATTTCCGGTAAGTCCAAGGGTGCCAAGGGCAAGGTTCTGGAAGTCAGCCCCAAGGAAGGCAAGGTAATCGTGGAGAAGGCCAATATGGTCATCAAGCACGTAAAGCCCCGCCGTCAGGGCGAGTCCGGCGGCCGCGTTGAGGCCGAGGGTGCGATCTATGCATCCAAGGTTCAGGTGATCTGCCCCAAGTGCAAGACCGCCGGCCGTATGGGTCACACCGTTGTTACCGAGGGTAACAAGAAAGTAACCAAGCGTGTCTGCAAGAACAAAGATTGCGGCGAGATTTTCTAAGAAGGAGGAGTAAGAATCAATGTCTAGAATGTCTGAACTTTACAGCAAAGAGATCGCTCCTGCTCTGATGAAGAAATTCGGCTACAAGAGCGTTATGCAGATCCCCAAGCTGGATAAAATTGTGCTGAATGTCGGTTGCGGCGACGCAAAGGACAACAGCAAGGTAATTGATAATGTCTGCGCCGAGCTGGCTCAGATCACCGGCCAGAAGGCTGTTCCCACCAAGGCCCGCAAGTCCGTTGCGAACTTCAAGGTTCGTGAGGGGATGAACATCGGTGCCAAGGTTACTCTCCGCGGCGAGAGAATGTACGAATTCATGGACAGACTGTTCAACACCGCTCTGCCCCGCGTTCGTGACTTCCGCGGCATCAATGCCAACGGCTTCGACGGCCGCGGCAACTATGCTTTCGGTATCAAGGAGCAGCTGATTTTCCCTGAGATCGAGTACGATAAGGTCGAGAAGATCCGTGGTATGGACATCGTGTTCGTTACCACCGCGAAGACCGATGAAGAAGCAAAAGAGATGCTGACCCTGTTCGGCGCTCCTTTTGAGAAGTAAGAGGGGGAATTTATAATGGCTAAGAAATCGATGATCTTAAAGCAGCAAAAGACCCAGAAATTCTCCACGAGAGAGTACAACAGATGCAAAATCTGCGGCCGTCCTCACGCTTATCTGCGTAACTACGGCATCTGCAGAATTTGCTTCCGTGAGCTGGCTTATAAGGGCCAGATTCCCGGTGTGAAGAAATCCAGCTGGTAAGGAGGAGCGACAAATGCAGATTACTGATCCTATCGCAGATTTGCTCACCCGGATCCGGAATGCAAATGCTGCAAAACATGAAACTGTTTCGATTCCCGCTTCCAACATGAAGAAGGCCATCTGCCAGATCCTGTTGGACGAGGGTTATATCAAAGAGATGAAGGTAGAAGACGATGGCCTGCAGGGCAATATCGTTATCACCTTGAAGTACGGCGAAAATAAGACCCGTATCATCCAGGGCCTAAAGAGAATCTCCAAGCCCGGTCTTCGGATCTATGCCGGCGTTGAGGATATGCCTCGCGTTATGAAAGGTCTGGGCGTTGCCATCGTGTCCACCTCCAAGGGTGTTATGACCGATAAGCAGGCCAGAAAGTTAGGCGTTGGCGGCGAAGTGCTTGCCTTCGTTTGGTAAGGAGGAATTCTGATGTCGAGAATTGGTAGAAAACCGATCACTATTCCCGCAGGCGTTGAAGTCAAAGTGGACAGTGAGAATACCGTCACTGTCAAGGGCCCCAAGGGCACTCTGACCAAGACCATGCACCCCGATATGACCATCGCAGTGGAAGGCGCTGAGATCCTTGTGACCCGCCCCGACGATGAAAAGCTTCATCGTTCTCTGCATGGTCTGACCCGCACCCTGATCGCCAATATGGTAGAGGGTGTTACCAACGGCTACTCCAAGGAATTGGAGATCCGCGGCGTTGGTTACAGAGCGCAGCTCCAGGGCAAGACCCTGCATATGAACCTGGGTTATTCCCATCCTGTGGACATCGAGCCCGTGGATGGCATCACCATCGAGGTTCCTGCTCAGAACAAAGTTGTCATTTCCGGTATCGATAAGCAGCTGGTAGGCCATTTTGCCGCCAACGTCCGCTTTAAGAGACCCCCCGAGCCCTATAAGGGTGCCGGTATCCGGTATGTAGACGAAGTTGTGAAGCATAAAGAAGGCAAAGCCGGTAAAGGCAAATAATAAAGGGAGGAAACGATTATGGTTAAGAAACCTGATAGCAATGCTGCAAGAATTAAAAGACATAAACGGGTACGCGGCAAAATCTCCGGAACTCCCGAGTGCCCCCGTCTTTGCGTTTTCCGTTCCGCAAAGCACATCTATGCTCAGATCATTGATGATGTGAACGGTAAGACTCTGGTAAGCGCCTCCACTCTGGAGAAGGACTTCACCGAGTACGGCGGCAACAAGGATGCTGCCAAGAAGGTCGGCGAGACCGTTGCAAAGCGCGCTCTTGCCAAGAAGATCGATACCGTCGTGTTTGACAGAGGCGGTTTCGTATACCACGGCCGTGTTCAGGCACTGGCTGATGGCGCCCGCGAAGGCGGACTGAAATTCTAATTGGAGGAAAAAGATAATGGCTAATAAAATCGATGCAACTACCCTTGACCTTCAAGAGAAAGTCGTGTCCCTGAACCGGGTTTCTAAGACTGTCAAGGGCGGACGGATCATGAAGTTCTCCGCACTGATCGTAGTCGGCGACGGCAAGGGCCGTGTCGGCGCAGGTCTGGGCAAGGCCGCTGAAGTACCCGAAGCCATCCGCAAGGGTATTGAGGATGCCAAGAAGAACATGATCACTGTCAACCTGAAGGATACCACGATCCCCCATGATATCGTTGGTAAGTATGGTGCTTCCATGGTCATCATGAAGCCCGCCGCTCCCGGTACCGGTGTTATCGCCGGCGGCGCAGTTCGTGCCGTTCTGGAGATGGCCGGCGTTAAGGACATCAGAACCAAGGCTCTGCGCTCCCGTAATCAGAGAAACGTTGTAAACGCTACTCTGGCGGGTCTGGCTGCCTGCTCTGATGCTGCCACCATTGCTGCAAAGCGCGGCAAGACCGTAGAAGAGATCTTAGGTTAAGGAGGCACACAACAATGGCTAAAGTTAATTCTGTTAAGATTACTCTGGTAAAGAGCCTGATCGGCTGCAAGAAGGACCAGATCGCCACCGCTGAAGCGCTGGGTCTGAAGAAGGTCAATGACTTCACTGTTCAGCCTGAGAATGCCTGCACCATGGGTAAGATCAAGAAAATCGTTCACCTGCTCAAGGTGGAGAATGTAAAGTAAGGGAGGAGGAAACAGTATGAAATTACACGAACTTACTCCTGTAAGCGGCTCTACCTCTGTTGCCAAGAGAAAGGGCAGAGGCCCCGGTTCCGGCAACGGTAAGACCGGCGGTCATGGCCATAAGGGTCAGAAGGCTCGTTCCGGCGGCAGCATCCGCCTTGGTTTTGAAGGCGGTCAGATGCCTCTGCAAAGACGGTTGCCCAAGCGCGGCTTCAACAACATCTTCGCAAAGAAGTATGTGGTTCTGAACCTCAGCGACCTGAATGCTTTTAATGCCGGGGATGTAGTAGATATTAACGCGGTTATCGCAGCCGGTATGGCCAAGAAGGCTTTGGACGGCTTGAAGGTAATCGGTTCCGGTTCCGTTGACAAGGCAATCACCCTGAAGGCAGTAAAGGTTACTGCCGGTGCTAAGGAAAAAATTGAGGCTGTCGGCGGAAAGGTTGAGGTGATGTAAGATGTTCAGCGTCTTCGTAAATGCCTGGAAAATCCAGGATCTCAGAAAGAAGCTGCTGTATACCGCAATGATCCTTCTGATCTTCCGGTTAGGTTGTAACATCACCGTTCCCTTCCTGGATGCAGTTGCTATGGATGCTCTCTTCAGCGGCTACAGCGCAGACGGAAATATTTTCTCTTATCTGAATATTATGTCCGGTGGCGCTATGGAACAGGCCGCTGTATTCTCCCTGTCCATCTCTCCCTACATCAACGCTTCCATTATTATGCAGCTGTTGATGGTTGCCATTCCTGCATGGGAAAGAAAAATGAAGGAAGATGGCGAATGGGGCAGAAAGTTTATGGAGAATTGGACTCGCTATCTGGCGATCATCTTCTCCTTCCTGCTGGGATTCGGTTATTATACCATTCTGAAGAACGCAGCAGGTGTTGTTGCTGAAGATGCAGGATTCTTCGGCGCTCTGGTTATCGTATTCACCTTCGCCGCAGGCGCGACCATCGTGATGTGGCTGGGCGAGAAGATCAATGAGAACGGCATCGGCAACGGTATCTCCATGATCCTGTTTGCCGGTATCGTATCCAGCTTCCCCGGAACCGGTCACATTCTGGTTCAGAATGTCCGCGCCGGTGCGGTCCATTGGATCGTAGCCGCGCTGGTGGTTCTCGGTCTTCTGGCGATGATCGGATTTGTAGTTTTTGTGACCAACGGCGAGCGCCGCATTCCGGTGCAATACGCCAAGCAGGTCAAGGGCCGCAAAATGTATGGCGGTCAGAATACCAATATTCCCCTGAAGGTGAATATGACCGGCGTTCTGCCCATCATCTTTGCTCAGTCTTTTGTTATGCTGCCCCCCACCATCGTAAACTTCTTCCCCGGCCTGAAGAACACCTGGTTCAATGCTGTGGTGGAAGCCATCAACGTTGGCGGCTGGCTGTATACCTTGGTGATGTTCCTGCTGATCATCTTCTTCAGCTATTTCTACACTGTCATTACCTTCAACCCTGTTGAAGTGGCAAACAACCTGAAGAAGAACGGTGGCTTTATCATGGGCATCCGTCCCGGCAAGCCCACCGCAGACTTTATTACCAAGAGCCTCAACCGGATCACCCTGATCGGTGCGCTCTTCCTGGGTCTGGTCTCTGCCCTGCCCAATATCCTGGCAATGATCAACTCCAATCTCGCTTCCGTTGCTATCGGCGGTACCACCCTGCTCATCGTAGTCGGTGTTGCTCTCGAAACGGTGAAGACTTTGGAATCCCAGATGCTGATGCGTCACTACAAGGGCTTCCTGGAATAAGGAACAGGTGCGCGATATGAAGATTATTCTTTTAGGTGCGCCCGGTGCCGGAAAAGGCACGCAGGCTGAAAACATTTGTAAAAAATACAATATCCCCACCATCTCTACCGGAAATATGATCCGCGCAGCCATTCATAACGGTACCGAGCTGGGCAAGCAGGCCGAAAGCCTGATCAATGCCGGCAAGCTGGTTCCCGATGAGGTTGTGATCGGCATGATCCGGGAGCGGTTGGCAGAGGATGATTGTAGCAACGGCTTTATTCTGGACGGGTTCCCCCGTACCATTCCTCAGGCCGAGGCCCTCGCTGAGATGGGCGTTGCAATCGATATGGCGCTGTCCATTGAGGTTGCCGATGAGGAAATTGTAAAGCGTATGAGCGGCAGACGGGTCTGCCCTGCCTGCGGCATGACCTATCATGTAGATTTTAAGCCCTCTACTGACAATAAACATTGCGACGCCTGCCAGGCAGAGCTGATCATCCGTAAGGACGATGAGCCTGCAACTGTGCTGGACCGTCTCAACACTTATCATGAAACCACCGAGCCCCTCAAGTCCTTCTATGGCGAGCAGGGCAAGCTGGTTCTGGTCCAAGGCCGCGAAGAGCTGGCTGAGACCACCAAAGCAACCTTTGAAGCGATCGAGGCATTTTTAAAATGATGATCATCAAATCCGATAGTGATATCCGACTGATGCGCAAGGCCGGCGCCATTGCCGCCGGCGCGCTTCAGGCTGCAGGAGATGCAGTGGCCCCCGGGATCAGCACCAAGGAATTGGACCGGATCGTAGAAAGCTACATCCGCTCCCATGGCGCCATCCCCTCCTTTAAGGGCTACGGCGGATTTCCCGCCAGCGCCTGTATCTCCGTCAACGATGTGGTGATCCATGGCATCCCCTCCGAGAAGATCCTTCTGAAAGAAGGAGATATCGTCAGCGTGGATGTGGGCGCCTATATCGGCGGCTTCCATGGAGATAATGCCAATACCTTTCCGGTAGGTAAGGTCTCCGCCGAAGCCATGCAGCTGATTCAGGTTACTCGTGATAGCCTCCATGAGGCCGAGAAGATCCTCAAGGCCAATGTAAGGCTGGGTGATATCGGAAACGCCATCGAAAGCTATGTAACGCAGTTTGGCTACAGTCCGGTGAAGGATTTTGTGGGCCATGGCATCGGGCGGGCCCTCCATGAGGACCCCAATGTGCCCAACTTCGGCAGAGCAGGCCATGGGCTTCGCCTGCCGAAGGGCGCAACCGTTGCCATCGAACCGATGATCAATATGGGTACCGATCAGGTTCTGATCAGTAATGCCGACGGATGGACCGTCACCACAGTGGACGGAAAATGGAGCGCGCATTATGAAAATACCTATTTCATCGATGAGACCTGCGCGCATATCCTGACGCAGGTGTGATATGGACGTTTCAAAAGGCGCGGTCGTGCGGGTCACGGCCGGTAAGGAAAAAGATAAAATTTTTGTTGTCATTCAAGATTTTAAGCCGGATCGGGTATGGATCGCAGACGGCAGACATCGAAAGCTTGCAAAGCCCAAGTGTAAAAGCGTAAGGCATCTGCAGGTAATCGGGTCGCTTGCGGCTGTGCCGGAGCGGGACCGCCTGGTCTGGAAAAGTCTCGCCCCCTATCGGGGCGAATAGGAGGACCTATGTCAAAAGAAGATATGATCGAAGTGGAAGGCGTTGTTGTAGAAGCAATGCCCAACGCAAACTTCATGGTAGAGTTGGAACAGGGGCATAAGATCCATGCCCATATTTCCGGCAAGCTGCGGATGAATTATATTAAGATCCTGCCCGGCGATAAGGTAACGGTGGAGATGTCTCCCTATGACCTGACCAAGGGCAGAATTATCTGGAGAGCCAAGTAAGGCTCCACGAATGGAGGTAATTTCAATGAAGGTAAGACCTTCCGTTAAACCCATTTGCGAAAAATGCAAAATCATCAGAAGACATGGCAAAGTTATGGTAATTTGCCAGAACCCCAAACACAAGCAGAAGCAGGGTTAATCCCCTTAAAAATGGAGGTGTAATAACCAAATGGCAAGAATTGCTGGTATCGATTTACCCAAAGAAAAGCGTGTTGAGATCGGTCTGACCTATATCTACGGTATCGGTCGTAAGACTTCCAACGACATTCTGGCAGCCGCCAACGTCAACCCCGACACTCGCGTGAAGGACCTGACCGAGGATGAGGTTGCTGCTATCCGCGCTCAGCTGGATAACTATGTTGTGGAAGGTGATCTCAGACGGAATGTTGCCCTGGATATTAAGCGTCTGATCGAGATCGGATGCTACAGAGGCACTAGACATAGAAAAGGTTTACCTGTACGGGGCCAGAGATCCAAGACCCACGCCCGCACCAGAAAGGGCCCCAGAAAAACTATGGCAAATAAGAAGAAGTAAGGAGTGAATGAGTAATGGCTAAAGCAGTTAAAAGAACCACCGGCAAGCGCCGTGTGAAGAAGAATATTGAACGTGGAGCCGCTCACATTCGCTCTACCTTCAACAATACGCTGGTCACCATCACTGATGTGAACGGCAATGCCCTCTCTTGGGCAAGCGCAGGCGGTATGGGCTTCAAGGGCTCCAGAAAGAGCACTCCCTTCGCCGCTCAGATGGCTGCAGAGACTGCCGCTAAGGCAGCAATGGAGCATGGTCTGAAGACTGTTGAAGTATTTGTGAAGGGACCCGGCGCCGGTCGTGAAGCTGCGATCCGCGCCCTGCAGACCGCCGGTCTGGAGATCACTCTGATCAAAGATGTGACCCCCATCCCCCACAATGGTTGCAGACCCCCCAAGAGAAGAAGAGTATAAGGAGGAGAAGACGAAATGGCAAGATATACTGGAGCTGTGTGCCGTCAGTGCCGCAGAGAAGGTCAGAAGCTGTTCTTAAAGGGCGAGCGTTGCTATTCCGATAAGTGCGCTCTTACCCGTCGTGCTTATGCTCCCGGTCAGCATGGCCAGGGCAGAAAAAAGGTGTCCGAGTATGGCACCCAGCTTCGTGAGAAGCAAAAGGTCAGAAGATACTATGGCGTTCTGGAGTCCCAGTTCGCAAAGTATTATGAAATGGCCGTTAAGAAACAGGGCGTTACCGGTGACAATCTGATGTCCATCGTGGAGAGCAGATTGGACAACGTGATCTACAGATTAGGCTTTGCTATGTCCAGACCCGAGGCGAGACAGTTGGTTCGCCACGGACACTTTACCTTGAATGGTAAGAAAGTAAACATTCCTTCCTACCTGGTAAGCGTAGGAGATGTGATCGCTATCAAGGAAGACAGCATGTCTTCCGCGAAGATCAAGGCCATCCTTGAAGCAAACGAGAAGCGCGCGATCGTGAAGTGGCTGGAGCTCAACGGCACCACCGCAAAGGTTGTTGGCTATGCCGACGCCGAAGATATCGACCTCCCCGTAGAAACCCACTTGATCGTCGAGTTGTATTCTAAGTAAAAAGTGTTCTTTGTTGTTGCAGTGCCCGCTGTGCCGGATCTTTTTCCGCCGACGATGCCCCAAAATCCTCGACCATACACAAAGTATGCTCTGCGGTTTTGGAACACCACGGCGAAAAAATCTTCCGCCCCATCAAACACTGCAAAACAAAAACCCTTTTTAAAGCGGTTTGTATGAACCGCTGCTGCGAATGCTATACGAGATTAGGATGTTTCGATTTACACGCGCACCCCGCGCGATGATAATATAAGGAGGTTTTAGATATGATCGAGATTGAAAGACCCCGCATTGAGACCGAAATCATCGGCGAAAACGGTGAGTACGGCAAGTTTGTTGCCGATCCCCTGGAGCGTGGCTACGGCCTGACCCTGGGCAACTCCCTGCGCCGCATCCTGCTTTCTTCCCTGCCCGGCTGTGCCGTTGTGGCAGCGAAGATCAATGATGTCCCCCATGAATTCACCACCATTGAGGGCGTGAAGGAGGACGTGACCGAGATCGTTCTCAATATTAAAGGCATTATCCCGAAGCTTTATTGCGATGAGCAAAAAACCGTATATATCGAGGCGAAAGGTCCTACCGTTGTAACTGCCGGCGACATTAAGGCAGACAGCGATGTGGAGATCCTCAACCCCGACCATGTTCTGGCAACGCTGGGCGACGGCGCTACTTTGAACATTGAGTTGGTGATCGACCATGGCCGCGGCTATGTTTCCGCTGAGAAGAATAAGGTGTATACCGAGAACCAGACCAATATGCTGGCGGTAGACAGCGACTTCTCTCCCGTTACCAAGGTAAACTATAAGGTGGAAAACACCCGCGTCGGCCAGATCACCGACTTCGATAAGCTGACTCTGGAGGTTTGGACCAATTCCGTTACCTCCGCCAGCGATGCGGTTTCGTTGGCCGCAAAGGTAATGAACGAGCATCTTTCCCTGTTCATTGATCTGTCTGAAAAGGCAAAGAACGCAGAGATCCTGGTGGATAAGGATGAAACCAAGACCTGCACCACTCTCCGTATGACCATTGAAGAGCTGGATCTTTCCGTCCGCTCCTTCAACTGCCTCAAGAGAGCCGGTATCAATACCGTGGAAGACCTGATCAATAAGAGCGAAGAGGATATGATGAAGGTTCGGAACCTGGGTAGAAAGTCCCTGGACGAAGTGATCGGCAAGATCGCCTCCCTGGGCCTCACCCTCAAAAGGGACGACGATTAATTTTATGAGCGAGAAGAGAGAGCCGAATCTGCTTCAACCCGTCATATTTCGGCGCTTTTCGCCCAATTTGTTCTTGCAAGGCACAAAGCCTTGCTGCAACCAAATTGAACAAAAATCCCCTGAAATCTCCTCGGCTTGAAGTCGAAGATTTTAAAAAGAGCGGATTTTTGGTCAATCAAGACACAAAGCGCAGCCAATACTTTGTGTATTGGCGAGCATTTTAACGAAGAGTGAGCGGAAATCCGCCTTTTTAAAACAGAAGCGGATCTCCCTTCTCGCTCATCATACTAAAGGAGGTTTACTCTAATGTCCGGATATAGAAAACTGGGCCGCGCCACTGACCATCGTAAAGCGATGCTCAGAGGGATGGTGACCTATCTTCTGGAGAACGGTTCTGTTGAGACCACTCTGACCCGCGCCAAGGAAGTGGGCAGAGCTGCCGAGAAGATGATCACCCTGGGCAAGGCCAATACCCTGCATAGCAAGCGCCAGGCGTTTGCTTATATCACCAAGGAAGATGTTGTGAACAAGCTGTTCACCGAGATCGCTCCCAACTATGAAGAGCGTAACGGCGGTTATACCCGTATCGTAAAGATCGGCCCCCGCCGCGGTGACGGTGCCGAAATGGCCATCGTTCAACTCGTCTGAGGTTCAATCAAATAAAAAAAGAGGAACTGCTTCGCAGTTCCTCTTTTTTATTGCATTTATGCGTTATCTGTGATAAAATACATTTGCGACACAGTTTAATATTGCTCTAAACAGGCATACTTTTGGTAAAAATGTATGCCTTGATTTCATTTCCTGTTTGGGGTGAACTGTGTCGCAACAGCAATCGGGCTGCGTTTTTCGGTGCGCGGCTTTGATCGCGCACTTTTTTATTTTGGAGGTAAAAATGAAAAAAAACAATTTTTCTGTAGTGCTTTCAGCATTAACGGTTGTATTACTGTCGATTATCATATGGTGTACCTTAACATCCTCGGCATCTGCGGCGACATATGAGGAGTTTACTTATACGGTTTTGAGCGGCGAGGTGACGATTACAGATTATCCCACGAATGCCGTTGGCGAAGTCAATATTCCCGCAACCATTGAAGGATATCCTGTAACAACTATTGGGAATAATGCATTTCAGCATTGCTCCGATTTAACTAAAGTAAATATCCCGGATAGTGTGACCACAATTAAAAGTAAAGCTTTTTCAGGATGTACAGGGTTAACTTCAATAACCATTCCAGATAGTGTTGCAGTTTTAGGGAAAGCGGCATTTTATAATTGTTCAAATTTGCAAGAAATAACTATCCCGTTTATTGGAACTATAGATGGAACAACACTTTTTCTTTTTGGTGAGCTTTTCAGTAATGAAAGCGCTTCGGATTCTTATCGTGATGTGCCAACTTCTCTTAAGAGGGTAGTCATAACAAAGGCAACTGGTATTGGCGTTTCTGCTTTTGGGAATTGTGCAGGCTTAACTTCTATAACCATTCCCGATAGTGTTACCACCATTGGCGTTTCTGCTTTTGAGAATTGTGCAGGCTTAACTTCTATAACCATTCCCGATAGTGTTACCACTATTGGCAACTTTGCTTTTTTCGGTTGCACGGGTTTGTCATCTATCACTATTTCCAATAGCCTCTCTGTTATAAGCCCGTTTTCTTTTCGCGGTTGCACGGGTTTGACTTCTATTGTCATTCCCAATGGTGTTACTTCTATCGGCGATTATGCGTTTAATGGTTGCACCGGTTTGACATCTGTTTCAATTCCAGATAGTGTTACAGATATTTTTTGGGGTGCCTTTTACGGATGTTTGAATCTTAATGCCGTCCATATTACGGATTTTTCTGCGTGGTGTTCTATAGATTTTTTTGATATTGATGCCAATCCGCTGTATTATGCGAAAAATTTATATTTAAATGGAGTAAAGGTGACAGAACTGGTCATTCCGGATGGCGTTACGGCGATCAAGCCGTATACATTTAGTAATTGTTTGAGCTTGACTTCGATTAGGATTCCAAATAGCGTAACCCACATTGATGCTGACGCTTTTAAAGGATGCACCAACTTGGAAAATGTTGTTTTTCCAGAAGAATTGGTGTTTACGGGCAATTGGAGTTGCTTGACTTATAAGATTCAAAATGGAACGGTCACGATAACATCATGTGAAAGTTCTGCCTCTGGGAATTTGGTTGTTCCTGCTTCGATTTTTGGAAATCCCGTGACGACTATTGGCTTTGACGCTTTTTCCGGATGTGCAAAACTGACTTCTCTTACCATTCCGAATAGCGTGAATGTTATTGAAGCAAATGCTTTTAATGGTACGGCTGTTTACAAGAACACTTCTAATTGGCAAAATGGCGTGCTTTATATAGGAAATCATTTAGTGGAAGCAAAGGATGCCATTTCCGGAAAGGTTACAGTGCGGCAGGGGACTTGTTCGATTGCTGCCGGTGCATTCAGCGATTGCAGGAACTTGACGGAGGTAGTGATCCCCGAAGGAGTGCGTTATATCAATCAAAATGCTTTCAGTCAGTGTATCTATTTGAAAAAGCTTCACTTGCCCTCATCGGTTGAGGTGATTGATGTATCCGCTTTTTATAACTGCGGGCGGTTGGTGGATATCTATTATGCCGGTACCAGACAGGATTTTAAAGAGGTGTTTCTGGGAGAGCAAAACCAAGCCTTTTTACGGGCTGATATGTATTATTCTGCACCTCATATCCACGAATACGGCGAATATATCTATAACAACGATGCTACTGCAGATGAAAATGGAACCGAATCTGCTTATTGTGCCTGTATGGATGCACTGACCCGGGAAGCAGAAGGCACGCGCCTGACGCCTACCGTTCCCTATGTGCGGGAAAACGGGGACAATCCGAATCTGGCGATGCTCCATCGCTTGAGCGAAAGCGGCTACGAGGTTACCAAGCTGTATTGGGGTTATGCCGGTGTCGAAAAGCCCATCCTTAAAAATTGGAACGATTTTTCCGTGGCGGTTTCGTCGGATGCTCGGATTCGGGATGATTCTCCGATGGATGGAGAACTCTATGCCATGTCTGAGGCGGGGTATTATGCCTTCTGGTTGGTTTATACAGATTCCGACGGAATGTCTGCTCAAAAGGGCTATGTTCTTAAGGCTGACGGAACCTTAGACGAGAACTACGGCAAGCCCTATTTAGAGTTGGATGAGACCGGCAAGGTGGCCTGGATGAATCTCAACGGCACCAAGGTGCAGAAGATGTATTGGGGCTTCATCGGCGACACCGATTACAAGTATTCCACCTGGGATGAGTTCAAGACCCGCATCGGCGACAGTTATCTGCCCGATTACGGTGTTAAGGACGGCGAGGGTTACATTGTGAATCAGCGGGGCCATTATCGCTTTGTTATCGTCTATCTGGATGCCCAGGGCATTCGTCAGGAGCGGTATTTCACCGTGAAGGCGGAGACGCCCGCTACCGCTCCCTCCATTGACAATTCCGCCCTCTCTACCAGCGGCGTTTTGGTCAATGACGAAGGGTATTCCGCCAAGGTTTACTACGGCTACATCGGCGATACCAACACCAAGTATGTAGACTTCAACAACTTTAAGGCCACGGCCCAGGGCTTTACCACCGTTTTCGGCCCCAAGCCGGGGACTGCCTTTAAGATGGATAAAGCGGGGTATTGGCGGTTTGTCATCAACTACAATGTAAACGGCGCCACCAAGGATACGGTCTGCACCGTTTATGTGGACGAGGCCGATCTGGCCTTGGGTACTCCCAAGCTGACCCAAAGCGGCAATGCTGTGACGCTGGATGCCAATGGTGCCACCGTCAGCAAGCTGTATATCGGCTATATGGGTACCGAGCCGGTGGAGATCGACAGCTGGGCGGATTATACCGCCAACCGCAAGACCAACGGGGTCTATTATGCCCCCAAGGACGGCTCTGCCTTTACCCTCGGGACCGCCGCGGGGTATTATACCGTTGTGGTGTCCTACAACACCGGCGGCGCCGAGCAATTGGCGTTCTTCACCTTTCATATCTGATCAAAAAGGAACTGCAATTTTTATTGCAGTTCCTTTTTCCTTTGCTTTTTTATACAGAGTATGATAAAATAAAAGTTAAAGGAGCTGATAGCGATGAAAATGAGAAAAATTGTTTGCTTTTTATTGATTCTTACCTTAAGCCTGGGCGCCCTTTGCGGCTGCGGCGGTAAGGGTGGACTTGATTCCAAGGTGGATACGGTTCTGACCACCGAGGATGGTGTGCAGTATTACGAATCCGACAAGATCAAGGTCATGAGCCAGAACATCCGCCATGCCAACGATGCGGCCCCCAATTCCCGCAATGAGCGGGCGGCGCGGTTTGAGGAGATCCTGCCCAAATACGATGCCGATGTCATCGGTATGCAGGAGCTGAGACCCGCCTGGGAGTCTACCTTTATCTTTGATGTTTTTCCCGAATATGAATATGAGAAATTCTACCGCTCCAGCAAGATCCAGGAGGGCCTCTTCATCTTCTGGAGAGCCTCGAAATTTGAGTTTATCGAGAGCGGGATGTTTTGGTTCTCCGATACGCCCGATGTGGAGTCTCCCTCCTTTAATGCATTGCCGGAGGACATTGAATCGGGCAACGCCAGCCGTATTACCGCTTGGGTCAAGCTGCGGGTGATCAAGACCGGCAAGGAGTTTTATTATTTCAATACCCATCTCTATAACCCCGATGAGAGCCATATCCCCAGTGTGGAGCTGCTGATCGAGAAGGCCAAGGAGATCTGCGGCGATACGCCGATGTATATGAGCGGCGATCTGAACATTGTTGCTCCCGAATTCTCCACCGCCACTCCCAATGAGCTGATCTCCCATGAGAAGCTGCTGGGGTATTTCGACGATGTGGCCCAGGTATTCGGTCAGGAAAACATCGGCACCTTCCCCAACTACGGCAAAAATCTGGCCGCCGATAAGGTCAACCCCCGTATTGACTATTTCTTCACCCCCAAGGGCGGCAAGGCCATCCCTCTTTCTTATCAGGTGATGACCGATACGGTGGACGGAAATTATTGCTCCGACCATCTGGGGATCGTGGCCGAGATCGCGATGACCTGATATGCAGTATATTATTTTTGATATGGAATGGAACCAGCCCTTTTCCAAGGAGTCTGCCATCCATTCTCCCATCTACCTTTCCGGCGAGATCATCCAGATCGGTGCCATCAAGCTCAACGAACGGGGCAAGGCTGTCGATTGCATTGATCTTCTGATCGCACCCACCTTCTATAAGCGGCTTCATTACCGCATCAAAAAGATCACCGGCATCGATCAGCAGATGCTGAAGGGCAAGCCCGATTTCAAGGCCGCCATCGGGGAATTCCGCCAATGGTGCGGGGAGGACTGCGTTCTTCTCTCCTGGGGCTACGATGATATTGAGATCTTAAAAGACAATCTGCTGATGCACGATATGGACGAAAGCTGGCTTCCGCCCTGCTTTAATCTGCAGGGGATCTATAACCGGCAGGTGGCCCATGAGAACCGCCAGTTCTCCCTGGAGCACGCCATGGAAAAAATGGAGCTGACCACTACTCTCAAGGCTCATAACGCCTTTAATGATGCCATCGATACCGCCCGCGTTGCCCGGGAGCTGAACCTTCGGAAGGGCATCCGCCACTATAAAGAGCTGGACGGGGTGCTCTGGAACAGTATGCACAGCACCAAGGAGGTCTTTTCCCCTTTCCGCACCAAGGAGGCGGCCTTTGCCGATCCGCGGTTGGCGCTGGTGGAATGCCCCATCTGCCATAAGCAGCTGAAGGTGAAAAAATTCTATCCCTTAGACGAAAAGCACGCCTACGGAGAGATCAAGACCAAGCATGGGCGGCTGGCGGTCAAGCTGAAATTGCAGGAGACCCGCCACCATAAGTATTTCATTAAACGCTCGGTGCGGTTTTTATAAGAAAAGCAACAAACTGTTTGAAAAAAGCAACATAAAGTTATACACTCCATGGGAAAAAGATGTTACAATTTAGTGTAGGCAATTATATATTATATAGAGGAGGATTCTCCCAATGAATAAAAAAGGATTTTCATTGGTCATGGTTCTGGTAATGGTACTCTCCATGCTGACTGCAGTGGCTCTGCCCGCAGTGGCGGAGGAAGCGCCCGCTGATGCGGTATCGGTGTTGAACGCAACTGCCGAGACCGGTGCAGACGGTGTTGCCCAAAGCTATACCATCAGCAGCTGGGAAGAGCTGTTCTATGCCAGCAATAACCCCACCTTTTTCGGTACCGAAGCGCTGTATGCCGAAAGAGGCCTTGCGGCGGTGGATACCATCTATCTGACCACCGATCTGGATGTGTATGAATATGAAGGCGGCATTGCCGGCTTCCAGAGCGATTTTACCAACTTCAACGGGAATATCGCCATGACCTTCAACGGTCTGGGTCATACCATTTACAGTTATAACGATACCTTGCCCTTCTTCCACGGGCGGTTTTCCGGTAAGCTCTGCAACCTTTCTTTCCTGGATGCCAAAGTGAATCTGGAGGAGGCTTACGGCTCTGCCATTCTCTACTCCACCGAGCACGGTATGGTGGTAGACAATGTGCACCTTCTGAGCTCCACCGTCAGCGGCGCCAATACCAACATTGTGGGCGGTATCTTTGCCTTCTCCCAGAGTCAGGACCGCAAGGATATGACCTTCACCAACTGTAGTGTTGTGGGCACCAAGTTGACCGATACCGGCGCCAATAAATACGGTATGGGTATGATCGCGGGCAGACTCCGCGGCGCTACCTATGTACTGAAGAATATTCTGGTTGCCAACAATACCATTACCGGTGCAGGCGGTGCAAGCAGTGAGACCTCTGCCTTTGTTGTGGGTAATCTTTACGGTGTGGAGACCAACGGCTCCGCCACCTTCGATACCATCGGTGTATACGGCAATAAGATGACTGCCGCCTCCGATGCAGTAAATCTGGGTATTGTGGCTGCCAACCGCAGCAAGACAACCGTAAAGGTGGGCGATATTTACGCCGCCGCCAATACCGGTACCGTTTCCACCCTGTTCTATGATCTGGTCGGCACCTCTTCTTATACCGTCGGCGATTATCAGGTAGACGATACCGTCGCCAATGTGGTCTACGGCAAAAATGCCTCCACCAGCACCAAGGCGGTAGTTGCCGGCAACGCCAGCACCACCTTTAATATGAACGCCCTTCTCAGCGCCCTCAACAGCAACGAGAATTATAACGACTGGGGCTATGATATGCTGGGCGAGCTGACCCTTCTGGAAAAGGGCGAAAATGCGCCTCTTACCGTAACCATCGACAGCGGCAACGGATGCTATAAGGCCGGGGAAAAGGTGACCTTCACCGCCAAGCTGACCGATGTGATCCAGCCCGCTTATCTGGAAGTGAAGATCGATTATGATTCTGCTCTGCTGATCGACCCTGTTGTGACTGCAGGCTCTCTCAATATGCTGGAGGATCCTGCCGATATCGTTGGCGGCGATCCCATCTATGCGACCTTCTATAATCCCAACGGCGCAAACTATACCGGCGGTACCCTGCTGAGCGTGACCTTCACGGTTGCAGAGGGAGCCGAAAACGGTGTTACCCCTGTTGTCATCGCGCTGACCGATGCGTCGGCTTATGTGTTTGATCCCGCCGATTCTTCGGTTGCCACCGATGTGACCGCCTGCCTACTGGCCAACGCTTCCGTTACCAGCAATGTGACCATCGGCGATTTCACCCCCGGTGATGTAAACAATGATAAGAGAGTCAACATTCTGGATGCGGCTCTCCTGCTGCAGAAGCTCAGCGGAACCATCCACTATGCGCAGGATGCTACCTTTAATCTCTTCAGCGCCAATGTGCAGAACAGCGGCACCGATCTCAATGAGGTCAATACCGCGGATCTGGCCCGCTTGCTCAGCTATATCAGCGGCAATTGCGCCGATCTGGATGCCAGCTACGACGCACCCACTTTTGTGGAGATCAAGTAAAAATCAAAAGCCCATGAAACGCACGGAACTTTTTGGAGGTTCGGGGAGGCGGGTCGGAGCCATGGCGGTCTGTGGGCCAAGGGGTGGGAG
>JAZUNB010000054.1:0-2571 GCA_045603925.1 Eubacteriales bacterium
GGAACGGTGGTGGTCATCAGGGCGCTGAGCCCCGCCAGGGGGGCGTTCAATTCCACCACCTTTTGGGCAATGGCCGCGGGAGGAACATCCTTTCCCAGATCAATGACCTCATAGCCGTAATTCTCCAAGAGAAGCTTCACAATATTCTTTCCGATATCGTGGATATCCCCCTGCACCGTCGCCAATACAAAGGTGCCCTTATTTGCCGCCTTTTCGCCGCCGCTCATATGACATTTAATGGCCTCAAAGGCGCTCTTGGCCGCCTCGGCGCTCATCAGCAGCTGAGGCAGATAGACGGTTTTATTCTCAAAGCCCTCTCCCACCGTATTGAGGGCGGGGATGATCTCGCTGTTGACGATCTCCAGAGGAGCAACGGTTTGGAGCAAGGCTTTGGTCTGCTCCGCCGCCTGCTCTTTCAGACCCTTTCGGATGGCCTTTTGCAGGCCGCTTCCCTCTTCAACCGCCTGCGGCGCGGCGGAGCCTGCCGCTTCGGTGGCAAAGAGATGGGCATGGTCGATATAATCGCCGCAATTGGCATCCAGACCCTTCAGCGCCCGATAGGTATAATAGGTACGCATCATATCGGGGGAATGGGGATTCATAATGGCGGCGGAAAGGCCGTTTTCAAGGGCAAGAGCAAAGAAGGTACTGTTGATGGCATCCCGATTGGGAAGGCCGAAGGACACATTCGAGACCCCCAACGAAGTATGACAGCCCAGCTCCTCCTTGATGGTCTTCAGCGAAGAAAGAGTAGCAAGAGCCGCTTGCTGATCGGCGCTTACGGTCATGGCCAGGGTGTCAAAAATAAGATCCTTGGGCTCAATGCCGTATTCTCCTGCGGTCTTTAAGATCTTTTGGGCGATGGCCACCCGCTCTTCGGCGGCGGCGGGAATACCGCTTTCATCCAGAGTCAGCGCCACTACCAGGCCGCCGTATTTCTTCACCAGCGGGAAGACCGCCTCCATACTCTCCTTTTTACCGTTGACCGAATTGATCATCGCCTTTCCGTTATAGCGGCGCAAGGCCTGTTCCATAGCAATAGGGTCGGCGGTATCGATCTGCAACGGCAGATCCAGCACCGCCTGCAGTTCACAGACCGCATCCCGCAGCAATGCAGGTTCATCCACCTCGGGAAGACCCACATTCACATCTAAAATATGGGCGCCGCTCTCCTGCTGGCGCACCCCTTCGCCCAGGATATAATCCATATCCCCCTCCAAAAGCGCCTGCTTAAAGCGCTTTTTGCCGGTGGGGTTGATCCGCTCCCCGATCAGAATGGGGGACCGGCCAAACTCCACCGCATGGGTATAGGAGGAGACTACCGTCTTATTCTTCTTTTCAAGAGCCTTAGGCTCCAGACCCGCGGTCTGCTCCGCCAAGGCTTTAATATAAGCAGGGGTGGTACCGCTGCAGCCGCCCACCACCCGCAGGCCTCTTTGCACCAGGTCTGCCACCTCGGCGGCAAACTCCCCGGCGGTAACATCAAAGACGGTCTTGCCGCCTTCCACCTTGGGAAGCCCTGCATTGGGCTGCAACAAAACGGGAACCGAGGCGTATTCCAGCAGCTCCTCGGCAACGCTCCGCAGCTGCTTGGGGCCCAAGGAGCAATTGGCACCCAGGGCATCTACTCCCAAGCCCTCCAGCATCGCCACCATGGCGGCGGGGCTTGCGCCGGTCATCAGCTTACCGTCCTCTCCGTAGGCATTGGAGACCAAAACGGGCAGTGCGCTGTTTTCCTTGGCGGCCAGAACTGCCGCCTTGGTCTCATAGCTATCGTTCATGGTCTCGATCAGAATGAGATCCACCCCGTATTTTACGCCTAAGCGCACGGTTTCGGCAAAGACCTCCACCGCCTCTTCAAAATCCAGATCCCCCAAGGGCTTCAGCAGCTTACCGCAGGGGCCGATATCCAGCGCAATAAACTGCTCCTTCCCCTCTTCCCTGGCCGCCTTGGCATTGGCTACCGCGGCGGCGATGATCTGCTCCAGCTCTTCGGCGGAAAATTTCAGAGAGTTGGCACCGAAGGTATTGGCGGTCACCACATGGCTCCCCGCCTCAAAATAGGCGCGGTGGATGGCGGTAATTATTTCGGGACGGCTGATATTCCAGCGCTCGGGCAGTTCCCCCGCCTTCAGGCCTTTTTCCTGCAGAAGGGTACCCATCCCGCCATCCAGATATACGATTCTTTCTTTTAAAAACTGCAAAAAATTCATTGTTTTCCTCTATCTTCCCATCAATGCCGTTACCGATTTGGAGGGGGACATCAACAGGCTTTCATTCAATGTTACACCGATGCGCTTACCGCAATCTAAAATTCTTGCAAGCTCCTTCTGGGTCTCCAGCGGCAGATCGCCGTAGCCGGGGCTGAAGCGGGGCTTCTTTCCGCCCATCTCGGCGCAAAAAGCATCGCAAAGGGCTTCCACCCGCTCGGCGCCGATGGCTTGAAGCATCAGCGCCTTGGCAGGAGAAAGACTGCTATAGCGGGCGATCAACCGATCCATCCCCACCCCCAGCGTTGCCGCAAACACCACCGCCTCGCGGCAGTCTGCCAAATTTTTGGCAAGGGCTTTG
>JAZUNB010000055.1:0-32589 GCA_045603925.1 Eubacteriales bacterium
TGCAAGGGTACCGAACTGCAGAAGCAGGCCTACCAACTGCTCAAAGCTAATGAAAATATTAACTTCATCGGTAATATTGAAGGCCGCGAGGTCCCCTTGGGCGGCAGCGATGTGGTGGTAGCAGACGGTTTTTCCGGCAATATCGCCCTGAAGGTCTCCGAAGGCTGGGGCAAGATGTTTTCGGGCGTTCTTAAAGGAATGTTCAAGAAGAACCTTAAATCCAAGCTGGCGGCCCTTCTCATCATGGATGAGATCCAGGCCTTCCGTAAAAAGATGGATTATAAGGAATACGGCGGCGCTCCCCTTCTGGGAATCTCCAAGCCGGTCATTAAAGCCCACGGCTCTTCCGACGCCAAAGCTTTTAAGAATGCCATTCGTCAGGCCTGCGCCTTTGCCGAGAGCAATATGATCTTAGAGATCGAGCGCTCCCTGACCAAAGAATAAATATCTTGACATTTTCACCCGAAATGGGTAGTATAATAAAGGGTCAGATCCTAAACGGTCAAACCCTAATCAAGAAAGGAATTTATGATTATGTTTGAAAAAGTTAAAGCAATTATTATTGATCAGCTGAGCATCTCCGATGCCGATATGGTGACGATGGATACCACCCTGGAGGATCTGGGTGCTGATTCTTTGGATATGGTGGAAGTCATCATGGCCATTGAGGATGAATTCGATGTGCAGATCAAGGATGAGGATCTGGAGACCCTCAAGAGCGTTGGCGATCTGATCAACTACATCAGCAAATAAAATGCCCGATCTCAAGGAACTGCAAAACAAAATCGGCTATACCTTCAAAAACGAGCGTCTTTTAAAGCACGCCCTTGCCCATTCCAGCTATATCAATGAGCATCGGGGCGAGCTGCCCGATTCCAATGAACGGTTGGAGTTTTTAGGCGATGCGGTTTTGGAGCTGATCTCGGCAGAATATCTTTTTGCCCATCCGCTCCATCTTCCCGAGGGAACTATGACCAAAATGCGGGCCATGCTGGTTTGCGAGGATGCGCTTTACGAGTATGCCAAAGAGATCGCCTTGGGGGATCATCTGCTTTTGGGGCACGGAGAAGAGCGGGCAGGCGGTCGGGAACGCCCTTCAACAGTCTCCGATGCCTTTGAATCCCTTTTGGCCGCCATCTATCTGGACGGTGGGCTGCAAAAGGCCGCCGCCTTCGCCCTTCCCTTTTTAGAGAAAGGCGCGGCGGAGCTGACCTCTCCCTCCCATCGCTCGGACTATAAGACCGCGCTCCAGGAGATCGCCCAGAAAAACCCCGGCGAGCTGATCCATTATGAATTGGTTGGTTCCAGCGGGCCCGATCACGCAAAGGTCTTTGAGGTGCATTGTTTTCTGAACAGCAACTTGCTGGGCAAAGGCGTCGGCAGAAGCAAAAAAGAAGCGGAACAGATGGCCGCAAAAGAAGCCCTTAAACTAATGGGCGAGGAAAAAGAATAAGCAAAATATAAACCCTTCGGTTCTTGCCGAAGGGTTTTGCTTTCAAAGAAATTTATTGATTTTCGATAAATTCCTATTGACAAACGAGAAATCATAGGGTATGATGGAATTACGAAAGGGAGGTTTTACCAATGCTGAAAATTCCAACTAAAGTTTCCAATTTGCTTTCCATTATCATGACGGTGGCCTTTATGGTCATTTTGGTTCTTATTGCAATTCTTATGCCGCGGATGGTGGAGATCTTTCTGGGCTTTCCCGAAAACTCCGCAGGGCGGCAGGAGCTTTTGCCTATTGATTATACTGCAGTAACTCTTTTGGGATATCTTGCGGTGGCGATCATGGCGGCGGCCGCTGTCATGCTTCTTGTTTTACTGTTAAGAGTACGGAATAATTTGGTCTTCACCGCCAAGAGTGTCGGGTTGATCCGCGGTGTTTCCTGGTGCGCCGTTCTTTTAGGCGGGCTCTTTATCGGATTGGGGTGGTATTTCCTTATCGCCTTCTTTGCCGCCTTCGCCTTTATCTTCCTCGGCATCTGCATTCGGGTGGTTAAAAATGTGATCGAGCAGGCCACCGAGATCAAGGCCGAAAACGATTTTACCATTTGAGAGGTGCGCCATGATCGTAATTAATTTGGATGTGATGATGGCCAAGCGGAAAATGTCGCTGAATGAGCTTTCGGATAAAGTCGGCATCACCCTTGCCAATCTCTCGATCTTAAAAAACAACAAAGCGAAGGCCATTCGTTTTTCCACACTGGATGCCATCTGCAAGACCTTGGACTGTCAGGTCAGCGATATTTTAGAGTTTCGGGAGGATTAATCGATGAATGAACGAAATTACACTACGGCGGAAACTGTATTTGCCTGGCTATGCTTTGCCATCGGCTATGCCTTTTGCAGGGTCTTCCCCGCTGCAGTCCATCCTTTTGGGGCCGCGCTTTTGGTGATCGGCGTTTTTATTACCACCGCCGTCATCATTTGCATAAAGGGCGGTGCTCTCAAGGGATTACCGCTGGCGGCCTTGATCACTGCCATCTTAGCGGCCGTCACTCTGCTTTTTACCTCAAACGGATTTCTTCATTTCTTTGCCTATAGTTATTGCATTGCCGCCTATGGCTACTTTATCTATACTGCCTTTGGCAATGCCGCTCTTCCCGGCTGGAATGATCTCTTCTTTTTGGATTTTATAAAAGCCCTGCTGGTTGCACCCTTTTACTCTTTTTTTGCGCTGTTTCAGAGTCTTTTTGCCAAGAAGGGAAAGTTGAACGGACGGTTTCTTTTGAAGATCTTTGCAGGTATTGCCATGGCAGTCGTCCCCACCGCCATCATTATCAGTCTGCTTTCCTACGACAGCGGGTTCACTAAGATCCTTGCCGATCTTCTGGATTTCGGCTTTGCCGATCTGTTCGCTCATATCGGCAGTCTGATTCTGGGTATTCCCGTCGGTATGTATATTTACGGACTGTTTATCTCCTCTGCCGATCAAAAATGCTGTCATCCCGAAGCGGCGGAAAACTGGATGAGCATGAGCAATAAGATCCGCAGACTCCCCGATCTCACCGCCGCAACTGCAGTACTTCCCATTCTGGCGGTCTATGTTCTCTTTTTCATCTCTCAATGGAAATATTATATTTCGGGATTTATGGGGGTTTTACCGGAGTCCCTCAGCTACGCCGAATATGCCCGCGAAGGCTTTTTTCAGCTTTGCGCAGTCTCGGTGATCAACTTTATGATCATTGCCCTTCTGCGGCTGTTTACCAAGCGTAAAACCGAAAAGCCCTCTCCCCTTCAGCGGGGCCTTGCGGTAATTCTTTCGGTCTTTACCTTGGTTCTGATCGCCACCGCCATTGCGAAAATGGTGCTGTATATCGATTTCTACGGTCTGACCCCCAAGCGGGTCTATGCCACCTGGTTTATGGCGGTTCTGGCCATTCTCTTTCTTTTGATGATCGCCAAGCAGTTTATTTTGAAGCTACGGACGGTGATCGCTTCCTCAGCAGTAGTGGTCTGCGCCTTTATTCTGCTTTCCTTCGCCAATACCGATGCCATCATCGCCGAATACAATGCCAAGCATTATTTAAGCGGCGAGCTTGCTCAATTTGACGCTGAGGCCATGAGCCGCCTTGGGGATTCGGCCATTCCCTCCATGGTAAAGTTGGCAGAGGCCTTCGACAAAAAATTCGGTTCCGATCTTCTGCATTATGAGCAGGAAAAGTTTGGTATGAACGAGGAACAATACCGCCAATATACCAACCTTTGCACCCACCTCAAGGAAATGGCGCGCTACCGCGAGGAGGGCTTCTGGGGAACAACTCTTCCCAAGCTGAAGGCCGATAAAGCCTTGGAGGAATGCGGACTTGCTCAATGGGCCGAAGAGCAAAAAGAACTGAACCGCTTGAATGAATACGGCGAGGATGCCGAGTTTTATCAAGAGTATTAAACGAAAAAGGCTTACGGTTTTTACCGTAAGCCTTTCATTATGAGGAATAATATCCCGTATATTATAGGTTGGTGCAATAAGTAGATCTCCAAAGAATGACGGCCGATCCATTCCAATGGTTTGAAGGAAACAACCGAGAGAGCGGGCAACCAATTTTGCTTTTTGAAGATATGATACAAAAAATAACCCATCCAATAAGAAAAGAGCCAGGGCAACAGCGGCACATAATCGGAAGAGGAAAAGCCACGGGGATAAAAGCCGAAATAGGCCGAAAAATAGTTGGCATACAGCCAATCGGGCAATTCCACCGTCCATTTTCCAAAGCCCAAAAGCCCCTCGCCTACCTTGGCGGTCAGTAAAAAGAGCAAGATACATAAAGCCAGCCCCAAATAGGGCGAGAGCTTTTGAAAAGGCTTATCCAAGAGGATCGTTACCAGCATTGCCGAGCCGATAAGGCTCAAAACCCCGAAATAGATGGCGCTTTCGGGGGTGGCAAACATCGTGACCAGGGAAATGATCAGCGATGCTCCGATCACGATCTGAGCGCGCCGCAAATTCTTGCGACTTAAGGACCAGCAAAAGCCGGAGAGGAGAATAAACGCCCAGCGAATGGTTCTTTGAACGATAAAAGCCCCATGGGAATGGAACCAAGGAAAGGGTACATCGTAAATATAGACCAGATCCCAGGTGAGATGATAGGCAACCATGGCGAGGATGGCAATGCCGCGAAAAATGTCTAATAGTGTATAGCGCTTATTCATTTACGGCACCTCCGTCGCTCAGTCCTATGGGGTAATCCACCTCGGTAATATCCAACTCCACACGGTAGGTATTACAATACAAATGAAGCTTGGACGCCTCATCGGACGACACCAAAATCAGTAAGGTCTCCCCTTTTCGACTTCCTTCCTCCACCTCTAACTGAACCGCATTGCCAAAGGGTTCCGCGGTCACCTCTGCATCGGTATCATAGGCGGGAAGGCATACAAGATAGCGAGTCATCCCATCCTCTGCCTCATGGCGGAGGGCCTTGGTTTTTCCTGTATCTGTTTGATCCTCGATCCATCGACGGATCTCTTCATTGGGCACAGCCTCCAGATAATCTTCCACCGCGATCTTCATACAGGAGGTTCCTTTGATCTCTTCAATCGGTTCGGAAGAAGACGCATCTCTTTCGGCCAGCTGATAGAGATGGGTAAAAAGAGAACCGTCGCTATTGGTCTCATTTTGCCCTTCTCCGCCGTAATAGCCCACAAGCAGATAAAAAGCGCCGTTTTTTTGCTCCAGCAACAGGTAGAGATCATGGAAATACTCATTTTTCACCTTCAATTCCCAAGCGCGCTGATTCTCGGTGCGCAAGGTTTCGGCATTCATTTTGCTGTACCACCCGCCGGGCTGATCATAGAAGCGACTCTCAAAATTATCCTCGGTGAGGGTGATCTCCTGCATATGTCCCAAGGTACCGTTTTCCCCTTCCAGAAGGGTGATTCCATTTGCAGCATTAACCATCCGAAAGACTGCATCGCTTCCAAAGTTCTTGGCCATCAAAAAGCGACTGCTATTCCATGTGGGGCAAGGAAAGCCATGGAGAGAAACGGTTTCAAAATCCCGAACGGTAACGAGAGGGATCCCGCTTTTCAGTTCAAATTCCGCCCAAACCGTTTGTTCTGCTCGGTCTACATGGATCACGGTTTCAAAACGATAAATGCCGGGCTCCGTCATATTTTGATACGCCAGGCTGTATTTCTTTTCAAACACCCCGGACATACTGGAATAAGCAGGGAGATTAAAAACGGTATCCAGCACACTGCAATCCCGCCACTCTCCATCGGTCTTTTTCAAGATCCGAAACGGTTCGCCATAGGTGATCTCATGATCGGTGCGGTCCCGAAAACGCACTTCAATATACGGAGATACAGTATCGGTTTCTAATGCCGAGATGGAAAGTTCCAATCCCTCGATGCCGGTATAGGATGCGGTTTCAATGTGACCGACGGGAGGATCTGTCAGAAAACAGACGGCCGCAACGATGCAGGCAAGCAACGCAAGAAGGATCAGCCAAAAGGTCGGCTTTTTATAATGCAATACCGATCTGATACGGCCGCTGATATTATTTTCCCCAAAGGCCAACGGGCAGGCGGCAATGGTTCTGCGGGACACACTGCAATGAACCAAGGCTTCCGAATACGGCTTTTTGATGGCCATTCCCAATTCTTTCAGCACCTTCTCATCACAAGCCAATTCAATATCCTTGCAAAGGAGGATATACGCCACCCAGATCAGCGGATTAAACCAATAAACCGAAAGGATAGCAAAGCCCAAAGGCTTCCACCAATGATCACGGCGCTTAAGATGGGCCTTTTCATGGGCGATCACAAACTCCATATCCGCCTCGTCCATGGAAGACGGCAAATAGATCCGCGGACGAAACAGACCTAAAATAAAAGGCGTATCGATGCGGTCACAAAGCCGGATCTCCCCGTCCCATTGAATGGATTCCCGAACCCTCCGACGGATCCGAGCATAACTGATCCCTGCATAAATCACCATTCCGATCAGCCCGATCAGCCAAAGTACAGAAGCGCCATATACAAAGATTTGCAAAGGATTCACGCTTCCGCCCACCACCTGCGGCGCGAAGGCTTCGGAAATGATGGGATTTAAGGTATTATTGATCACACCGATCCCGCTGTCGATAGACGGTGCCGATGAATATAAGCTATGCTCCGGTACCGTTTCCGCGCTGGGGATCAAAGACAGTACGCTTTCCAAAGAAAAGGGCCAAACCAATCGAATTCCCACCAACGCCCAAAGAATACAAGAAAAATACTTCGGTGCCTTCTTCAGCAGGAAGCGCAGTAATAAAACAGCTAAAATCAGCCAGCTTGCCGCGATGCTCATATTCAGCAGTTTCAGAAATACACTCTCCATTCTTATTCCTCCTCATAATCGGCGATCATTTTACGAAGATGAGCCACTTCCTCAACAGTCAACTGCTTTCTTGAGGTAAATGCCGCCAAAAATGCAGGCAGAGAGCCCTTGAAGGTCTCGTCCACAAACCTTTCGCTTTGCATCGCATAAAAACTCTGCCGAGAGATCAGAGAGGTAACCGTCCCCTTTTCATTTTGAAAGATCCCCTTATCGCAAAGGCGCTTCAATACGGTATAGGAGGTTGTTTTCTTCCACTTTAACCGCTCTTCGCTCCGCTTTGCCAGATCTGACGATGAAATAGGCTCATTCTCCCAGATAATATCCGCAAAACGCGATTCCACAGGACCCATTTGCAATTCACTCACAACCGATACCTCCAAAATTCTACATACTGTAGTACGCTTTTATTCTACAGCGTGTAGTATAAAATGTCAACAAAAAAACACCGAATTTTAAAATTTTCGGTGCTTTTTTAAAAACTCCTTTTGATTTTGGGTGATGCGATCGCTCTCGCAGGCCTTTTGAACGGTCTTCTGATGCACCCAAGGCTCCAGGCGGCGCTCGGTAATATAGGGCAGCGCCGCTTCATACTGCTTGGCAAGGGCGGTGGCAAAATACCAGGCCTTCATCATCTTCACATAATAGTCCTCGGAGCAAACAGACGCCACCCACTCCAAATAAATGGGGTCAAACTGCTTCTCCAGATAATGACACATCAGCATCTCCATACCGAAACGAACAGTAAAGGGATGCTCCGAGGCCAGCCACCGTTGAATAGGAGGCAGCAGGCGTGCGGTGTTTTGAGCAGACGCCTTGGGGCGCAAGCCATCGCAGGTAGCCCAATTATCCACATAAGGCAAAAAGGCTTCGGTGGCTTCAAGGCAGTCATTAAAGTCTTTGATATCATTGATCAAAAAAGCGTGAAGATTATTCTCTTCGTAATAAAAATGAGGAAGTGCCGTCATAAAGACCGCGGGATCGGCAAGCTCTTTGGCAAAGGCGCGCAGGCGGGGCGCTCGAATACCGATGATCCGCCCTCTTTCGACGGTGGGCATCAGGCGGGCATGAAACTCCCTATAAGAGGCATCCTGCAGAGCGAATAATTGCTTTTGAAGATCGGTCATTTGAGATTATGCCTCCATTTTAATACGGCAACGGTAAAGATCACAATATAACCGATCAAACTCAGAAGATCGGGAATCTGATCCAAAAAGAGGAAGCCCAAAAGCGCCGAGATAATCACCTGGGTATAATCGAAAACCGAGATCTCCTTGGCAGGCGCCGCCTTATAGGCGGCAGTAATGCAAAACTGCCCGCCTGCGGCACCCACTCCGGCCAGACAAAGAAACAAGGTTTGTTGCCAGGTCATCGGCGAAAAATTCAGCAATAAATTCGGAAGCAATACCACACTGGAAAAGACCGAAAAGAACAGCACAATGGCGGGGCCCTCTACCCCGTTCTTTCCCAGCTTCCGCACAAAGGTATAGGCAATCCCTGCGCACATACCGCCGACCGTCCCCGCCAAAGCAGGGATCACCTCCATACTGAAGGTGGGCTTGATCACCAAAAGCGCGCCGCAGAAGGCGGCCAGAATATACATCCAATCCCGACCGCTTGCCACTTCCTTTAAAAGAAAGATGGAAAAGATCACTGCAAAAAAGGGAGATAGCTTATTCAACAGCGAGGCATCGGAAATATTCAAACGGTCGATGGCATAAAAATTACAGAGAACACCCAGCAGCCCGAAGGCGGAACGGAAAAAGAGACCGCTTAAATTCCCTTTGACAGTCTTTAAGCAACCCTTTTGGCGCAACACCGCAAACAATGCCGCTCCTGCCGCCACAATATTGCGAAAAAAGGCTTTTTGCATGGTAGGCACCTCTCCGCCCAGCCGAACAAATAAATTCATCAGAGCGAAAAAGAAGGCGGCTCCCAATATATAGATAATTCCCCTTGCTTTACTTTTCATCTTGCCATCCTTGAAGTTTTTTATTATTTTAACACTTCTTTTAAAAGAAATAAAGAGGAACCGAAAAATTTTCGGTTCCTCATTTACTATTTTGAAAACTCCAGCAGATGGCGGGGGCATTTTTCGGTGCAGGTGCCGCAGGCAGTGCATTTTTCATAATCAATGATCGCCACATTTCCATCCACCACGATCGCCCCCTCGGGGCAGTTCTTTTCGCAGATCTTACAGCCGATACAGCCTGCGTTACAAGCCACGCGGGTGCGGGCACCGGGGTCCTTGCTGGAACAGCTGACCAAAACGGTACTGTCCTTAGGAATCAGCTCGATAACGCCCTTGGGGCAGGCATCCAGGCAGATGCCGCAGCCTACGCAGGCCTCCCGATCCACCACCGCAACGCCGTTATCTACCGATATCGCGTTCTGAGGGCATTTCTTCACACAGTTTCCAAAGCCCAAACAGCCGTATTGGCAGGTCATATATCCGCCCAAAAGGCGGCTGGCGGCCAGGCAGTCGTTCATTCCGTAGTAGGTATATTTTTTATTGGCGATATCGTGGCTTCCGGAGCAACGGATGTGCGCCACCATTGGGCGCGCCTCTTCGGGCTCGGTCCCCATAATGGCCGCGATTTTCTCTGCACCCTCTTCTTTTGCCACGGGGCAACGGTTACAGGGAGCCTTCCCTGCCACCACTGCGTCGGCATAGTTGGCACAGCCTGCATAGCCGCAACCGCCGCAATTGGCGCCGGGCAAGACCTCTAAGATCTTCCCTTTTCGCTCATCCTCCTTTACATGGAAGACATTGCCGGCAATACTCAAGGCACCGCCAAAGATGAGACCCATGATACCGAGGGCTAAAAATGCTTTTAAAACATCGATCCACATATCTCATCCCTCCTTAAAACGACAGACCGTTGAAACCCATAAACCCGAAAGAAAGCAGCGCCGCCGCGATCAGAGAGATGGGAAAGCCTTGGAAGGCCTTGGGAACATCGCAGGTCTCTTCCATACGGGTACGGATCAGCGAGAAGATCCAAATGGCCAGGGTAAAGCCCAGAGCGGTAAAGACAGAATAGAGGAAGGAGGTAATGAAATCATAGCCCTCCTGCACGCCGGTAAGGCAAACGCCCAGCACCGCGCAATTGGTGGTGATCAGCGGCAGGTAGATGCCCAGCGCATTATAAAGGGCGGGCACCAATTTCTTCAACGCCATTTCCACCAACTGCACCAAGGCGGCAATCACCAGAATAAAGGCGATCGTCTCCAGATACTCCAATTTCAAGGGGATCAGCACCCATTGATAGATGCAATAGGTCACAATGGAGGAAAGACCCATGATGAAGGTCACCGCCATCCCCATTCCCAGCGCGGTATCACTCTTTTTGGAGACGCCGAAGAAGGGGCAACAGCCCATAAATTGGGACAAGACCACATTTTCAATAAGAATGGCATTCACGGCGAAGGCCAGAATGGTACCGAAATTCAAGGTTTCCATTATTCATTGCCCCCTTTCTTCCGATTGGAAAGGTGCTGAACCAAGGCGATGAAAAAGCCCAAGCCCAGAAAGCCGCCCGCCGGCAAGGCAAACAGCGAAACGGGGGCCACTCCGCCGAAAAGCTCAAAGCCCAAAAGGGTACCGCTGCCCAAAATCTCGCGGACAGCGCCCAAAATGGCCAAAGCAAAGGTAAATCCAAGACCCATAAAGAGCCCGTCAAAAAAGCTGGGGAGCACCTTATTCTTGGAGGCGAAGCTCTCCGCTCTTGCCAAAATGATACAGTTCACTACAATCAGCGGAATAAAGACGCCGAGAGCGTTATAAATACTGTTGAAATAGGCCTCCAACAGCATATCCACCAAGGTAACAAAGCCCGCAATAATAACGATATATGCGGCAATACGGATCTTTTGGGGAATGAATTTCCGCAGCAGAGAGATCAGCACATTGGAGCAGATCAACACAAAGGTGGCGGAAAGACCCATCCCGATGGCATTGATAAGAGTAGTGGAGGTCGCCAGGGTGGGACACATTCCCAAAAGCTGGATCAGCACCGGATTATCGGTGAAGAGACCGGCTTTGAATTGGTCTTTTAACTTCATTTTGCCACCTCCTGCAGATACAATTGAACGGTTTCAACCGCCGCATTCACACCGCTGATATAGGCGGTGGAGGATACGGTGGCACCTGCGATGACTTGTACTTCCCCGTTCTTAGGGGTCGTTTTGACGGCCTTCACTGCGTCGGTAAGGCCGATCAGCTTGCCGCGGAAGGTATCATCGCTTTCCACCTTCATACCGATACCGGGGGTATCGGAGATGGCCAGGATCTCCACACCGCTGACTGCACCTTCCCCATCAATGGCCACCAGCATATCGATCACATCGGAATAGCCGGTAGGGGTTACCCGCACGCAATAGCCGATATTCGCTCCGCCGAAATCATGGGCAACATAAAGAGCCTGCACCGGAACCTTGGCACCGCCGGTGGTAACGCTCTTTTCAAAGTCCTTTGCTTCCTCGAATGATTTGGCGTCGGTGATCAGCTCCCGAAGAGAGTCCTCCAGCCGCATTTGGGCGGATCTTTCAATAATGGGGGCGGTGAAATAATTGGCCAGGCCCAAAAGCCCCGCCACCAGGGCGGCGATCACAAAGAGGGTCAGCGCGGTAAGAATAAAATCAATTTTTGGATTTTTGGATTCGAATGCCACGATGCTCACCTCCGAAATTCTTGGGAATGGTCTTGCTATCCAGATAGGTTGCAAAGCAGTTCATCAGCAAAATCGCAAAGGAAACGCCCTCGGGATAGCCGCCGAAATAGCGGATAAAGACGGTGATCAAGCCACAGCCTACCCCGTAAATGATCCGCCCGACGGGAGTAATAGGGCTGGTGGCATAATCGGTTGCCATAAAGAAGGCACCTAAAAAGAGACCGCCGCTGAAGACATGATACTGCATATACTGCCATGCAGAAATATCGCCATAGCGAGGCAACAGCAGGGTGATCAGGGCAACGGTTCCGATAAAGGAGACCGGAATGTGCCAGGTGATGACCCGCTTATACAACAGATAAATACCGCCTAAAAGCAACAGCGCCGCACTGGTCTCCCCGATACAGCCGCCTACATTGCCGAGAAAGCAATCGGCAACGGTGAATTTATCAGTGATGGTAACCAGCTCACCGGAGGCATTTTTCAGATAGGCCAAGGGAGTGGCAGAGGAAACACCGTCGAAGGGCGCGGTCCAATTCCCGCTCATAAAAGAGGAAAAGGACAGAAACAGGAAGATCCGCCCTGCAATGGCAGGATTAAAAACATTTCTGCCCAAGCCGCCGAAGAGCATCTTGACCACTACAATGGCAAACAATGCGCCGACGATCGGCAACCAGAAGGGCGCAGTAGAGGGCAGGTTAAAAGCCAACAGCAGACCCGTAACGATGGCAGAGCAATCATGGATGGTCTGGGGCTTTTTAGTTAACAAGTTATAAAGATACTCAAACAGCACGCAGGACACAATGCTGACCGCCATCAGGATCAGGGCCTTCCATTTAAAGAAGATCAGCGCCCCCACCGCAGTGGGAAGCAATGCCAATAAAACGCACCCCATAATGGTGCTGACGGTACGGTGATCCTTGGAATGGGGCGAGGAGGATACGATCAGTTCTTTCATGCTTTCTTTCCACCAACCTTCTTTTTACGCCGCATACTTCCCACCGTCTGCTTACCGATCCGCATATACTGAATGAGGGGGATCTTGGCAGGGCAGGTAAAGGAACAGCAGCCGCATTCAATACAGTCCATCACATGGAGCTTTTCCACCCGATCGAACTGTTCGTTTTTTACATATTGGGCAATATAGCTGGGCGCCAGATTCATAGGACAAGCTCCTACGCAACTTCCGCAACGAATACAATTAACATCACGATCCACTGTCAACTGCTCTTTGGTGAAGCAAAGAAGACCCGATGTCCCTTTGATAACGGGCGCTTCAATGGAATACTGCGCCGCGCCCATCATGGGGCCGCCCATGATCAGCTTACGGGTAGAGGTCTTAAAGCCGAAATAATCCAGAACGGTAGCAAAATTGGTACCGAGACGAACCGCCACATTACCGGTACGCTCCACACCGTGGCCTGCAACCGTTACAATGCGGCGCATCAAGGGCGAGCCGTTCACAATGGCGCGGTAGATGGCAATTACGGTATCCACATTGATGACCAGGCAACCCACATCCGCAGGGAGCTTACCCGAAGGAACCACGCGGCCGGTTACGGCGCGGATCAACTGCTTTTCACCGCCCTGAGGATACTTGGTCTTTAAGATCACGACCTTAATGCGGCTTTTGGCCAGCTTTTTATGAAGCAGGTGAATGGCATCGGGCTTATTATTTTCGATACCGATGTACATATTTTTAGCGCCCATAATATAGCGCACGATCCGAAGACCGCCGATTAGCTCATCGATGGATTCCAGAATCACCCGATGGTCGCTGGAGAGATAGGGCTCGCATTCGGCGGCGTTGATAATAACGGTATCCACCCGACCCAGGCCGGAGGCTAATTTGATATGAGTCGGAAATGCGGCGCCGCCCATTCCAACGATCCCCGCCTCGCGGATCATCCAGATCAGCTCCTCAGGGGTCTTGCTCTCATAATCGGGACAGCCCTCCTGAAAACAGTCGGCGCGGTTATCCTGAAAATCGTTTTCGATCACAATGGCGGGGATCCGATTGCCGGTGGGATGATCCCACTCGCAGATCTTCTTCACCGTTCCCGAAACGGTAGCATGGATGGGAGAAGAAACTGCCGCATCGGAATCGGCGATCTTCTGACCCAGCCGCACATAATCCCCCACCTTGACCAGCGGCTCGCACATAGCACCGATATGCTGCAGTAAGGGATAGATCATCTCCTTTTGCGGGGGGATGGTCTCGATGGGCTTGGAGCGGGTATTCTTATGGGGAGTGGGATGAACACCGCCGTCGAAGCGATGGATCCAATTGAAGCGCATCTTATACCAGACTGCCTTGAAATCGATATCGCCTCCCAGAATGGAGAAGACAGCAACCAATAAAGCAAGACCAAAATGATAATAAAGGCCAACGGGAACCCGCGACCAGACCTCTGCAACAGAGGTCACCAGCTCGCTGCCGTTTTGATACAACTCCTGATTAATGCTGAAATACACAACAAACAGAGAAAGATAGACCATCAAGAAGATCAAAGAGCCGGTAAAAATAGAGCGCTTGCCGCCCAAGGCCTTTGCCCACAGCAGGATCAGACCGCAGACATAGCAGACAAAGCCCACATAAAACAGCAGCATCACCAGATACAGCACATTGCCCAGCACACTGAAGGAGCTGAGGATGCTTTCATAATATTTTTCAATACCGCCGAGATCGGTGAAAATGGAAAAGAGCATATGCTTCTCTTCCCCATAGGCTACCAAAGGATTTAAAGCGGGGATAAAGGCAGAGACCACCGTCAGCGCCGCCAGGATCTGCGTATAAAAAAGATAGCTTTTAAAAACATTGCCGGTCTTTTTCATTCTTTCACTCCTAAATGAACAAATTTATACAGATAAATTATAACATATAATATATCAATTCGCAAGTACCAAGAAAAACCGCCGCATCCGTTTTTTACGGATGCGCCGGACACTTTAAGATTTTTTTGATTTGAATTTGCTCTCGGTGCCGTTCAGCAGGCGTTTTACATTCTCCCGATGGAGCCAAAGGACCATCAGCGCCAAAGCCAACAGGCAGATCACAACAAAGTATTTATTTCCGGTACCGCGGCAGATGAAAAACATCGTTACGGGAGCGGAAAACCCTGCCAGAATAGAGCCCAGGGACACATAGCGGGTCAGCACCACCGTCAGAATGAAGACGGAAATGCCCACCACAAAGCAACGCCAATCCACCACCAGGAAGGTCATTCCCACAACGGTAACAGACTTTCCGCCCCGAAAACCGAAATAAAGCGGAAAGGCATGACCCAAGGCACAGCAGAAGCCGCTGAAGCAGACCATAGCCTGCCAGTATTCATCTTCAAACACGCCTTGGAAAATAATGCGGGTCAGCAAAACGGGGATCAATGCCTTTAAAAAGTCACAGACCATGGTCAGTACGCCAACTGCCGTACCGAAGGTGCGCGCCATATTGGTGGCGCCTGCGTTCCCCGAGCCGCTCTCTCTCACATCTTTTTTAAAGGCGCGGGAAATCAGAATCGAGCAATTGATACTGCCGATCAGATAGGAGATCACGCCGATTATTGTAAGAGTCCAAACGAATCTACCCATTATTTATCTCCTCTCTCACGGATGATAAACCGAATGGGGGTCCCTTTAAAGCCAAAGGTATCCCGAATGCGGTTTTCCAGATAACGCTGATAAGAAAAATGGAACAACTCTTTATTATTCACAAAGAATACAAAGGTGGGCGGCTGGGTGGATGCCTGGGTCATATAATAGATCTTCAGCCGCTTACCCTTATCGGAGGGAGGCTGAACACGGGCGGTGGCATCGTTCAACACATCGTTGAGCATACCGGTGGAGATCCGACGGGTATTCTGCTCCTCCGCCTCCTTCACCGCCTGCATCAGCTGAGGAAGACGGATCCCTTCCTTAGCGGAAATAAACACAATAGGCGCAAAGGACATAAAGGCCAGATCATGGAGAATGGATTTACGGAGCATTTCCATGGTATTGGTCTCTTTTTCCACCGCATCCCATTTATTGACCGCGATCACCAGCGCCTTGCCCTGATCATTGGCATAGCCTGCGATCTTGGTATCCTGCTCGGTAACACCGTCTGCCGCGTCCAACAGGATCACGCAGACATCGGCGCGCTCCACCGCCATATAAGAACGGATGACGCTGTATTTTTCGACTGCATCCTCTACCTTTTTCTTTTTGCGGATCCCTGCGGTATCGATGAGGCAGAAATCGCCCGCTTCGCAGGAATAAAGGGCATCAACCGCATCACGGGTAGTACCGGGAATATTGGAAACAATACACCGCTCCTCTCCCAAAAGGCGGTTGATCAGCGAGGATTTGCCTACATTCGGTTTCCCCAGAAGAGCCACTTTAATAGGTTGCTCTTCCTCGGGGTTTTCCTCTTCAAACACCAGATGCTCGAATACTGCATCCAGAAGATCGCCGGTGCCGCTGCCATGAACAGCAGAAACCGCGATGGGGTCTCCAAGTCCCAGATTATAGAATTCATAAAACTCCATAGGAGGAGCGCCTAACTGATCCACCTTATTGACGCAAAGGACAATGGGCTTGCCCGAGCGATAGAGCATATTGGCGATCTCCCGATCATCGCCGGTCATACCGGTCTGAATATCGGTCAGAAAGACAATACAGTCGGCAGTGTCGATGGCCATCTCGGCCTGGCGGCGCATCTGGGTCAGAATAATATCCTCCCGCATGGGCTCAATACCGCCGGTATCGATCAGCATAAAGTTTTTGGCGCGCCATTCCACAGTGGCATAGATCCGATCCCGCGTTACACCGGGGGTATCTTCCACAATAGAGAGGCGGGCGCCTGCCAATTTATTGAAGAGGGCGCTTTTTCCCACATTGGGGCGCCCCACAATCGCAACAACAGGTAATCGCATATAATCACCTTCCTAATATCTTATTTAACAGATCATACCCATCATTCATGGAAATTTCAATCGGGCGATCCAAGGTGGCGGAGACCTCTTCAAGGGACATACTGTCCAAAAACAGATCCTGCTCCGCCCGCAGCATACTGCTTGGGATCAAAAGGCGGGCAGGAAGCTCCTTCCCCTTCAGCTGATCCACAATATCGGTACCGGTCACAAGCCCCGAAACGGTAATCTTTTCGCCAAAAAAATGATTGACAATGGGATAGATTTTGAAACGGAGAGCGGGGAATTTCTTTCGGATCATCTCCATAAGACGCCCCATATAATCCGCCGCCAGAACACCGGTTACAATACCGACCTCCCGCGAGGTCTCATCCCCTTCTTCAGCGGCAAGGGCATCCTCCGTTTCAACCTGAAGAGAACGCATCAGCCCAACGCCGTTTTCAATTTGAGGATACCCGTCGTAGGCCTCCTCGGCGGGGACATCCCGCTCCGCCAACACATAGAATTCATCGGAGGCATAGCAGCCTGCAACGCCGTTTTTCGCCCGCTGCTCGCGGCCGATCCCTTCGATCAGGTCAATAACCGCTATGGCATCCTCTTTTTCAAAGGGAACCAAGGGATACAGCCCCTCCCGATGATCGGAGATGCCGACAGGAACCACGCTGGTGCTTCTTACCATCGGTGCATGAGCCGCAAGATCCCGAAGGGATCTCTCCAGATGAGCGCCGTCGTTGACCCCTTTGCAGAGCACGATCTGGCAATTCATCTCAATACCCGCATCATAAAACCGCTTTAAGATCTCATTGATCTTGGCGGCATTGGGATTGGCCATCATCTTCACCCGCAGATCGGGCTCGGTGGAATGGACCGAAATATTGATGGGCGAGATCCGCATTTTAATAATGCGCTCCAAATCCTCCTCAGAAAGGTTGGTGAGGGTGATATAGTTTCCCATCAAAAAGGAAAGGCGGGCATCATCGTCTTTGAAATAAAGGGTCTTCCGAAGGCCCTTGGGCAGCTGATCGATAAAGCAAAAGATGCATTTATTCTTACAACTGCGCTGACGGTCCATCAGATAATCTTCAAAGTCCAGACCCAGCGGCTCTTCGCTATCCTTTTCGATCTCGAAGAGCACCTCTTCCCCGTCGATCTCCATCAGAAGAGAAAGGTCTTCGGCGGCTTCATAATACATATAATCGATGACATCACGAATGGGATTTCCATTCATAGCGATCAGCTTATCGCCGGGCTTCAGCCCCAGCTCCTCGCCCAGGGAATCGGGCATTACTTTTGCAATTTCGGTTGCCATTTAAGACCCTCCTTTCCTAAAAAAATAGAGAAGGCAGAATAGCGCCTTCTCTATCATTCTCTTCGACTGATTATTCTGCGGTAGCTTCTTCAGCTGCGGGAGCCTCGGTCTTTGCAGCTGCAGCAGCCTTGACAACGATCTTGCCATCCTTCACAGACAGATCGGGATTGACATAGCCGCACTCAGGGCAAGCCTTATGAGGAGCCTTGAGGGTATGGCACTGGGGACACTCAGCCAGAGCGGGGGCGCCCAACTTCCATACATTGCTTCTTCTTTTGTCTCTTCTTGCTTTGGATACTTTTCTCTTAGGTACTGCCATTTTATCTAACCTCCATTTATGATGCCATTATAATTAACTGATTTAAAATTCGGAACTCTCGCAACCGCAGGTTTCTTCATTTCGATTGCATCCACATACAGGGCATAACCCCTTACAATCATCCTTACAAAGAAATCGGTCGGGAAATTCCAAAACGATCTGATTTTTCGCTTCCTCTTCGGGCAGGAACATCATATTCTCCCCGATCAGGATGGTATCCTCATCCTCTTTAAGAGGATCGGTGATCATCCGACGGGAATTTTCAATATGAAGACTTCCGCGCACCGGTGACAGGCACCGACAGCAAAAGCTTTCATATTCCAGATCAATGACTGTATCACACATCACCAGACCGTATTTTCCGCGAATGGAAAAGGAAACCTTCGGTTTCCCGGGAAAAGAAGCCAGCGCCAAAAGCGCTTCGTCTTCCCCTGCCGCCAGAGCGAACTCCACCGACTTTTCATAGCGATCCAATATAAATGCGTCTTTCAGATTGATCTTCATTGCTCTCCCTTTTTTGAAAGAAAAAATCAATAGCAGATAATATTATAATGATAAAACCTCTGCTTGTCAACAAATATTTTGTTTTTTAGGCGAAAAATTCCTTTTTTGCCGCCTCCAGCGCCGCCGCAATGACCTTATCCATATCATAATAGCAATATTGACCCAGCCGCCCGCCGAAAATCACATTTTCTTCCTTGGCGGCAAGGGCGGCATATTTTTGATAAAGAGCGCTGTTCTTCTCATCATTGACCGGATAATAGGGCTCCATCCCCTCCTGCCAGGCGGCGGAATACTCTCGGGTGATCACGGTTTTGGGTTGCGTACCGTATTCGAAATGCTTATGCTCGATCAGCCGGGTAAACGGCGTTTGGGCATCGGTATAATTGACCACCGCCACGCCCTGAAAATTCTCCCGATCGAGGGTCTCGGTCTCAAAGCGCAGGCTCCGATACTCCAGCTTGCCGAAGCAGTAATCAAAATAGGCATCCACCGTTCCGGTATAGACCACCCTTTTCGCTTGCCCCCGCCAATGCTCGGGATCCGCAAGAAAATCGGTATTCAGCCGAACCTCAATTCCCTCCAGCAACCGCTCGATCAATGCGGTATACCCCCCTACGGGGATCCCTTGATAGCGATCATTGAAATAGTTATTATCATAAGTAAAGCGCACCGGCAGCCGCTTGATAATGAAAGCAGGCAGTTCTCTGCAGGGTCTGCCCCATTGCTTCTCGGTATAGCCGCAGATCAGCTTTTCATAGATGTCCCGCCCCACTAAAGAAATCGCCTGCTCTTCTAAATTTGAAGGCTCTCCTTGAATCTCCGCGCGCTGCTCGGCAATCTTTGCCTTGGCCTCCTCAGGCGTCCGTACGCCCCACATCTGATAGAAGGTGTTCATATTAAAGGGGAGATTATAAAGCTCGCCGTTAAAATTAGCAACGGGAGAGTTGGTAAAGCGATTAAACTCCGCCAGCTCATTGACATAATCCCATACCTCTTTCATATTGGTATGGAAGATATGGGCACCATAGCGGTGGACGGTAATGCCCTCTACCTGCTCGGTATAAACATTTCCGCCCGAATGGCTTCGCTTTTCCAAAACCAGGCAGGTCTTCCCCGCCTTTTTTGCTTCATGGGCAAAAACCGCGCCATACAGCCCGCTGCCCACGATCAGATAATCATACATATAAAATCACCCTCCACAGTATACAGCAAAATGCACAAAAATACAAGTTAAAAAAATCTTATCTTGGTATTGACAAATAAGGGGAAATACTATATAATGTGTAAAGTCAATTGCTTTACAACATTGAACGGAGGTAAAACCGGTGAAAGATCTGCGCTTTTCCTTACTGATCGATTTTTACGGAAACATCCTCGCGCCCAAGATGAAGGACGCTTTGGAGTTATATTATAATGAAGACCTTTCTCTTTCGGAGATCGCCCAGCATATGAACATTACCCGCCAGGGTGTGCGCGATAATATCAAGCGGGGCGAGCAGTTTTTGACCGAAACCGAGGAGAGTCTCGGCTTTTTTGCGCGTTATGCGGGCTTAGAGGATGAGATGGAGCAGATCCGTAATCTGGCGCTGAACATCCGCGATTTCAATACCCGTCATCATAAAACACCGGAGATCCAGCAATTTGCAGAAGAGATCATCGGTATGACCGAGAAATACAGAGAACAGGAGCAGTAAATGGCATTTGAGGGATTAAGCGAAAAACTGGCAAGAGCCTTTAAAAACCTCAAGCAGCACGGTCATCTGACCGAGAGCGATGTTAAAACTGCCATGCGGGAGATCAAGCTGGCCCTTTTGGAAGCGGATGTAAACTTCAAGGTTGTGAAGGAGTTTATCGGCAAGGTCTCGGCGCGCTGTGTGGGCAGCGATGTTCTGGAAAGTCTGACCCCTGCTCAGCAGGTGATTAAAATTGTAAACGAAGAGCTGACCGCCTTGATGGGATCGGAGACCGCCACCATTAAAATGGCCTCTACTCCCCCCACCGTTGTCATGATGGTCGGTCTTCAGGGTACCGGTAAGACCACCCAAAGCGGTAAGATCGCCGGTTACTTTAAAAAGAAGGGGCGCCGCCCGCTTTTGGTAGCCTGCGATGTTTACCGCCCCGCCGCCATTACCCAATTGGAGGTAGTCGGCAGCGGTGTGGAGGTACCCGTCTTTAAGATCGACGGAGAGAAAAACCCCGTCAGAATTGCAAAAGAAGCCATCGACCATGCCAAGCGGCACGGTAACGATCTGGTTCTTTTAGATACCGCCGGTCGCCTGCACATCGACGAAGCGTTGATGGAGGAGCTGACCAAGATCAAGGAAACGGTGAAGCCCCAGGAGATCCTTTTGGTGGTAGACGCCATGACCGGTCAGGATGCGGTGAATGTTGCCGAAAGCTTTGATCAGCTGCTGGATATTACCGGTGTTGTTTTGACCAAGTTGGACGGCGATACCCGCGGCGGTGCGGCGCTTTCGGTTAAATACATCACCGGAAAGCCCATTAAATTTGCCGGTACCGGCGAAAAGCTTACCGACATCGAGCCCTTCCATCCGGATCGGATGGCTTCCCGTATCCTCGGGATGGGCGATGTGCTCTCCCTCATCGATAAAGCCCAGGAGGCCTATGATGAGAAAGAGGCGGCGGCTTTGGAGGAAAAACTGCGGAAGAACAAATTCACCCTGCAGGATTTTCTTGACCAGATGCGGCAGATCAAAAAAATGGGGCCCCTGGAAAATCTTCTCGGTATGATGCCGGGAATGAACCAAGCCCAATTGAAGGATGTGAAGATCGATGAGCGGCAGCTTGCCCGTACCGAAGCGATCATCCTTTCCATGACCCCCGAAGAGCGGGAAAACCCCTCCCTGATGAACGCCTCCCGCCGCAGAAGGATCGCGGCCGGCAGCGGGACCACGGTGGAGATGGTCAACCGCTTGCTCAAGCAGTTTGAGCAGATGCAGAAGATGGTTAAACAACTGAAATCCAAAAAAGGCAAACGCCGCGGATTCGGTTTTTAATAAGTATTTGAAAGGAGAACAAAAACATGGCAGTTAAGATCAGACTGAGAAGACTGGGCGCTAAGAAGGCCCCCACCTATCGTATCGTTGTTGCTGATTCCCGCTATCCCCGTGATGGCAGATTTATCGAGGAGATCGGCACCTACAATCCTTGCACCGAGCCCGCTACCGTTGTGATCGACGGCGAGAAGGCTAAGGCTTGGATCAAGAACGGCGCTCAGCCCACCGATACCGTTAAGGCTCTGCTGAAGAAGCAGGAAATTCTCTAATCGAGAGGACCCATCATGAAAGAACTCATTATTTATCTGGCGCAGTCTTTGGTGGAAGAGCCCGATGCTGTTTCTGTGGTTGAAACCGAGACTGAGGATGCCATTGTCTATGAGCTGCGTGTCGCTGCAGACGACATGGGACGGGTCATCGGCAAGCATGGCAAGATCGCCAAGGCGATCCGCTCGATCGTGAAGTCCGCTTCCTTCAAAATGCCGAAGAAAGTGGTCGTTGAGATCAAGGATTAATGATAACAGCCGCGCAATTCTTTGCGTGGCTGTTGTTTTTTTGCAAAAAATGTTGTATAATAGAGAAAATCTCTCATAAGGAAGTATCATTATGGAAAAAGAACTGCTGGAAGCAGGTAAAATCATCAATACCCACGCGCTGAAGGGCGAGGTGCGCATCTTCCCCTATTGCGACAGCGCAGAGTTTCTCTGCGAAGTGAAAAAGCTTTATATCGACGGCGAGGCCTATAAGGTCAATGCCGCCCGCGTCCATAAGGGGCAGGCGCTGATCAAGTTCAAGGGTGTCAATACCATCGAAGAGGCCGAGGCACTTTTGGGCAAGCTGGTTTGGTTTGATAAAAAAGATGTGAAATTGGATGAAGGGCAGTTCTTCATTGAGGATATCATCGGCCTGCAGGTGGAGGATATCGACAGCGGCGAGATCTACGGTAAAGTGACCGATGTCTTCACCACCGGCGCCAATGATGTTTTTGAAGTGACGGGGGATCGGGTATTGCTGGTTCCCAAGATCGATTCGGTGGTCTTGGAGATCAGTCTGAAGGAAAAACGGATCCAGATCCGTCCCTTGGAGGGCTTATTTGAATGAAATTCTCGGTTATGACCCTGTTCCCCGAAATGGTGGAGCAGGTTTTGGGCGAAAGCATCATCGGCAGAGCGCAAAAAAACGGGCTTCTTTCGGTGACTTGCCATAACATCCGCGATTACAGCGCCGATAAGCACCGCAGAGTGGATGATTATCCCTTCGGCGGGGGCGGCGGCATGATCATGCAATGCCAGCCCATTTATGATTGCTATCAGGATATTATCAAAAATGAGGGGGCAAAGCCTCATACGGTCTACCTCTCTCCCCGCGGAGCAGTTCTGACCCAAAAGAAGGCCAAGGAGCTCTCGGCTCTTCCCCATCTTTGCCTCCTTTGCGGCCATTATGAGGGGGTGGATCAGCGGGTCTTGGATGAGATCGTGGATGAAGAGATCTCCATCGGCGATTATGTGCTGACCGGTGGGGAATTGCCCGCCTGCGTTTTGATCGACTGTGTGGCGCGGATGCTGCCCGGTGTTTTGGCGGAAGAAAGCTCCTATACCAACGAAAGCCATTATAACGGTCTTTTAGAGCATCCCCAATACACCCTGCCGCGGGAATGGAACGGCCGCGCGGTGCCGGAGCTTCTGACCGAGGGCAACCATCGCTTAATGGAGAAATGGAAAAAGGAGCAGTCCATCGCGCTGACCAAGAAGATGCGCCCCGACCTGATCCGCCGCCCCATCCCCGATGATAAGCGATTGCGGTTTATGAAGGAAAGCGATTGGGAACTCTATCTGGAGATGGCAACCGCCTTTTATAATACCCCAGGTGTTTTGCATACCATCCCCGAGGCGCATTTCAAGAAAACCTTTGACGGCATCTTAAACGGGGACCCTTATATCAACGCTTATATGATCCAATTTGAAAAAAAGCCCGCCGGCTACTGCCTCTTGAGCCATACCTGGTCCCAAGAGGGCGGCGGACTGACGGTATGGGTGGAGGAGATCTACATTTCGCCCGAATTCCGCGGCCATAAGCTGGCGGAAAAAGCCCTGCGCGCGCTCTTCGAGCTCTATGATGATACCGCCGCCCGCTTCCGCCTGGAGGTTACTGCCGACAATAAGATCGCCAAAAAGATCTATTATAAATTAGGCTTCAAAATGCTGGACTATCAACAAATGATTAAGGAATAAGTAAAAGCCATCGGCGTTGCCGATGGCTTTTATGTTGACAGACCTTGCGGGGATTGTTTATAATGGAATTGAAGGAGGTGTTATGATGAAACGATTGTTTTTGATTCTGATGGTATTGATGTTGCTTTTGAGTGCCGTTGGCTGCAATCGCGCGGCGGAGGATGAGGAATGGGCCGATCCCGAGATCGAGGGCGAGACCTTTAAAGAAGACCCTGATCAACCGACCGTTGAAGTCATAGCCTCCCCTACCGACCTTGAGATTTTGGAGCAGCAGCGCGCCCAAGAGGCCCTGGAGCGCGCCGCAACGATTCCGGATCATTTTCTCCGTCATTCGCCCGATAAAACCTTTGCTTATCTGGAGTTCTTGACCAAAGACGGCAAAGAGGCGGTTCTCCATAATTTGGACGGAAGCCAAACACCCCTTTCTTTTGCCAGAATGAATGAGCATACCTATGAAAAAGACAACACATACACTTATTGGGATGAACGAAAAACCAGATATACCTTCAACGCCGAAGGAAAACTGCTTTCCTGCTATGCCCATCATGAAGACCGGGGGTTTTTCTGTCCCGCACCGGAGGGGCATATTTCCAAAGAAGACGCTCAAGTAATGGCGGAAGATTTTATTAAAAGAACGGTCGGCGATCGACTGCAAGATTTCACATTGGTTCTCTCCAGCGAGAATCTTTCTCATCATTGCTATGTCTTTCACTATGAAGTAACCAAGGAAAATAAAAAAATCAATTTATCCTATTATTCCATTGAGATCTCCTATGGCGGATATATCCATAGTTTGAGCCTTTCCAGCCCGGTAAAATTAGACTATGAAATTATGGCAGAGCTGGTGCCCGATGATCTCCACGCAAAAACGGAGGATGCGCTGAAAGAGCGGATCAAAGCAGACTTTCCGGATCTCGCCGAAGAGGATATCAAATTCAGGTTATCTACCTATGATTACAGGGAGCCGACCGCCGATACACCTCGTACACTCCGAGCAACTTTTAATGAAACCGGCTTACATTATCCCGGCACAGATCGCCCTTATTTTGGTCACTGTGACTATTACCTGGAGTCCGGCGAGCTGGAGATCATTGTCTATGATCAACGCGACACCTGCGGAACAGAATGGTAAAAACCGGCATCCATTGATGCCGGTTTTTCATTACAAAGTAAGATCCTCGAATTTACAGCCGATGGCTTTTTGGAGGTCCTGGGGATCGATAAGGATCTGGGCGCCGATGCGGCCGCCGCTGATGATGATGGTATCGAAAAGGATGGCGGTTTCATCAATGACGGTGGGAAACTGCTTTTTCATCCCGATAGGGGTACAGCCGCCGCGGATATAGCCGGTAAGCCCGAAGATCTCCTTCACATGGATCAGCTCCACCGCCTTTTCGCCGACGGCGCGGGCGGCCTTTTTCAGATCCAATTCCTCAGCGATGGGGAGCACAAAGACGAAATGGCCGCCGCTCTTCCCTACTGCCACCAAGGTTTTAAAGGACTGCTCATAGGGCTGACCCAATTGATCCGCCACATGGATCGCATCGATAAATTCCTCGCACTCATAAAGGTTGACCGCAAAAGGGATGCCCTTTTGCTCCAGAATGCGCATGGCGTTGGTTTTGGTATCTTTAGCCATTGATGATACGGACAAACTTCTTCTTACCGCGCTTCAGCACAAAGCCGGCCGCAACCTGCTCCTTGGTATAGGCGGTGTGGATATCGGTGATCTTCTCGCCTTCCACGCTGACGCCGCCCTGCTCGATGGCGCGGCGACCCTCGGAGCGAGAGGGCACCAGGCCGCTCTTGACCAGAAGGGTGATGACATCCACCGAGCCCTCGGTATAGTCTTCTTCCGCCACTTCATAGGTGGGCATATTCTCGGCACTACCCTGACCGAAGAGGGCCTTGGCGCTTGCTTCTGCTTTTTGGGCCTCTTCTTCGCCATGGACCAATTTGGTCAGCTCATATGCCAAAATCTCTTTGGCTTTATTCAGTTGGCTGCCTTCCCAGCCATCCATCTCATCGATCTGCTCCAGAGGCAGGAAGGTGAGCATACGGATGCACTTCAGCACATCGGCATCATCGATATTACGCCAATACTGATAGAAATCAAAGGGAGAGGTCTTATTGGGATCCAGCCACACCGCGCCGCTGGCGGTCTTGCCCATCTTTTTGCCCTCGCTGGTTAAAAGCAGGGTGATGGTCATGGCGTGGGCATCCTTACCCAGCTTACGGCGGATCAGTTCGGTACCGCCCAGCATATTGCTCCACTGGTCGTTGCCGCCGAACTGCATATTACAGCCGTAATTCTGGAACAGATGATAGAAGTCATAAGACTGCATGATCATATAGTTGAACTCCAGGAAAGAGAGGCCCTTTTCCATTCTCTGCTTATAGCACTCGGCGCGGAGCATATTATTTACCGAGAAGCAGGCGCCCACTTCACGCAATACATCCACATAGTTGAGATCCAGCAGCCAGTCGGCATTATTCACCATCTGAGCCTTGCCTTCGCCGAACTCAATGAACCGCTCCATCTGCTTCTTAAAGCAATCGCAATTATGCTGAATGGTCTCCTTGGTCATCATGGAGCGCATATCGGTTCTGCCGGAGGGATCGCCGATCATGGCGGTACCGCCGCCGACCAGAGCGATGGGGCGGTTGCCTGCCATCTGCAGGCGCTTCATCAGGCAGAGGGCCATAAAATGGCCCACATGGAGGCTATCGGCGGTAGGGTCAAAGCCGATATAGAAGGTCGCTTTTCCGTTATTGATCAGATCGCGGATCTCGCTCTCATCGGTGACCTGGGCGATCAAGCCGCGGGCAACTAATTCTTCATAAATCTTCATATTTTTCTTCCTTTCAAATGAAAAGCCCTCTGTCCCCATCGGGACAGAGGGCAAAAATTTCTTTTTGCGGTACCACCTCTGCATCGGATCTTCCTCGCGAAAGATCCCTTTGCAAGTAGAAACCTACTTTCCTTGGTAACGGAAGGTCACCGGCTTTGCCTACTAACCGTTCAGCAAAGCTGCTCCGGGATGTATTCACGCCTTCTTCCCCATTGCCTCGCACCCACCGGCAACTCTCTTGAGGGCTACGAAAACGCTACTTCTTCCCTTCATTGCATTTACCAGGTTATTATAGCGAAGAATCCACCGTTTGTCAAGATTAAAAGAAGATCTCATAATTCTTGGTGAAATTCCCGCCGGAAAAGCTGTAAACAGCCAGGCTGTTATAGTCGCCCTTTTGACGGATCATCAGCGACCAGGCGCCATCGCCCTCGGGATCGCAGACCATAGGCTTCAGCTCCTTAAGAGGAGAATTCCCATCGGGATGGAAGGAGCGATAGAGCACCTGGCAGGCATTCTCCTTCACATAGGCCAAAAAGCAGTATTGAGGCGCGCCCTCTTCGGCAACGGCGCAATTGCAGGCCTTAAAGAGGGTCTCTTCTTTTTCATCCCCATCCAGGTCGCATTGCCAGAGATCGGTAATGATCACCGTCTGATCCGCCATTTGATTGGCGATCAACTGTTGCTGCGCCAAAAGGATCAGCCCGGGCTCCACCCGCTCCTGATTGGAGGCGGAATACTCGGTATGGACCGGATTTAAAAAGAGCGGCCAATCGCCATTGGTGGCGAAGCAGTTCCGTTTGCCCAGCTTGGAATAGGGGCGGCTGCCTGAAAGCTCCAGATCCTTGATATCATAAGTAAAGAAAGACCCTTCCCAACTGCGGCCATAGGCATTTTGCAATTCATAGAACCAATAGGTTCCGCTTGGGATCTGCTGCTGACCATCCACCGTAAAGGAGATAGGAAAGGTGACATCCCCGTGAAAGACCACCGTTTTCTCCCCTGCCGTATCATAAGGAGCAGGGGGTTCTGCAGGCGGTTTTGCGCTCTTACACCCCGAAAGAGTAACAGCGGCGATCAATAAAATAAACAAGAATTTCTTCATTGCGGTTCCCTCCTATCTCTATATATGGGAGAGAGCCCTCAAATATGAATTATTCCTTGGTATAATGCTCCAAAAGACCTAAGGCCACCCAAAAGAAGGGGGCGGTGATCAGCTGGCTGATGCCGAAAAAGGCCTGAACACAATAGCAAAGCACTGCGCCGCCGAGCACTGCCGCTTCGGGGCGGGAAAGGGCCGCTTTGGCCCCCTTGACCACCGCCATCGCCAAGGCGCCGAGATAAGTCAGCAAGGCGAAAACGCCTTGATGATACAATACATTCAGGTATTCACAATGGGCAGAATCGATGAGGCCATAGATCATCAGGCCTGCGGCCTTATCCTCCCGGGAGAAGGGGGCGATCTCGGCCTTCAACAGAGTATCGGGGCCTGCGCCGAACCAAAGATGCTCCGGCACCCGCTCCAGCACACTGCGCCAGATATAAATGCGGCCTGTGCCGAAGGAATCGCTGACCGCGCCATGGAGGATCTGATGGAGCTCTCCCAACATTCCGCCGAGATCAACGAAATACAATACCGCAAATCCGCCGAGAACCGCCGCCGCCAAAGCAATGTAATAGATCAAAAGCGGGCGTTTTTTAAAGGCAAAAAGAAACGGCAGAGCAAGAATCAGCCCGCAGAAAACGCCCACCAGCCCTGCCAAGACCCACATTTTCAAAAAGAACCAAAGGGTCAGCCCCAAGGGCAGGAGAAGCAGAAAACGCAGTTTTTCTTTGGCGCGGACGATATAGACCAGAAGCGCAGGGATGGCCAGGCACAAAAAGGCGGCGCCCAGATCCACATTACCGAGGGTGGACAGATACTTTCCCGCATACTTGATGCCCGCATCGAAATAATTCATCCCTTCGGGGTAAAGGTCAAAGGGATTGAAGCCCTGCAATTGCAAAAGCCCCAGCACCGAAAAGGGCACCAGCGCGCCGCCCAAGAGATAGATCATCCACTTTTGGGGCTTGGCGAATTTGGCCACCCCATAAAAGCAAAAGACATAGAGAAAGAGGGTCAGAAAGCCTTCGGTGCGGCTTCCGCCCAGCCAAGCCTCCGCCGGATAATCCGAAAAAGCGGCAGAAAGGGCGGTCAATGCCAGATAGCCCAGCAGCAGATACTGCACCCAAGAATCGGGGCGCAGCTTTTCCCAAAGAGCGCGGGGGGAATACATTCCCGCCAGCATTCCTTCTACCCCGAAGACTACCAATAAAACCGCGTAACCGCCCGAGACGGTAAAAAAGAGCGAGTTTTTCAAGGCGGTAAATTCGGTATAGGCGGTAAAGCTCAATAAAAAGACCGAGATCAGCGCCGCCAGAAAAACCGCTGTAATGACCTCGAGGGCTTTGAAATTTTTTCGCTGTTTCTTCATCATATATTTATACTCGGCACAACCGTTACCCTTTGAAGGGGAACCACTGCGCCATCCTCGCGCACACCGGTAATATACTGCAACATACGGGCAACATCGGCGGAATTCACCTCACAGTCGCCGGTATCTATTACATCTGCCGCAAGCAAAAAGAAAGGTGCATCTGCAGGCAGGTTGCCGCTAAGCTTACGAAGCAGGAGCACCGCGTCCAACAGATCCACCTGCCCATCCAGATCGATATCGCCGGGCAGGTAGGTATTGAGATAAACAGCGCCGTTTGCAACAATGGGGCGAAGCCGCGCAAGATCGGTAGAAAAAAACTCCTGATGAGCAATATTCAGAGAAAGAACACTGCCGCTCTCGGGGGCGGCAAGGATCTCAAATTCCACCGTAAACAATTCCTGATCGCCGCTTAATACGGGTCCGGAGTTTGCGGCAACCGCCACCACTGCGCTTTGATCCTGATAAGTGGCCGCGGTATTCAGCCCGGTCTGACCCGAAAGAGAGGCGCCCAATGCACCCGAAAGGGGTTTCAGGCAGGCTTGATCATACGGCAGAATGATCCGAAAAGAAGAGCAGGCGGGCGCGCCCGTAAGGCGGCAGGTAACGGTAACGGTATCCCCCACCCCACCGATCACCTCGCTGACCGAAAGGGTCATCTCCCCCTCGCTTGCAGAAGCAAGTGGAATCAACAAGCAAAATATGAGAATAAAACAAAGCAGTCGTTTCATTCACGAATCTCCTTAAATTTTATAAATTAACTATATCATTTTTAAGAAAAGGTGTCAATAAAAAAGCGAGCCATCCGAGGATGGCTCGCAAAAGTTCTATTAATACATTCCGCCGCCCATTTGATTCATAGCGGCATTGGCAGCGGCTTCTGCCGCAGGATCTTTGATCTCGGCAACCAGGCTTTCGGTGGTCAGCACCATAGCGGCAACGCTGGCGGCATTCTGCAGAGCGCTGCGGGTAACCTTAGCAGGATCCACAATGCCTGCCTTCAGCATATCACAATACTCTTCCTTAAAAGCATCGAAGCCATAATTTACATCGGCATTCTTACGGATATTCTCCAGAATAACAGAGCCCTCCAGACCGCAATTGGCCGCGATCTGACGAACAGGCTCCTCCAGAGCCTTCAGCACGATCTGCACACCGGTATGCTCATCGCCCTCGGTCTCCTCCAGCAATTTGGAGGCCACCTCGATCGCCTTGATATAAGCAGTACCGCCGCCTGCAACGATGCCCTCTTCTACTGCCGCTTTGGTGGCGGCCAGAGCGTCGTCAACGCGAAGCTTCTTTTCGTTCATCTCGGTCTCGGTTGCGGCGCCGACTTTAATGACAGCAACACCGCCGGAGAGTTTTGCCAACCGCTCCTCTAATTTCTCACGGTCATAAGAAGAGGTGGTAACCGCGATCTGGCTTTGGATCTGATCCACCCGCGCGGCGATCATCTCCTTGGCACCGGAGCCGCCCACAATGATGGTCTTTTCCTTCTGCACCACGATCTGGGTGGCGCGGCCCAGCATATCGATGGTGGCGGCCTTCAGTTCCAGTCCCAGCTCATCGCTGATGACCTGCCCGCCGGTCAGGATGGCAATATCCTGCAGCATTTCCTTACGGTTATCTCCAAAGCCGGGGGCCTTTACCGCCACGCAGGAGAAGGTGCCGCGGATCTTATTGACGATCAGAGTTGCAAGGGCCTCGCCCTCGATATCCTCGGCAATGATGACCAGCTTCTTACCGGCCTGCACGATCTGCTCCAAAACAGGCAGGATCTCCTGAATATTGCTGATCTTTTTATCGGTGATCAGCAGGAAGGCATCATCGATCACCGCCTCCATCTTTTCGGTATCGGTTACCATATAGGGAGAGATATAGCCGCGGTCAAACTGCATACCTTCCACCACATCACAGCTGGTTTCGGCAGTCTTGGACTTCTCCACAGTGATCACACCGTTGGTGGAGACCTTCTCCATGGCCTCGGCGATCAGCTGACCCACATTCTCATCGGCAGAGGAAACGGTAGCCACTCGCGCGATATCCTCACTGCAGGTAACCTTCTGGGAATTGCTGTGGATGGTATCCACAATGCAGTCTACTGCCTTCTGAATGCCCTTGCGAACCACCATGGGATTGGCCCCGGCCGCCACATTCTTCATCCCCTCGCGGATAATGGCCTGGGCCAGAAGAGTAGCGGTAGTGGTACCGTCGCCGGCGATATCGTTGGTTTTGGTGGAAACCTCCTTCACCAGCTGGGCACCCATATTCTCAAAGGGATCATCCAGCTCAATATCCTTGGCGATGGTCACACCGTCGTTGGTGATCAAGGGGGTACCGAATTTCTGCTCGAGCACCACATTTCTGCCCTTGGGGCCCAAGGTGATCTTCACCGTATCGGCCAATTTATCAACGCCTCTTTGCAGAGACTTTCTGGCTTCTTCGCCATACTGAATTTGCTTTGCCATAACGAACCTCCTTATTCTTCAACCAGAGCTAAAATATCGCTCTGACGGGTGATGAGGAACTCTTCCCCATCGATTTTGATCTCGGTAGTACCGTATTTCTTCAACACAACGCGGTCGCCAACCTTCACGACCATTTCTACCTTTTCTCCATCTACATAGCCGCCGGGACCTACCGCCAGAACTTCGGCGATCTGGGGCTTTTCCTGGGCAGAGGCAGTAAGAATAATACCGCTCTTGGTCGTTTCTTCCGCTTCCTCCATTTTAATAACAACTTGATCAAATAAAGGTTTTAATTTCATTTTTCGAGCCTCCATGTCGGAATTTAGCACTCGCGACTTTTGAGTGCTAAATATAGTGTAGCACACTTTTTAAGAATTGCAAGTGTTTTTTGCATTTTTTACCATTCATTCATAATTATGTATAAATCTGCGGTTTTATACAAACATCACGGGACCAAAGGGAACGCTCCATTGAAAAAGACCTTGTCTTTCGACAAGGTCTTTTTCTGGTTGGGATAGCTGGACTCGAACCAGCGGAATGACGGAGTCAAAGTCCGTTGCCTTACCTCTTGGCTACATGGCAATATATACAAGACACATACATTTTTAATTATTGTCTTACCTCTTGACGATCTGCTCAATTGGACAGAGTTGGATTTGAACCAACGATACATAATTTGATATGTATAATTTGCTGTGCGTGTCTTTTAAAATTATCATTCAGGATAATAGGTTACTTTAATTGGTGAGCGGGATGGTACCATACCCGTAATTTGACATAGCTGCCGCAGTTTCGTTATTGAAACATCTAGCTGTAATTGCGCTATTGTCAATTCTTTATTTGCAATATCAAAAAATTCAAAGTCAGCATTGTTAAAATTTTGAAGAGCTCGATCATAATTCTTTTGAGCTTGAATCATATCTGCTAGTGCCCAATCAACTTCAGTTGTCACTTTTTTCTTTTTTAACATATTACACTTCCTTTGATTTTCTATATATATTATATAATATTTTTT